>PLKM01000014.1 GCA_003141095.1 Acidimicrobiaceae bacterium | reverse complement strand
CTCAATTGAGGCGGGCACCAAATCCCTCGATCCTCCCCCTGATTCTCCACGGTCAAAGCAGCGCGATCGAGTCACAAGATCGCGATGTCGCGGGAGTGTCATCACCTCTACAGGACTCAGGGCTTGATCTCAGGGCTCTCGCATGCCACCTTCAAGCACCATGAATGGCGTCAAAATTTACACTCATGGCGTGAGTCATCAGTTTTCAGTCCTTCGTATCAATGCGCTGGACTGCTCGACGGAGTAGTTATTCACGGCCATTCACCACTTTCGTTGGCCACCGTTCCGCGACCTTCACGCCGACATCCTTCAAGACTGGGACTCAATTTTACGCAATCGTCCAAAGTTTCAGAGATCTCCCCAGGCCCTGCGGACAGCAAGATTTTCTCACCACCATGCAATGACGCCGACGACTCGCCCGCCCGGGTCGCGGTCTCACAAAGTACGTCGAGCGACTTCAGTGAAGAGTGGTCCTAAGCGGACAAGTTTCGAAACAAGTTGCCTGACAGGATTCCGATCTCTCAAGTCGGACCTTCCGCAATCGTCAGTCACCGCCCGAACCCGTCGTCGCAGTGGCATCAACTCGAGTGCTAACTTTCGCTCTGGGTACGGCAACGACCTTCGGGACCACGTCAACCCACCAATCCTGCGTCGTTCGAACAGCAGTCGCTGAAGGGCCGAGCGACGCAGGATTTCAATTGCGATGAGAGACTTTTAGGCGAGTCGCTGCGCGATCGCCCCACGGATCCGCGCGCCAAAGTCGGTGTCGGCCTTCTCGAAGTGCCCGATGGATCGCTCGACGACGCCTTCAATTGTGACCTGGCTCAGGCTGTCGGCGATGTTGTCGATAAGGCGCTGTTGCGCGTCCGGTTCCTGGAGTCGATAGAGGTCGCCGGCCTGGGTGAAGTCGTCGCCGTCATGTTCGTCCGAGACGTAGCTGCCCGAGAGTCCTTCACTCGCTAAGCCCGCGTAGAGCGGTTGGTTGGTTTCCTTGGGACCGTGCAAACTGTTGGGCTCGTAGTTAACGCTGCGCCCGCCATTCGTGCCACCGGCCATGAATCCGTCACGGCTGTAGTTCTGCGCCGTCGTGGCCTTGGCTGCGTTCACGGGAAGGTGAGCCGAATTGGCACCCACCCGGTAACGGTGGGCGTCACCGTAGCCAAAGAGCCGACCTTGGAGCATCTTGTCCGGTGAGGGACCGATACCCGCCACGAAGTTGGCCGGCGAGAACGTGGACTGCTCGACCTCGGCGAAGTAGTTGTCGGCGTTGCGATCAAGGGTCAACGTACCCACCTCGATGAGTGGATAGTCCGAGTGACTCCACACCTTGGTGACGTCGAATGGGTTCACCTTGTACCCCGCCGCCTCGCTGACCGGCATGATCTGGACACTCAGCGTCCAGCTGGGGAACTCTCCTCGCTCAATGGCCTCGATGAGGTCGCTGTTGTGCGACTCGGGACTCTGACCGGCCACCACGGCAGCCTCTTGCGAGGTCAGGTTCTCGATGCCCTGGTTGGTCTTGAAGTGATACTTGACGAAGAACTGTTGACCTTGGCCGTTGACCCACTGAAACGTGTGCGAACCGAAGCCGTCCATGTGTCGGTAGCTCGCGGGAATGCCGCGGTCGCTGAACAAGATGACGAACTGGTGGGTCGCCTCGGGCGAGAGTGAGAAGAAGTCCCACACGTTGTTGGGCTCTTGACGGTGAGTGAAGGGGTCCGGCTTTTGCGAGTGGATGAAGTCAGGAAACTTCAGGGGGTCTCTGATAAAGAAGACCGGCGTGTTATTGCCGACCAAGTCGTAGTTGCCCTCTTCGGTGTAGAACTTCAACGCGAAACCCCGTGGATCGCGCACGGCTTCTGGGGCGCCGCGGCTTCCGGCGACGATTGAACATCGCAGAAACGTTTCAGTACTGCGTCCCCGCGCGCCAAAGAGATGCGCGCGCGTGTAGCGACTCATCTCGTTCGTCACCACGAAGTGGCCGTAGGCCGCCGAGCCCCTCGCGTGCACCACGCGCTCGGGGATTCGCTCGCGGTTGAAGTGCGCGAGCTTTTCAATGAGGTGATGATCCTGCAGCAGAACAGGCCCGTGCTCTCCGGCGGTCTGCGAGTGCTGATTGTCGTCGACGGGTGCGCCCGACTCGGTAGTTAACGGGAATTCTTCGCTCATGGTGCCCTCCTTGATGGACCAATCCGGACCAGATCTCCATCATGGTGGCATTCACCCTAATAAGCAAAAACTTTATAATTATCCTATGTATAGTTTAAAACTATGAGTAGACCCACGCTGCAACAACTGGCCTACTTCGTAGCTGTGGCTGATGAACGAAGTTTTTCCCGGGCCGCCGACGTCTGTTCGGTCTCCCAGCCCGCACTCTCCGCTCAGTTGCGCGAACTCGAGTCCCGCCTCGGCGTGCAGTTGGTCGAACGACTTCCGCGCGACGTGCGTGTCACGCCAGCCGGAGCCGCACTACTGCCACGCGCGCGCATGGTCCTGACGTCGGTTGACGAACTCATCGAGATTGCGAGCACCGACGACGCCATGCTGCGCGGACCACTTGTTGTGGGCGTCATTCCCACCATCGCGCCCTATCTCCTAGGCAGCTTCGTCCCACTCATTCTGCAGCGTTTGCCTGGCATTGAACTCTTCATCGAAGAGTTGCAGACCGAACTCCTGATTGCGGCACTGCGATCAGGTGAAGTGGATCTCGCCCTGTGTGCAGCTCCTCTCGGTAGCGAGACTCTCAGTGTCGCGCACGTGGGTGACGACCCGCTACTCGTCGCCTTTAGCCAGAATCACGCCCTCGCGAGCGGCACTGGCGAGATCTCTCTTAAGGAGTTCGCCAAGCTCGAAGTCCTGTTGCTCAACGACGGACACTGTCTTCGAGACCAGACTCTCTCGCTGTGCAAGGAGATACACGCCACCACTACCGACCTGCGCGCGACGAGTCTGCCGACCTTGGTGCAAATGGTCGCCGCGGGAATCGGCGTCACCCTCTTGCCGGCAATGGCTGCGAGCGTCGAGGCGCGACCCGGCAACGGCGTCATGGTGCGCCCGCTCGCGGGCAAGCCCAGCCGCCGCATCGAACTGGCGTGGCGTTCGTCCACTCCTCGCGCACGGCACTACAAGGAGATCGCCGCGATGGCGTCATCACTACTCACTTTGTGATTTCCCACCAAACCGGTGCTGAGTAGCGGCCCGTCATGTCGGGCCGACCGGGTGCACCACTCCATTTTGACGGGCCCTGCTGTCGAGGAGACAGAAGTATCGTAACGGCATGCGGAGTCGTCACGTTCTTGTCATTCTCGTCGCCGTGGGCGTCGGGGCGTTCTTCGCCGGGAGAGCCAGCGTGTCACAGGTTTCGGTTTCCGTGGGAACCACTCTTCCTTCGAACTCGGTCGTGACGCAGTTTGATCCGGCGTCGGTCACCTTCGTTTCGTTGGACACCGGATGGACGTTGGGGAGCGCACCGTGCGCGCGCAACAGCACTTGTCTGGCGCTTCGCAAGACGACCAACGAGGGCCGAACCTGGTCCACCGAGTCGCTGCCGGCGTCGCTGCTCAATGCCGCCGACCGCAAGGTCGGCGGCACCCTCGCCGCGCTGTACGGCGGTGGCGGATTGAAGATTCGATTCGCCAACGCGCGAGACGGCTGGATCTACGGATCGCTTGCGGTCACAATCCATCAGTCAGACGCCTCCTACATTGGCGCCGAGGCGATCTTGTGGTCGACCCACGACGGTGGCCTCACCTGGCGCAAGCAACCTCTCCCGTGGGTGAGCACGCAAGGCACCATCCTCGACCTCGAAGCCAACGCCAGCACTGTCTTCATGATGGCGCAGAACAAGACGTTCACGGTCACCGTGGAGAGTTCGCCGGTTGGAGAGGATCAGTGGCGTGCATCCAATGCGGTGGGCTTGGGCGTCCCCGCTGGAGGGGGGCAACTGGAAGGTGCGATCGTCATTGAAGGATCGAGTGCGTGGTTAGTCGAGGGCAATGATCGCGGCACTTCCGGCAGTGCCCGACTCACCAGCACTGGCCAGTGGGTAGCTTGGACCCCTCCGTGTGCCTCAGTCGGCGACAGTCTCGCCGTCCCCGCGGCCTCCACGACCAACAATCTCGTTGCGGTGTGCGAGATGGGTGGCTTCGCCTCACCACTGTCGAAATCTGCTCCTCGCGGAGCGACCGTCGGGTCCAGTTGGCTCTACTTCTCCACCGACGGTGGAAGAACCTTCAGAGCCGGTCCCGAACTTCGGCCAGTTGAAGGCTTCTTCTACGGTCTCCTCGCTTCACCGACGCCGCGAGTCATCGTCGTCAGTGGTGACGTTGGAGACAGCAAGGATCTGACGGCCAGCTTCGACGGAGGTACCCACTGGACCAACGTCTACCGGGGTCAGCTCTTCTTCCTCGGATTCACGAGCGCCACCCAGGGAGTCGGTCTCGTACGGTCGTCCAAGGGAGCCAGCACCATGATCATGACCTTCGACGGTGGCCACCATTGGGCCCCGGTCACTTTCTGAGTACCGCTTCGATTCCAACGTCCGCTGCAACCATGCGATCGGCGTGATCGACAGATCGGCTCAAGGGCACTTCCCAGCCAGTGCACGGGTCAGACTCGACACGACGACACCAACATTCTTCTCACAGCCCGTGCGTGGTGACAGGTCCAATGGGTCCGGCCCCTGGCTCGAACCTGCGCTGAACTTTTGCGCTGGTCGCTCCAGAAATCCCCCGCTTCATCACTGACCAATCCGGCGGTGACGACACCGACCATTGGCATCCATCTTCATCGAAAGCGCTCCTACGCGAACCCGGCATCGCAGAATCATGCACACGTGAACAGAGTTACCTAAGCGAAATCCTCTTCTCGATATTCGCCGTCCGGTCGAATCTCACCGTGCTCCAGTTCAATGTTGCGCAACTCGACCCGACGAATCTTCCCGCTGATTGTCTTGGGAAGATCGGCGAATTCAAGTCGTCGAATTCGCTTGTACGGGGCGGAGTTCTCGCGGCAGTGGGCAAGGATCTCGCCAGCCAACTCCTTGCTCGGCTCTTGCCCGGCGACGAGCACCACGTAGGCCTTGGGCACGCTCAAGCGCCTTTCATCCGGTGCCGGCACAACCGCGGCCTCGGCCACCGCGGGATGCTCGATCAAAATGCTCTCCAACTCAAAGGGGCTGATTCGATAGTCACTGGACTTGAAGACGTCATCGGTTCGACCGATGAACGTGATGAAGCCGTCGGCGTCGCGATTCGCAACGTCGCCCGTGTGGTAGCGCCCGCCCTCAAAGGCGCGCTCATTCAACTCAACGCTCGAAGCGGATCCCATCTGATAACCAACCATCAGACCAACCGGACGGTCCTCGTCACTTCGCACGCAGATTTCGCCGTCGTCGGCGACGTCGCCGGTGAGGGGATCGACGAGATCGATACGAAAGCCTGGTAGCTGGCGGCCCATGGAACCGGCCTTCAGGGGCTGACCCGGTGAGTTGCCGACGAGCAGGGTGGTCTCGGTCTGACCGTACCCGTCGCGAATAATCAATCCCCATTCGCGCCTCACGTGATCGATCACTTCAGGATTGAGGGGCTCGCCCGCGCTCAACGCTTCGCGCAGCGACAATGACCACTTGGCAAGGTCCTGCTGAATCAGCGTTCGCCATACCGTCGGCGGCGCGCAGAACGTGGTCACTTGAGCGTCGCGAAGGACGTCGAGCATCGCGACCGCGTCGAAGCGTTCGTAGTTGAAGAGGCAGATTGTGGCACCGGCAATCCATGGGGCGAAGACGCACGACCACGCGTGCTTCGCCCAACCGGGACTGGAGACATTGAGGTGCACGTCACCGGGTTGAAGACCGATCCAGAACATCGTCGAGAGATGCCCAATCGGATAACTGGTCTGCGTGTGCTCGACAATCTTGGGCAGCGCCGTGGTGCCCGAGGTGAAGTAGACGAGGAGTGGATCATCCGCAAAGGTGGGTCCATCGGCAACGAACGAAGGGGCACCCTCACACGAGTCCGCGTACCTATGCCAGCCTTCAACAGAGGCGCCGACCGCGACGCGTAGGAACGAACCCGGGACATCGTCGAAGTGCGTCGTGACGTCGGATCGTGCGATCACGGCGGCCGCTCCGGCCCGGTCCACGCGGTCACGAAGGTCAGCCGGTGTCAGCATCGTGGTCGCCGGTATGAGGACCGCGCCGAGCTTCATCACCGCGAGGAACGTCTCCCATAGCTCAACCTGATTGCCAAGCAGTACCAGCACGCGAGTGCCGCGGCCAACACCCAGGGCGCGCAGCCAGTTCGCAAGCTCGTTCGATCGAGTCGACAGTTGAGCGTACGTGTACGACGCGTCGGCGCCGTCGGCCTCGATGATGCGCAGGGCCACGCGCTCGGGGTGCTCGGCGGTGAGCGCAGCGTCGAACCAGTCAATGGCGAAGTTGAACTCTGCAGGTCGGGGCCAGACGAACTTCTCGTACGCGGTGTCGTAGTCAGCCCGGTTCGCCAATAGAAAATCGCGGGCGCTGCGGAACTCTTCAGTCGCTGAAGTCACGTCGAACCATCCTTGTCTTATGGAAGCGTCGGCACTCGCTGGCGGACGCCACAGTCTTAAACCCGTTTCGGCGCCGCGTCAAATGAGTCTCGACTGACTTGCGATGAGTCGAGACCCAGTGGACACGAGAGCAGAGTGCCCGCGAGAACCTGATCGAGCCGCCGTCAGCAGTTCAAAAAGCGTGACGCTAGCACTCCGTCTGTCACCGTATTACCAGGCAGACTATGGAAAGTTACATGATCGAGCTCGCCACGGTGCGGGCCTGGAAGGAGCGTGACCTTCGACTCTATACAGGGAGCCCATCCAGCACTAGCGTGAGTACGTGAGTATCGAAGTAACCGAGAAGGTGTCGGCACTCAGGTCGACGGGTTCGAGTCCACGCGTTGGAAGCCGGGCCATCGAACACCCGCGAACGGTGGCAATGGTTGGCACCTACCCGCCAACCGCCTGCGGCTTGGCCACCTTTACGAGCAATCTATCGGCCGCGATCGCCCCTCCCCGCTCGCACTGGCGAGTCATAATCGTCAGGGTGCTCGATCAGCCCGAGGTCGAAACACACAACGAGGTGGTCGCCCAATGGATCGCCGGCGATCGTGATTCGCTGTCGCGCTCGCTCGCGGCCATCGAATCATCGGACGTTGTCGTGCTTCAACACGAGTTCGGGCTCTTCGGTGGGTTGGACGGTCAGGACGTCCTGAAGTTGGTTGACGGTGTGCGTAAGCCCCTCATCGTGGTGCTGCACACGGTCCTGTCACACCCGACGTCGCACCAGCGAGTCATTCTCGATCGGCTGGTAGCGGCCGCGGCGGCGATTGTCGTGCAGAGCAATGACGCGCGTCGCCGCCTGATTTCGATTTACGACGCGGATCCCGCTCAGATTGCGATAGTGCCCCACGGCGCAGCCGCGAACTTCAACGGATCGACACAAGCCGACGTGGAACACCCTCGCGTCCTCACGTGGGGACTGCTCGGCCCGGGGAAGGGAATCGAGCACGCGATATCCGCCATCGCACTCCTGCAGCATCATTCCTCGCCACCGACGTACATCATCGCCGGGCGCACCCACCCGAAGGTCCTCGCCGCCGAGGGCGAGCGCTACCGCCACCGACTGCAGCAGCAGTGCCGGGACCTGGGCATTGCTGAGAAGGTGCAGTTCGATGACGGGTACCGCGATTGGGAGTCGCTGCGCGCTCTGGTGCGGAGTGCGGACGTGGTCTTGCTGCCCTACGACTCACTCGATCAGGAGAGTTCAGGCGTCCTCGTCGAGGCTCTGGCATCGGGGCAGCCGGTCGTGGCGACGAAGTTCCCGCACGCCCAAGAGTTGCTTTCCCGAGGGGCCGGCCTCCTGGTGCCCCAGGGTGACGTGCTCGCCATGAGCGACGCCCTCAAACGGGTGCTGTACGAGCCCGGCCTCGCCGAGACAATGAAGGCATGCGCGCGTCGTGAGGCGACCGCCCTGCTGTGGCCGACCGTTGGAGCGACCTATCGATCCTTGATCTCTGAGATCGTGTCGCGCCGAGAAGTGGCGTGATCGGGTCCACTGCACCTCCGCCCAGTCTGCGCTACGTCGCCGAGCTGACGGACTCCAATGGGATATTCGAGCACGTCCGATTGGGTCGTCCCCGGCGCGAGAACGGCTACTGCACCGACGACGCCGGACGTCTGCTCGCTCTGGCGTCTCGGCTGTCGAGCGACCCCGACGCGTTGCGATTGGCCGACGTTGCCCTGGGGTTCCTCGAGCGTGCCCATCTTGATGGCGCCGGATTCCGCCTACGTCAGAGCGGCGACGGTGCTTGGACCGACGATGGCCCGAGCGACGATGCCACGGGCCGCGCCCTGTTCGGCCTCGGGACCGCCGTCGCTTGGGCCCCGTGGACAGACCTGAGAGAGCGCGCACTCGCTCTCTTCGATGACGCTTCTTCCTTTCGTTCGCACCACCTTCGCGCCGTTGCCTACGCCGCCTTGGGAGCCGTCGAGTTGGTGTCTGCCAAGCCCGCGAACGCTGGCGCGCGCCATTTGATGGTTGAAGCCTCGCTCCGGCTGAACCTGACCGGGGCGAACGACTCGTGGCCGTGGCCCGAGTCCCGACTGAGTTACGCCAACGCGCTACTCCCCGAAGCATCCCTCTCGGTCGCGATCGTGATGGGGGATCAGCCTCGGGCAGCGGATGCCCTGCACCAGTTGCGCTGGCTCGTCGAGCGAGAGACGCTCGACGGTCACTTCAGTTTCACGCCCGTCAGCGGCGGCGACGCGTCGGCGTCACCTCCGATGTTCGATCAGCAGCCCATCGAAGCATGGGCCATGGCGGACGCCTGCGCGAGGGCCTTCGCCTATACGCACGACCTTCGCTGGGCGCAGGTCGTGCAACGTGCGGCGGCGTGGTTCCTAGGCGACAACGACGTCGGCGTCGCGGTCTTCGACCCCGTTACCGGTGGCGGCTTCGACGGGCTGGAAGCTACCGGCGTGAACCGCAACGAGGGGGCGGAATCGAGCTTGGCTTTCGTTGGCACGATGCTCCGGTTGCGCGAAGTGACGTCTCAGGCGGCGGCGAGCAGCGCGTCGAGCAAGTGACCAATCTGCGCGGTCGCGACGCCGATGCAGCGATCGGCGGCCCCGTACGTGAGGTACACGATGTCGCCGTCACGGTGAGCGCCCTGGACGAACACGACGTTCTCCATGTCACCCCGACGCTCCCAATCGAGTTCGGGCACGAGAAGTGGCTCATCAAGCCGGCTCACCAGCTGTCCAGTGACCTTGTCCAACAATGCCAGGTTCACGGTGTAGGCGCCGTCGGCGCGGCGCTCGTGGAAGAACAGCAGAAACCCCGCGTCCGTCTCCACCGGAGGTGCCCCCGCACCGATGCCGAGGGCTCCGGGCGTCGGTCGGATCAGCGTGTGCGCGTCGAGGTCGGTCATATAGGTGTCCCAGTAGTCCGGGCCAGCGTGCCACAGATGATCGAGATCGTCAAAGATCGCCAATTGCATATCGGGGTGGATGCGATGGATCATCGCCACGCGCTGATCGGCGAGGGTGAAGACGATGGCGTCCTTGTTCGCCACGTCGTGGGGCCCGAGAAGACTGCCGGTCTCCTCATCGAGATGGAACCTGGCCCCGTCCCAGGACAGTAAGTGGGCGCCGATGCGCCAGGGCCGGCCGCTCTCGAGCGGCGGGAGCGAGGTGTAGGTCATGACGATGCGCTCCCCGTCAGTACTCTGCACCCGCTGCACTCGTGGGTCCTCGAAGCAGTGCACCCCCGACGCGCCGGCGGGTGCGAGAACGTACTGGAACTCGTAGGAGATGCCGTCGCTGGACGTCAGCACCAAGACGTCCGAGATGTAGTCAAGGAACCGCGGCCCCGATCCTTCGTTGCGACGGTAACCGTCGCGCACGCCCCGAGCGAAGAGATGGTACGTGCCGTCGTGGTACAGCAGCCCGGCGTTGAAGACCGCGCCGTAACCCGGCACCGATCCCGCTTCGACGATCGGTCGGTCGTGCAGTCGTCTGGCGCGGGGCGCGTCATAGGGAACCATCACCATGATCTGACTTGTATCCTCCCCAACCTTCGCGTACGGACGAAAGACCCTAGCCCACATCCACGCGCACGAGTAGACAAAGTGTAGGAGTGAAGCAGTTTCTAGTGAGGGATACCAATGAGTCCGCAAACCGATGCACGCGAGTTGTTCCAGCGCTTCGAGGGAAATCCAATTCTCAGCGCCGCCGACTTTCCCAAGATGGTGAACGCGGTGTTCAACCCCGGGGCTACCGAGTTCGAAGGCCGCACGCTCCTGCTGCTGCGGGTCGAGCACCGCACCGGCCTCTCCTCCTTGGCCGTGGCGATGAGCGACGACGGGCTGACCGGTTGGCAGATCGACCCGACCAGGGGATTGGAACCCGACCCGGATCACCCGGAGGAGTGCTGGGGGATCGAGGACCCGAGGATAACCCGCATCGGTGACGAGTACTACGTCGTCTACGTCGGTTACTCGGCGTACGGTCCGCTCGTGTGCCTGGCCAAGACCCGTGACTTCGTTCAGTGGGAGCGCTGCGGTGTCCTCCAGCCGCCTGAGGACAAGGATGCCGCGCTCTTTCCTACAACCTTCGATGGCCGTTGGGCCCTCCTTCACCGTCCGGTTCCCGCGGCGTCGGGCTTGGGCGCTCACATTTGGTTATCGTTCAGTCCCGACCTGCACTACTGGGGCGACGCGCGCGTGTTGCTCCCGGCGCGGCGCGGCGGCTGGTGGGATGCCAACAAGGTCGGACTCGGTCCCCCGCCCCTGCTCACGAAAGAGGGCTGGCTGATCTGTTACCACGGCGTGCGGGTGACCGCCTCGGGGTCGATTTATCGCCTCGGATTGGCGTTGCTCGATCGCGACGACCCCTCCAAGGTCCTCGCGAGGGGAAACGAGTGGATCTTCGGTCCTCAGGCGCCCTACGAGCAGTCGGGTGACGTATCCGACGTCGTCTTTCCCTGCGGCTGGTTACTGCGCGATGACGGCGACACCCTGCACCTCTACTACGGCGCCGCGGACAGCGTGGTGTGCGTCGCGACGGCGAGTCTGGCGCAACTGATGAGCCACCTAGTCGTGCACCCCTTCCCACCGGACTGAGTCCCTCGTCACCGAGCCGGACGTTGAACTACCTATAGCCGGTCGTCCGGATTTCTTGGACCACGGTGTCGAAGACCGCAAGAACAAGGCAGTCCCTCGATCAATGGTGCATGGCGGACACCGCGACGGGCATGCCCACGGGCGCGAGGGCCTTGCTGCGTGTGACGGTCCCTCTGACGTTGGCGCACCAGTCAGCTAGCCGTCAACTCACGAAGAGGGATCAGACGAACTCCTGCTATCAGACGATCTCTTCGTACTGGTCGAACCAGCTACGAACCAACGCCAGCACCTGGTCCGGGGAAAGAGCTTCGAGGTCGCTGTCGATCGCACCGACGACCTTCTGGGCGATGTCGGGGTGCTTGCGCTCCCAGTACTGCGTGAGGTGCAGCATCTCGTTGGCCTTGCCCTTGCCGTGGCCGATCAACAGAATCGCCGACGCCGGGCCGACTGCTTCGGTGATCGATTCGTAGAAGATCGAGCTTTGGTGGTCGGTGTCGTGCCCGTGGTGGTGTTGGGCCTCGCGAACATGATGGTGACGTGCCTTCTCACTCGGCGCGTGGACGCTTTCGGGCTTCGTGCCCCGCTCGACGCCCGTGGCCCACACTCGCGCCTCATCGCGCATGATCGCCACCGCCACCAAACCATTCATTGATTCACTCATGGCAAACCTCTCTCTCCTTCTCAACCTATCCAACAGGGGTCATCCAAGTCCACTGAGCGATTGCACCAAGCAAGTCGATCCGCAACAACTCGCTTCAGGGCGGTCGCGAACTCGACATCAGGTTCTGCGGGTGCTCGCAGAACTTCATCGAGTCAATGGCGAACGTGGACTAGCCGTGGTTCCTCAATCTCTGCACCCGCGGAGCCCACTTCGCCAACTACCCCACCCCAACGTGCTCGGACGTTCGCCCTGCGGCTCAATAAGCCACCCCAGCCCGCAAGGGCGAACCAAGGCGCCCGACGCGCTTTGACGAATAACCCGGGAAGGAACGCTTAGATGAACTCCTTGTACTCCTCGTACCAGTCACGAATCAGGGCCAGCACCTGGTCCTGGGAAAGAGCTTCGAGGTCGCTGTCGATCGCACCGACGACCTTCTGGGCGATGTCGGGGTGCTTGCGCTCCCAGTACTGCGTGAGGTGCAGCATCTCGTTGGCCTTCCCCTTGCCGTGGCCGATCAACAGAATCGCCGACGCCGGGCCGACTGCTTCGGTGATCGACTTGTAGAACGCCGAGCTGTCGTGGTCGATGTCGTGGCCGGGATGATGCTGGGCTTCGCGAATGTGATGATGACGCTCCATCTCGCTCGGTGCGCGGATGTTCGTGGGCTTCGTGCCCCGCTCGACTCCGGTAGCCCAGACGCGCGCCTCATCGCGCGTCATGGCAACCGCGACCAGTCCATTCATAGTTTGACTCATGGCAAACCTTTCTCCAATGCCAACCTACCCATCCCGATCCACCGAGCCAAATTGGTGCGCAGAACGCCCGGAGGCTGTCACGCTCGAACCGCTCGTCGCCTCTAGTGCGAGAGCGTACGACGATGCGACGTCGCCACACGTACGACGGAGAGGCTGGAGCGTGAAGAAAAGTCCGCGCTTCACGCCAAGTCGATCAGACCGATTACCTCTGGTTGTATTTCACTCGACAGGACTTGCCGTTCGCCAAGATGATCTTGAAGGTGAAGACGCCGTTACGTGATCGAGGTTTCACCGTGACCTTCAAGGCGAGCAAGGTGCCGCTGTCCCTGGTGACCAGTGCAGTCGTACCGGTATGGCTGGTAACGAGAGGACGACCAAAGAAGCCGACTCCCGAAATGGCGAGGATCACGGACCTTCCAGCGACGGCGTGGCCGGCGACGCCGAACGCATTAGGAAGCGAGACCGTCGGGATCGTCGTCGTGGTGGTGGGGGACGTCGGAAGAGTTGTGGTGGTGGTTGTGGTGGTCGTCGGAGCGGCAACGACGAGGTTGTAGAAGAACTTTCCCACGTCGCCGCCCGGATCACTCGTCGTACCCCTCACCACGTATGAGCCCGTCGGAAGAGCGCCGTTCGTCGCGACGAGACCGCTGCTCGAGACCGTCAAGTCCGGTGTGCCGGTTGTCTGAACGTACGTCACCGTCCCGATGTTGCCGCTCACAACGAGCTGGTGGTTGAAGCTCGACGATGCAGTGGGCGTCACCAAAGACAACGTGGGCGTGGCCTGAGTGATCGTGCCGACGCTGAGCGTGAAGGTGAAGGTGCCCTGGTCACCAATCGAATCGCTCGTCGTGCCCGCGACCGTGTAGGTGCCCGGCGCCAGAGCGCCAACTGATGCGACGACGCCGGGGCTCGAGACCGTCAGGTCCGGACTGCCGCTCGTCATCACGTACGTCGTCGAGGCGGCGGCGCCGGTGACGTTGAGCTGGTCGGTGAAGGTCGACGATCCAGGCACCGTCACGGCGGTTGAGGTGGGCGAGGCCTGCGTGATCGTGCCGACGCTGAGGGTGAAGGTGAAGGTGCCCTGGTCGCCATTGGTATCGCTCGTCGTACCGGTGGCGATGTAGGTGCCCGCACTCAAGGCGCCGCTCGTCGCCACGAGACCCGTGCTCGAGACGGTCACGTTCGGACTACCGCCCGTCTGCACGTAGGTCACCGTTCCGATGTTGCCCGTGACGGCGAGCTGGTCGGTGAAGGTCGTTGCTCCGGGGACCGTCACCGACGCGGAGGTTGGCGTGCTCAACAGTCCGCAGACGAAGTCGCCGTCGAGCCCGTTCAATGGATATTGGATCATGGCCACCCGCCCGCCCGTGAATGACGCCAGAAGGCAGGCGGACTGCGCCGCGCTTAACGTCGCGTAGCCCGGCATCCAGACCTGGGTCGCGGCGAACGTGGAACCCGCATTTCCCGTGATCGTCCTCCACTGCGAGCCTGTCGAATAGATGCCAATCGAGGTGACACCAACACCCGAGAGGTACGCGATCGAACCCTGCAGCATCTGTTGGTCATTCGTGTCCGACGCCGCAGTTGGTCCGTACTTCGACTCGAGGGTCTCCCAGCTGTTACCGGTCTCAACGTCGAGCCACCAATGCGCGGAGATGGCCGCGGTGGAAGGCGCCGTGACACCGTCCTGGGTCTCAGCGGCGACGGCATTGGCGTACGACACCTTCGCCGCATTCCAGCCGTAGTCGTAGGAGCATGCGGGAGAGTTCGCCCCGGAGCAGACCTGGGGGGTCTGCTGACTGCTGGGCCAGCCCGACGAGTACGCCGGGCCCGGCGTCGAGGTATTCATGTAAAAGGAGGGAGCGTCATTGGCCAACGTCTCCGCCCACTTCAATTCACTGGCCAGACAGGGATTGGCCGAAAGCGGATGTCCATCATTCACGCCGATGACGCCGAATCCAGCGGATGTGGGGAAGTCGCCGCCGCATTGGGGGTAGCTGATGTCGTACCCGATTGACGTCGAGACCTTGGCCGTGCTGGCGCCGGCGAGGGAAATCGGTGCCAGGAACCCCGCGACCGCGACAATTGCCGCGACGAAACCCTTCGTTAATTGATTGACCACGTCCTATCAATGATAGGCCCATCGCAAAATCCTCCATCGGGTCGCGAAGTTAGAGTTTGCTTAGAAATTACGATGAACCTTCAAGAAATGACGCTCGATGAGGCCATCTCAAGGCCAGTCCTGGTCACTTTCGGTCCGGTGGCGCCGCCCAAAATTACCCGCGACACGAGGCAATCCCATTGATTCGGCGTCCTCAACGTCCTCGACACGTCAGGGTTTGCGTCACCTGTTGGCGACCCCACTCGATGGACACCCACTACTTCGGTCTCGGGCGGACCAACGAGCGTCACCGCCACGCCACTGCCAAAAGTGACTTCACGTGGGCGTTGCTTGTCAGCCTCGAACCACGCGGCCAGTCGCTCCGACGAGGCGCGGGTGGGCCCACCGTTCGCACTCTTGGCGCCCAAGGGGCCGAAGCCGCTCACGAATCGCCGGGGTTTGGGTTTAGTAGCCGGCAACCGGATCGTAAAGATTCCTCTGTGGCTCGCCACGGCGCCAATGGTCAAGGTTTTCGAGAAAGAGATCGACCAAATCCTCATTCTCAGTTCGCACCGTCGACGCCGAATGTGGAGAGATAAGGACGTTGTCGAGGTCCCACAACGGACTCGTTTCGGGCAGGGGTTCTTCGACGAACACATCCAGGCAGGCGCCACCGATCCTGCGCTCGGACAACGATCTGAACAGCGCGTCCTCGTCAATGATCGGACCTCTCGAGACGTTGATAACGATCGAGAGGCTCGACAACAGATCCAACTGCGCCGCGCCGATCATGCCTTCGGTTTCTTTCGTGAGCGGACACGACAGGATCAGCAGGTCAACGTCGGGCAGGAGCCCGTCAAGTTGGGAGTGCTCGAAGACTCTCGTCATTCCATCGATTTCGTAGGAGTGGCCCGAGCGGCCCAGGCCCCACACTTCCACTCCCTGGGCCGCCATTTGGCGCACGATTTGGCGACCCAGGCCACCGAGTCCGACAACCAGCGCCCGCATTCCCTTCAATTGACGCGTCGTGTGTCGCTCCCAGTGATGGTCACGCTTCGACCTCATAAGTTGAGGAACACCCTTGACGAAATAGAGCGCGCCCATGAGGGCGAATTCGGCGAGGGGCACCGCGTGGATCCCCCCGGCGGTGGTGAACGTCAGCGAACTCTGGTCGAGGCCCGTTCGTTGCACGAGACCACCGATTCCCGCGCTCGTCCCCTGTATCCACTGAAGATTCGGACAACGCTGCGCCATCGAAGCCGTGTCCAGCCAATCGAAGTCAAAGAACACGTCCGCTTGGGCCGATATGCTCCTCCACTCGTCGAGCTGCTCTGGCGACAACGGCCTCGCGGGCGCCGAATGGTCGCACGCGTAACGCGGTACGGGCAGCAGATCGGGCCGGTAGAAGACAGCGAGATCATCGTCGAACGATTGAATGCGCTCAATCAGTTCGGGCTCGAGATACGAACCGATCACAATGTTGATGGGCATGTGTGCCTTCTCCTCTTAATTGGTCGCCACGACATCGATCCACGAATCCCCGCCTTCGCAGCGGTGCGAACGGGACGGGGTCCGTGAAACTGTCGCAGTGGATCTGGTCGAGTTCGTGCATCGTCGACCGATCATCGAGTGACACTCTGACGTACGGCATTCCCTCACGATGAATCGCCGACATTTCCAATCCACACGAGACCCTTCATGGTCCGTGGCGTTGGTTCGCGACGCGTGACGCCGGATTGGACGAGCGCCAGGTGCTCGTTGACATCGATCCGCGGCGCTTGGCTCATCGCTTCGGACGTTACCGCCGCGGTTGTCCTTTGTTCAACTCCACTGACGATTCGCGTCGAAGTCACCTCACTCAACGGACGCGGTCTTCGAAGGAATGAGGTTCGAGCGTGAGAAAGTCGGCCACGACTGAGTCCCGTAACTCAATCCATGTACGCGCCACCGTTGACCGAGATTGACTCACCCGTAAGGAAGTCGGCGTCCTCAGAGGCGAGGAACGCCACCACCTTCGCCACGTCGTCGGGTGTCTCGAGACGAGCGAGCGGGGTGTCGTTGATCCACGACTGCCTCACGCTCTCGGGATCACTGCCGCGTAGTTCGGCTTCCCAGGCGAGTTCGCGCGTCTGCATTGGGGTCGCGACGAAACCCGGGCACACACTGTTCACCCGTATGCCGTAGGGAGCGAGCTCGAAAGCCATGGCTTGGGTGAGCCCGAGCACCGCGAACTTGCTCGCCACGTAGTCCGCGAGGAAGGGGACCCCGCCCTGCTTGGCGGCCATGGAGGCGGTGTTGATGATGCGACCCTTCGTCCCGAGAGCAATCATGGCGCGAGCGGCGGACTGGCCACAGTAGAAGACGCCGTAGGTGTTGACCTCGAAATTGCGGACGAGGTCCGCCGGAGAGATATCGACAAAGCGCTGCATCTTGGAGATGCCGGCGTTGGAAACCCACACGTCCAGACGACCGTGCTCGCCGACAACACCACTTACGAGCTCGTCGCACGCTGCGGGACTCGTCACGTCAAGAGCGAAAGCCTGGGCGCTTTCGATGCCGTCGGCGACCCGTTGCGCGCTCGCGACGTCGATGTCGGTGACCACCACGTGAAAGCCACGATGTCCGAGCGTCGTCGCGATTGCGGCACCGATGCCCGATCCCGCTCCCGTCACGCAGGCAATTGGTCTCGTCATTATGAACTCCTCGCAAGTAAGTGGGAAATCGATCTGGTGGCCTCGGTCAGTTCAAGGAACTCCTGGTAACGCTCGTCGTAGAGCGCGACGTTCTCTTGATTCGGCGAGATAATCTCGCCTTCTTCCAGTCCCGCCGTCACGTACGACCAGTCGCTGATGAGCCCGGTGCCGATGCCGGCGAGGACGGCAGCTCCGTAGGAGGCGCCGGGGTGATCGATGATGGAAATGAGGTCGCGGTTCAACACGTCCGCCAATATTTCGCGCCAGAGGCGCGACTTCGAGCCGCCGTTCGTGATTCTCGTTCGTCCGATCGTCAGTCCACTCTGCGCGAAGACGTCGAAGTGCGTCCTGAATCCGTAGGCGATCGCCTCGAGGAACGATCGATGGATGTCGCCTCGCGTCGTGCCGAGGTGCAGCCCAATCATCACACCTCGAAGGTCGGGGTCGTGCAGCGGTGTCTTCTCGCCCAAGAAGTAGGGCAACGCGAGCAGCGCCCCCGGCGAGCTCGCCGCTGCCGCGTCGTCCAACTCGCTCAGCGGCACCGCGTTGAAGATTGACTGCTCCCAACGAAGCAGCGATCCGCTGGTCGCCATGCAACCGTTGGGCAACCACTTGCCGGGCATCGGGTGGCTGTCGAGGTACAGGCGCTCATCGAGAAAGACGTGGTCGGTCACCGCCAGTATGTCCCCGGCCCCGCCGAGTTTGACGAGGCAGTCACCCTGCTCCACGAGGCCGGCGCCGAACGCCGACAGCACGTGATCGGCGCCGCCGACGATCAGCGGGGTGCCCGCTCGCAGACCAGTGGCTTGAGCGGCGCTCTGACTCACCTCGCCGACACGCGCGCCGGACACTTTCACGTCGAGAAGTTCGGGCCACGCGATACCCGTGGCCTCAATCACCGCCGAGAGCGGTGACATGTCGATGTTGTACAGACCGCTCTCGAGCGCCCAATTCTGTTCCACGTGCGCCTCGGCGCCCAGGGTTCGCGCCAACCAGTCGTACGAACCTTGCAGGGACGACGTCGCCGACCATACGTCTGGTTCATGTCGAGCGAGCCACAGCGCAGTGGGCGCGACCGACTGCTGGGAAAGCACGGAGCCGGTGAGGCGCAAGAGATCGAGGCCGCCGAGGGCCTCTCGGACGTCGCGTATCTCCTGGGTCGCGCGGGCGTCGTTTTGCAGAATGGCGCGGCGCAGTGGTCGACCATTCTCGTCCAGCGCCAGCACCGCGGGCACCATGCCCGCGACGGCCACGCCGCGTATTGCCGAGTTGGCAACGCCCGCGGCGCGCAGGAGTTGTGGGACCAACGCGCACACCGCCGCGAACCAATCGAGCGGATTGGCTTCCGCCCAGCCGGGGTAATCGCAATGGAGAGCGACGTCCTGGGACCGCGATGCCACGATGCCGCTTCTCGGATCGAGCAGTACCGCCTTCACACCCGACGATCCAAGATCAATTCCTAAAAGCAATTGGCGCCCCGACTCAGGCACTACGTGCCGCGTCGACGAATCGCTTGACTCTCTCGGGATCAACTTCATTCCACGTGTAGCCATCGCGCTTCAGGTCGCTGCCGACGATGCAGCCATCGGCGAATCGGAAGAACTCCTTGATGGTCGCGGCCTTCGCGCCGGTGTTCAACAGGACTGGCACCGATTTGTCGACGGCTTCACGAACCTCGGCGACGGTTCTGACATCGGGCTCGCTGCCCGCCATGGGACCCGAGACCAGGATCACGTCCGCGAGGCTCGACACCACCGTCGACTTGGCCATCTGCGCTGGCGTGCGCTGACCGATGCTCGAGGCGAACTCCGGGGTGATGTTGGCGAATATGGCCAGATCGTCACGTCCGAAGTTGTGCCGGTTGCGCAGCAGCGTGGCGGCGTCGGGATTCCATGGACCCATGTCCGACTCCCACGAGCCGGTGATCACCTCACGCATGAAGAATGCTCCACTACCCACCGCGATGGCGAGCGCGCACTGCGCATCCCACAGAAAGTCGACACCGAAGGGCCGGTCGGCCGGCCGGCACTCGGCCGCCACGCGAGCCATCACCGCCGAAGCCTCGAGACCAGCGTTGAGTTGATAGGGCCGGTCTCCCTCGTTGCAGAAAAGTATCGCGTCGAAGCCGCCGTCGAGAAGTTTCTCCGTGTCACGCTTCACGTGATCTATGAGACCCTGCACGCCAGCGGCGGCGTCGTAGAGCGGCGTGCCCGGAAGCGGTGGGACGTGCGCCATGGCGATGAGTGGCTTGGCCACATCGGGAAAGATTGTACGAAATCGGGACATCAGTCCTTCTCCTTGTTGAATGGTTCGATGTGCATCACTTCGACACCTTGATCCTTAAGACGATGAATGGTGGGGTTCGTAGGCAGGGCGGTGGTGATGAGCAGATCAACCACGCTGATGGGCGCCACGGTCACGAATGCGATTTGACCGATCTTCGATGCGTCGGCCAACACGACAACTCGTCGGCCCGAGTTGATCGCTGTCTGTTTCACGTAGGCGTCATCGAGGTTGTACTCGCTGAGACCCTTGACGTCGCTGATTCCGGCCACCCCTAGAAAGACCGTGTCGCAGTTGAGGTCATCAAACGACGCCTGGGCCCGAGGACCCACCAAACTCATCTCACCAATGCGCACGACCCCACCGGTCACGATGGTCCTCACCGACGGTCGCGTGCTCAGCTCGGTGGCGATCAAGAGTGAACTCGTAATCACCGTGATGGCGAGATCATCTCTGACAGCCTTGGCCATTTCGTGGATCGTCGTTCCGACGTCGAACACCACGGTCTCGTTCTCACTCAAGAGCGCCGCCGCGGCGACTCCGATGCGTCGCTTGTCCTCGGCCATGTGCGCTGCGCGCTGCAAGATTGGTGGTTCGAACGAACGACTCTGGACTGAAATGGCGCCACCGCGCGTGCGACGCGCCAAACCGGCCGACTCCAACAGTTCGAGGTCACGGCGTATTGTCATCTCCGACGTCCCGTAGAGCGCCGCGAGCTCAACAATTGCGGCTTCACCTTCAACCTGCAAACGCCCAGCGATGTCAGCTCTGCGAGTTTTGGTGTTCATCGCCCCATATTATGTGATTTTTTAACACTCGTGGCCTACGAGTTGAGATATTTTGACAGAAATTACCCCCTCCTTACGAAGACACGACCGTGCAGCCCTCGCTCTTGGTTGCCCGGGTATGAGCGCTGGTCGCTCCCAAAACCGGGAAACCTCCGGGGAACGACCACACCGCCCAACACCGCTCGCTCGTCAAAATGGGCTCTTACGCTCCATCGAAGTCGAGCCAGCCCGTACGGATACGCCAATGTCCGCCGTGCGCGAGCACGTCGAGGACCGCTCGCTGCGCAGTGGTTGTCGGCTTTAGTTCGTTCAGCACAGGTGCCGTTTGGCGAAATACGAATTCGAGCACGTCGCCGTCGTCCTCGTGCCAGGTGGGCAACATGCTGAACCTCTGTTGGAACTGCACGATGTTGCTGGTCGCGGAGAGATAACCGTTGAGCCGGTCCTCGAGCATCCAGGTCTGACACGTCGCGAGCCGACGCTGATCGACCGGCCACATAGCGCCGAGCACCGTGCAGGCACGCTCCAACGTCGCGTCCAACGCAGCGGGCGACAGATCGGTCCCTTCGGGAATGTGGAGGCCGATCGAGGGATCGCCGCGACGGAATCCCACCCCGAGCGTCGCGACGTGGTCGTCGTCGTACCACGGGAAAGGGCTGAGGGTCCCGACACCCAGGGTGACGCGATGAAACTGCAGACTGCCCACGTGGACTATTTCGCCGCGCAGCGTCGGCATCATCCACCAACCCGCGTCGACGCCGAGGGTCCCAATTTTTCGTTCATGGAGCTGCGCGTGACGGCGGAGCACGCTGAACGTCGAATGAATGACGTCCTCGGGGCAACCCGCCGTGCGAAGAAAATCCCTCGTCCCGTCGTGACAGAGGGCGAAAAGGTAGAAGAACAGCAGTCGCCCACTCGGCCCACTCTCTTCCATGTCCGGCCATACGAGCAGCGGAGCATCTATATTGCCCCGCTGCTCCTCGACCACGACCACCAGGTCGGCCAAGAGTTGTATCCAAACCTCGTCGCGTCGAAAGCCGTCCCAGTGCCCGGCAATCTCGTCAATCGCGGACTTGGCGAGATCCAGCCCTTCGAGGACGACGACCAGTTGCGTCGTGGAGAATGTCCGCACACGCTCAACGACGTCCGGCGGCGCCGTGGGCAGGAACCGACGAAGTCGTGAGAGGGTGTCGGGATCGCCGACCATTATGCGGGGTCGAGTGGTCGATAGGCCACGCCCATCGCGCTGAGGCGCTCGAGATGAAGGGCGAGGCGTTTGCGAAAATCGCTCACCATGGTGCTGGTTCCCCACGCCACCTCACTGAAGGCGCTGATTCGTGGAAAGGCCATGTAGTCGAGATGGTCGCGTGTCGCGATGTACTCGCTCCACAGTTGAGCCTGCGCTCCACGAATGTGGTGGCGAAGGTCGGGTTCGAGACCCGGCGGAAATATCGAGAATCCGTAGACCTTCTCCCAGGTGGTGGCCTGGGGCGCGAGCGTCAGCGCGATTGGTTCGCCCGCGTCCACGCTGTTCAGCCAGTCGAAGTAGAGGAACTGCATGGGCGCCATGATGACGTCGCGACCCCGCCTCGCGGCTTCGACGCCCTTTCTCGAGCTGCGCCACGCCATGATCACGGTTCCCGGTGAGTCGTCCGCATCGAGTACCTCGTCCCAGGCGATCACTTCGTGATGATCCCGCTGCAGCGCTCCGGTCAGGCGCTTCGTGAAGAGGCCCTGCAGTTGGCGAGCCTCGGTGAAGCCGTGTTCATCCATCACCGCTCGGGCGAGGGCACTGCTTTCCCACTCCGTCGTCGGACATTCGTCGCCCCCGATATGCACTGGGCTGTCGGGAAAGAGGCTCGCGACGTAGCAGACCACCTCTTCGGCGAAATCGAGGGCTTCGGGCCCGACGTTGAGGACGTGATCCGAAATGCCCCAGCGCGTCCAGACCTCGAGTGGCTCGCTCACGTTGCCCAACTGCGCGTACGCGGCGATGACGGCCTGCGCGTGACCGGGCAGATCGATTTCGGGGACTATCTGCACGCACCGTTTGACCGCGTGCTCTCGGATGATGGCGAGATCGTTCGCGCTGTAAGAGCCACCGTGGGCAATGTTGTCATCACGACCGTCGACCTCGTGACCAAGGGGCGAGGACCGGCGCCGTGAACCGACCTCACTCAGCCGCGGCCACGTGGGAATCTCGACCCGCCAGCCTTGATCGTCGTTCAGATGGAGGTGCAACTTATTGAGCCGATGCGCCGCCAGTTGATCGATCAGCCGGCACACCGTCGCCACGTCCCAGAAGTGGCGCGCCACGTCGAGGTGCACCCCACGCCAACGGAATTTTGGACCATCATTGATCACGAATCGTGGAAGCTCGATCTTTTCGAGTTCTCGAAGGGTGTTCGACCACAGCGCCACTGGCGCCATTTGGCGCAGCATCGTCAGCGCGTAGGAGGCGCCCGCCCGAGAGCTCGCCTCTATGGTGGTGCACTCGCCGGTTCGAATCTGGTAGTCCTCGTCGCGGTACTCAAGAACCCGCAGGATTTGAATATCGGGTTTCGCTTGTTCGTCCACGATCTCGACCCGCCAACCAATCGAGGCACTCAGATCAACGGCGAAGGTCTCAACGATCTCGCGCCAATCGTCTTCAACCGAGATTCGTAACGGCGACTCCCACACGACGCCCCCGGGCCGGGCCGCAATCGAACGCGGCTGGGGTACCAGTCCCAGATTCACTACTTCTTCTCGACTGCATAACAGGCCGCTCGGTGGGTCGGCGACAGCTCGACCATGGCCGGCGTGCTCGTTCGACACTGCGCCATGACCAGGGGACACCGTGGTGCAAAACGGCACCCCGGGCCGGGGTTGATGACTTTGGGCGGCTCACCCAGATCGTCGGCGCCCTCGTAGTCCGTGAGCTTCAAGCGCGGATCGGGGGCCGTCGACATGAGCAGGCGCGTGTAGGGATGCTGCGGCGATCCAATGACTTCTTCGGTGAGGCCCTCTTCGACGATGCGCCCAGCGTACAGGACGATCATGCGGTCCGCAACGTAACGGGCACTCGCCAGATCGTGAGTGATGTAGAGCAGCGAGACGCCATCGTTGTCGCGAAGCCCTTTCATGACGTTCAAGAGACCGATGCGAATCGAAACGTCGAGCATCGACACCGGCTCATCGGCCAAAATCAACGAGGGTCGCGACGCGAGGGCTTGGGCGAAACCAAGTCGCTGGCGCTGGCCACCCGAGAGTTCGTGGGGATAGCGCTCGAGGACCTCGACCCCGGGCGTCAGGCCAACCTTCTCCAAGAGGGCGACCGCCTCAGCGAAGCGCTCCGACTTCGCCACGTCGGGTCGGTGTAACTTCAGCGATCGAAGCAGGCTGTGCCCGACCCGCAGCACCGGATTGATGGAACCGAAGGGATCCTGGAAGACCATCGGCATACGCCCGCGGACGCTGCGGGTTGGCTTGCGACCAAGGACCTTGTTCTCGAACACGATCGAACCCGACGTCGGCGGGTACAGTCCCGCGAGAACGCGCGCGATGGTCGACTTTCCCGAACCCGACTCGCCCACCAGCGCCACGATCTCGCCGGGTGCCACCTCGAACGAGACCTCGTCGGTGGCGTGCAACTGCCCCCGCGATCGAAATCCACCGACCCGGAACTGTCGTGACAGGCTCTGCACCTTGAGGATGGGCTCGCTCACGTGCGCAACACCTTGTTGATGAGGTGGCATCGAACGGCGTGGGTTCCGTTGGTGACCAACTCCGGGCGCCACTCTCGGCACTCGTCCATGACGTGCGGGCAACGAGGCGCGAAGAGACATCCGGGCGGCGAATTCACCAGCGACGGGGGGTTGCCGGCTATCCCCGTGAGCGGGCGAACCTCACCGAACAACGAGGGGAAGGCCTCCATCAGGCCTTGGGAATAAGGGTGCTGGGGCCGGTCGAAAACTTCACGGGTTGCGCCGAGCTCCACCACTTCTCCAGCGTACATAACGGCGAGCCGGTCCGAGAAGTGCGAAACGACGCTCATGTCGTGGGTAACGAAGAGCACCGAGAATCCCAGTTCGCGGCGCAAGGTCTCGACCTGGCGCATCAGCGAGCGCTGGGCGACCACATCCAAGGCCGACGTCGGTTCGTCCATGATCACCAGCTTCGGCTCCAACAAGAGGGCCATGGCGATCATGGCCCGCTGGCGCATGCCGCCCGAGAGCTGGAACGGATAACTCTTCAGATGCACCGGGTCGATCGACACCATGGAGAAGACCTCCGCCGAGCGCTCGGCAATGCGCTCGTGGTCCCAGTCCGTGTGGGCCCGACAGGCATCGGCGAGCTGCGCGCCGATGGTCAGCGTGGGATTGAGGGCGTTCATCGCACTCTGCATCACGACCGAGATGTCACGCCAGCGATGAAGACGCAGATCCTCGGGCGACAGCGACGTGAGGTCAACGCCATCGAACACGACCGTACCGCCGGTGAGGCTCGCGGGGTAGGTGAGGAGTTGCGCGATGGCGAACAGCAGGGTGGACTTGCCGCAGCCCGACTCGCCAACGATGGCGAGGAACTCGCCCTGTTCGAGATCGAGCGACACACCGCTCACCGCCAGGGCGGGGCCCGTCGGCGTCGCGTACTCGACCCGTAAATCACGAAGTTGCAGGATAGGTTGGCTCACGCTTCGGCCTTCTTCAGACGTCTCGCCGAGACCGGGCGCAGCGCGGGGTTGGCTATTTCGTCAAAGGCGTAGTTCAGCAGGGCCAGGGCGCTGCCCAGAATGGCGATGGCGACTCCCGGGGCCAGCGCCCAGAGCGGCAGCCCAATCGAAAGCGCCTCGTTGTTCTGGGCCCAGTAGAGCATGGTGCCCCACGACTCGGTGTTGATGTTGCCGAGCCCGACGAACTGCAGGCCCGCCGCCATCAACACCGCGTAGAGGGCCGAACTCAGGAAGTTGGCGACGATGAGCGACGTCATGGGCGGAATGAGCTCCACGCAGATCACGTACCAACTGGACTCACCGCGCGCCTTCGCCGCGAGGAGGTAGTCGCGGTTGCGCAACGACAGCGCCTGGACCCGGAGTTGGCGGGCCCCGTACGACCAACCCGTGATGACGAGGACGAATACCATGAGCCAGAAGCTGGCGGCCTTGAGGTACGCGGTGATCACGATGATGAGAGGGAACGTCGGAATGACGAGCACCACGTCGGTAATGAGCGACAGGGCGTCGTCGACCATTCCCCCCGAGTACGCCGCGGTGATGCCGATGCCCACCGAGAGAATCGTCGAAAGCAGGCCCACGATTAGCGCGATCATCACCGATTGGCGCGTTCCCACGATGAGCTGGGAAAAGACGTCCTGACCAAAGGAGGTGGTGCCCAGAAGATGGGACCACGAGAGGCCCACGCCGGGGGTGTAGATCTCGGCCGACGGATTGTCGGGGGCGAACCACGACGGAAAGGCCGTGATCAACAGAAGCACGAACAAGATGATGGATCCGGCGGCGGCCTTCTTGTCACGCCGAATGAACTTCGAGGCCCTCGCGAGCGCGCCACCAAGAGAGGACAGAAACCTCATGAGCTGCTCCTGGTGCGAGGATCCAAGAGAGCGGTCGCGATGTCAGAGATGAATATCGCGACCAACACGGCGACGGTGATGAGCAGGAAGAGCGACTGCATCAGCGGGTAGTCCTCATTCTGCACCGCCTGCAGCAGGGTGAAGCCGAGGCCCGGGTAGTTGAAGACGTACTCCACCAGGATCGCGCCCGAAATGACGAAACCGAGCGACATCGCAAAACCCGTGAGGTTGGGCAGCAAGGCGTTTCGACCGGCGTACTGCCAAAGGATTCGTCGTGGCTTGAGCCCCTTCGCCCGCGCCATCTTCACGTAGTCTTCCGCGACGACCGTGATCATGTTGTTGCGCATGGTGAGAATCCAGCCACCGATCGAGGTGAGCAGAATCGTGAACGCGGGCAGTACCGCGTGCCACAAGATGTCGCCCACGAAGGAGAAACTCCACGTCACCGTCGCCGTCTCGGTGTAGCCACCAAGAATGGGGAACCATCCGAGGGTCAGCGCGAAGAACCACACTGAGAGAAGGCCGATCCAAAAATAGGGGAAGGCCGAGATGACGATGAAGACGGGCGGCAGCACGCTGTCCAACAACCCGCCACGCCGCCACGCCGCCACTGCCCCGAGCGCCGTTCCGATGACGAAGCCCAGTATCGTGCTCACCCCCACGAGGCCGAGTGACCAAGGCAGCGCTCGCATGATCACCGTACTCACCGGAATCGGGAAGTAACTGAGTGAGAGACCGAGATTCCCGTGCAGCGTGTTGTTGATGTACTCGAAGTACGAGGAGATCAGGCTTTGGTGGTTATTGATCCCAAAGGCCACTTCGAGGGCTTTGATGGCGGCGGGGTTCACGTGGCCGTGGAATTTCGCCATCATCGATTCGGCAGGATTGCCGGGCATGAGTCGGGGGATGAGGAAGTTCAACGTTAGGGCGGCCCATAGTGCAACTAACAGGAAGCCCACACGGCGTACTAAATATCTCATCTCCCGACTCAGCCCAGCAGTTCTCTAACTAAGCGGCTTCAGATGCAGCAGAACAACGCCCCAGTCGGGCTCGTTGTACAGAGCTGGCTGCGCGAAGGGGTTCTTCGCCGTTGGGAATCCCGAGAACTCCTTGGTGTTGTACTGGAACCAGTCGACCTCTTCGAGGACCGGGATGACCGGCGCCTGCTGGACCATGATCGTCTGCAACTGGTTCATGATCGAGTGCTGGGTCGCCACGTTGGTCGTCGCTCCGTACTGATTGAGCAGCTTGTCGACGGCGGGGCTGTTGTAACGCTCCCAGTTCGATGCCGCGGCTTGGCCAATGGGCGCCGAGTTCTTCGAGTACAGCCACTGGCGGAACTCGTAGAACGGCGAGGGTCCACCGGTCTCAACGTTGTAGGCGAGCTGGAACTTGCCGGCGTAGACATCGGCGTAGAAGTTGCTGCTCGCGATCGGGTCCACCGTGATCTTGATACCGATCTTCGCCAACTGCGTGCTCAGGACCTGCATCGAGGCGATCCAGTCGGAGTATCCACCGTTGGTGATGACCGTGAACGCCAACTGCTTGCCATTCTTCGCGTAGACGCCGCTGCTGTCCAGCTTGTAGCCGTCGGCCTTCAAGAGCGCCTTCGCCTTCGCGGGGTCGTAGCCGGAGCCCGCACTCTTCATCGCGGTACTGCTCGACCACGACGAGAACGTCGGTGCCACAATGCCGGTCTGGCTGGCCGCCGGCTCGTAGCCGTACTCGCCAATCTTGGAAACAGCTGCACGGTCAATGCCGTAGCTGATTGCTTGGCGAACGGCAACGTCACTCAAGCCCGCGACGGTCAGGTTCGGGAAGAGCGACACGTTGGCGACCGGTGGGAACCAGTAGCTATTGCCGGCCTTCTTGTCAACGTAGTACGACTTGATGTTCGGAATGAACTGAGCGCCGTACTGGGACTGGCCAGTGGCCAAGTATTCGTTGGCGGTGTTGTTCGACAAGAACGCGGGCATGTTGACCGTCTTCACCTGCGCCAAGCCGGGCTGCCAGTAGTGCGGATTGGACGTCCATTGAATGTTCTGTGGCGTGCACTTGGACATGATGTAACCACCCGTACCAACCGGACTGGAGATGGGGTCGGTCACGGGGTTGGCAATCTTGCTCCAGATGTGCTCGGGAACGATTGGCACCTGGTCCGCGACGTAGTAGAAGTACGGCACTGCCGAGGTCGAGAAGTTGAAGACGACCTTGTCACTACCCACTTGCTTCACGCTCGAAAGCACCGACCAGACTGCGTTGGAGTCGAGGGCTGGGTACTTCTTGAGCAGGTTGAAGGTGTAGGCCACGTCAGCAGCCGAGAAGGGCTTGCCGTCGGTCCACTTCACTCCGGAGCGAATCGTGAACGTGAGCGTCTTGTCATTGTTGCTCCACGCATCCGCGGAAGCGAGCCACGGCGTCACTTTGGCATTTTGCAGGGCGTCGATGAAATCGAGTGTCTCATACGTGACGCCAACCGAATACGGCGACGACGTTGGGAGAAAGGGATTGAACGAACAGGCCCATTCCATTCCCTGCTCGTTGTCGAGGTTCAAGGGCACTTGACCCGAGGCACCCGCAACTGATGGCGCGAGCACGCAAGTACTTGCGACGAGGGCGAGAGCCAGAGCGGCGAGACCCCCTTTAAACTTTTCTCTCATAGTCCAGCTCCTTTTTTAAAGAACCCGAGGGTTCGACGGTTCAAAGTACTCACTACCAATTGCTACTTCAGATCAACTCGTATGGCCCTTGAGAAGACAAGCACAGTGACCATCGAGTCACAATATGCGATTTTTTAACACAATTCACCCCAAGTTGAGAGATTTTAACAATTGAGTTGAATTTCACGGAATAAATTCTCAGACTCACGGGCCGAGACGCGGAGTCCCAACTCCGCAGGCTCCTTAGCGCGGCCCGATGCCGAGCACCAAAGCGAACATCTCTGCCTAGCGACGATCGGAGTTATCGAGCCACCTACAGCTACACGCCGAGGGTAATTTTGCTCAGCCCCGGGGACGTGTCGATGGGACGACCGCGAAGCTCACCCAACCGCAACGCCAAGACCTGACCGACAATGACCTCGGCGAGCCCCAGGCTCCAATTTGGAAGCATTTCGTCCAAAACGATTTCAGCGTCGCACTTCATCGCGCTTCGACTCGATGGCCTCAACACCACCGTCGCCATTCCAGTCTGACGACATCCGTCAAGAATTAGTGCACAGAGCTCATCGGTCATCTCCTCGGTCACGACCAGCAGGAGTGTGGCATCTTCACCATCGGCTCCGATGGGCCCGTGGGCGTAGTCGGGCGCGGCGTAGGCCTCTGACCGGATTCCGGTAACTTCTCGAATCTTCAGGGAGATCTCGCAGGCGCTGGCAAACCCGAGTCCTCGCCCGACCACGGTCAGGCCTCGGGGCGCATTGAGCAGTGAAGTGGGTAGTTGTGTCGACAATGCCCACTCGGCAACACGACCGACGACATCGGGAAGAGTGTCGAGACCCTCAAGCGCGCTCCCCTTAAGGGCTTGCACTAACTGGGCCAGGGCGTGCCACGACGAAGAGAAGGTCTTGGTCGAGGCGATCGCCCGTTCCAGGCCCGCCGCCAGATCAATGACGGTTTCACAGCTCATCGCGAGCGGCGAAGTGATGTCGTTGGTAATGACCGCATTCGGACGATGCTGCAGCCGAGCTTGCTCGAGCACCTCGGCGATGCCCGGCGAACGACCCGACTGCGAGATGACGAGCACGCCGGCTCCGGCTAAATCAATCGCCTTCCCGCCTTCGTAGAGCGACGGCGTGGCGAGCGCCACCAGGAGACCCAACTCGCTGCCGGCGAGGTACTGGAAGAAGAGGGCTGCGTTGTCCGATGAACCGCGAGCGCCAACGAGCGCGTACATGATGCCGCTCCATGAATCGGCGACCCGCTGAGCCTGCTCCGTGCCAGAATTCACTCGTCGACGAAGGATGCCAGCCTGCGAGCGGATCTCCTCTTCAAAGATTGTGGTCATTCATCCTCATTCGTCGGACAGCCGAACTCAAAACCTAACCGCAGTGTAGTTGGGCACTTTGCAACCACGACTAACGGAACGTCCTTCGTTGCGCCCGCTAGTGCCCCGACTCGAGTTGCTCGAATAACTTTGCGGCGCCGCGCAATGTGCCGTCGTTGTCGTTCACTTCAACTCGATACGACGCATCGTCAAACAGCGCGAGATCAACATGGCGGGCGTTCCCAGCGCCGAGATGGACCGTGTCAGCGTGGAACTCTTCAGCAAAATTCTCGACCGCCAGATGCAGCAGTTCGCCCCAACGGACTTGATCACGCGACCGCGACATCTCTCCCAGCAGTTGATCGTAAGTCTGGCCTTCGAAAAATATCTCCGCGCCAACATCGCGAATCTTCTCAATCGAACCCTCAACGACGAGAGCAATCCCGAATCCCGTGCCCAAGGTAAAAACGAGCTCCCGGCCAGTTCCATTGCTGTAGCCGAGTGCCGCGAGCGTCGCGTCATTGACCACTCGGACTTCTTGCGGACACGCATCTCGCAGGGCTCGTTGCAGGTCGAAGTCTTGCCACGCTTCGTGAATCGTCGGATCAATCTCCGTGGTGATCCCGCCCGGACGCGAAAGATTACCGGGCTCCACCACGACACCATCGTCGAGATCGCCGGGAAACCCAATACCGACGCGTGAGCATCCGCTCAACGCGATCTCTTTCGCCACGACCTCAATGAGGCGCCCGGGCAAGCACGGATACGGGGTGGCGACGCTGCGAACTGGCTCGCCGAGATGACCGCTCGAATCAACCATGGCGAACTTGATACTGGTTGCGCCAATATCAATTGCCAAGATATTTTCTCCTGGTACTTCGGGTGCATTCGCCATACGCGAATTGTAATAACGCTGCTTGAGTCAGCCCGGGGCCGCTCGACTGCGTACTCTCTCTTTTGATGACCGTCGCCATTCGTTCTAACCTACGTACGCAACGGGAGCTTTCACCACGACCGGCCCGCGGCCAGTCCCCCCGCTCTTAGAATCGAGATTTCCCGTGGAATCCAGCGCGACTCCGGCATCCGAAAGACCAGCGACCGAGGTAACTTTTCTGCCATTCGCATTCGCGAGCACGACGGGCATCTTCATTCTCATCGGCGCAACGTCGTCGCTCTTCGGGCCACTGCTGGTGAGTTTCACTCACCGATTTCACCTTTCACTGCCGAGCGCCGGCGCCGCGCTGAGCGTCTACTTCGTCGGGGCACTTTTTGGCGTACTGCCGGGTTGGCTCGGCATGAAACGCCTCGAGGGCCGAGTGGTACTGGTCATTTCGCTACTGACCGTCGCACTGGGTGCGTGCGGGGCGTCGTTAGCTCACCGCTGGGCTTTGTTCCTCGTCAGCGTGTTTTTCATTGGACTGGGATTCGGCGGTTTGGACATCAGCCTCAACACGCTGCTCGCCCGCACGTCGTTGCAGGGTCGGGCTTTTCGACTCAGCGTGGGCAACGCGGGCTACGGCGTGGGCGCCGTCATCTGTCCGCTGATCATCGTCCTGGTTCGACCGAATAACTTCCCGCTGATATTTGCGGGGATTGGCGTCGTCGCGTTGATCCTCTCAACGTTGAACGGAGGGGTACACGCCCCACCCCTCCACGCCGAATTGCTGCAACGCAGGATATCGGCGATGAAAGCTGAACGACGTCCGATTCTCATCACCTTCGTCGTCGCGTACATCCTCTACGTCGCCATCGAAACCGGCGCCGCCGGTTGGATGGCCACCCAACTGCACGGGGAAGGCTTCTCTCAGTCGGCCGGCAGTTTTGTCACCGCGGGATTCTGGAGTGGGATGGCCATCGGGCGTTCACTCGGCGGACCCCTCTACCACCGCCTCTCGGACAAAATCCTGGTCCTCGGCGGTCTGGCGCTCGCCATCATCATCTGCCTCGCGGCCTTCGCCAGACCTCTGGCTCCGTACGCCTACCCACTATTGGGGCTCATCCTCGCCTCAATCTTCCCCATGGGATTGATGTGGTACTCAATGCTCTGTCCCCACGACAGCGACGGGATCTCATGGCTCATTCTCTTCATGATGATTGGCGGAGTGGCGGGACCCGGGGCTCTTAGTCTGATGGTCTCAATCTTCAGCGTGCACGTTGTGCCACTCACCATCGCCGTGTTCGCCGGATTGGACTTACTCACCTTCGCGAGCGCACTGCGCTTCAAATCGCTGGCGGTCCGGTGAGGGGACTCACCGCAGCAATTGGTACGGCGAAGGCGCCGAGATTCAGAGACGAGCCCGTCAGGTGACTGGTAGAAGTGTCCCGATGCTTTCTGGTGATTCCTTCGCCGCGGCCTCTGGTGGGAATTGTTCTGCCCTTCGATATCGACGATGCCTTCGAAAATGTCCTCACGGGCCGTGATCACGGCTGGAACGGCGCTCATTTCGAGAGTTCCGATTCATGGCGACCACAAATTGATGCCACGCTGACGATTGCGATTGCCGGACGTGACGAGTAGTCCAACGTTGACGAGGGATGCGCGTCTCTCAAGTACCGTACGACTCATGGCTCATGAGCTCGTCCTCTTCGACCTAGACAACACACTGCTCGATCGCGACGCCGCGTTCAAAGTCTGGGCAACAGAGTTTGTCCGGGAGAATCAACTCGCGCCCGATTCACTCGCAACGATCATTCGAATTGACGTGGATGGCTCCACGCCGAGAAGAATCCTCTTCGAGGAGACGAAGGAGCTCTTTGGCATCGCGTCTGAGGTAGAGGTTCTGCTCGCTCGATATTACGTCGAGTATCCCGCTTGCTACACGGTGAGCGATGACGTGGTGCGAGCCCTAAGGAGACTGCACTCACGCGGCTACAAGCTTGGAGTCGTGACGAACGGTCCACCCTCGCAACTGAGGAAGCTTGAGGTCACGAATCTGATCGATGAGTTTGATGCAGTCTGTATCTCCGAAGTGGTCGGCGTTCGAAAACCCGACGCCGCAATATTCGAGGAGGCCGCTCGACGGTGCTCTCTTCCCCTCTCCGGCTGGATGATTGGGGATTCTCAAATCGCCGACATTGCCGGTGGCCACGCGGTCGGGCTGAGAACCATTTGGATGACCAGAGGTCGAACCTGGGAGTCCTCGGTGCCGCGACCAGACGGCATGGCCCTAACGATTCCCGACGCCGTGGACATTGTCATCAGCCATTCTCGGTCGACCGTCTAGCCAGCGTCAGCCTTGGTCATCTCCCGTCGCCTTGGAGGACCGGTGACGTCACAAGGTTGTCTCGCGAGCCGCACTAACGACGTCCCTGATCTTCTTGGTCATATTGCGGCCGTGCCATACTCGGTCGATGCGCCGATTTCTCCCCGTAGCGGTCCTGGTGGCGTTACTGCTGGTGACCGGAGCATTCTTGCTCGGTCGCCACTCGCAGGCATTGGTTGTCGCCACAGCACCGACCCTGGTCGGTGCTCAACCGGGGCTCACCATGCCTGCGCTGAGGGAGTCCTTCACTGTCTTGCCCTGTTCACCAACAACAACCATCGGATTGGAGGGATGCGCCGAGCGCCGTATTCTGACCTTGGACAGTCAGATAAGAGTTCTTCGACACCAACTGTTTCCGGATCTCTTCGACAACGCGGCGAAACGCCGTTTCATTGTCGGTGAAGTTGATTGGTTCGTTTATCGCCGCGCCACGTGCTCAAGTGAGGCTGACGTGAACGAGGGAGGGTCGCTCGCCTCTGTCGATTTCGCCGACTGTCTCGTGAACCTGGATGAGCAACACCTAGCGGAACTGACCGCGCTCAAGTCGGGTTACGAGAATCGCTAAACGATCCGGGCAGCCGTGGCGGCAACCGTTCAACCCAGCATCCCTAATCGGATCCGGGAGGACCCTTCAATCGTTGCTCCTGCAACCAGCCGGGGGCGTGCACGGCGGCCCACCGCTCGCTCACCCGGCCCCCGAAAATCGACCGGAGGGAATCTCGATGCGTCAGGGCCATCACGATGTGGCCCAAGACCACCCCGAACACCGCGAGGGCGAAGACGTCGTGAACGAACGTCGCACCCGTGCGCCACGGCACCGGGAAAAATCTGAACCATTGCAGCATCGACCCCGTAGCCACCATGACAAGAATGGCCCCGCCGACGAAGATGGTGTTCAGCTTCTGGCCGGGATTGAACTTGTCGACTGACAGCCCGGAGTTTCCGAGCGACCTCATCCAGAGAATCTCATCGCGCGTCCAGTAGTTGATTCGCCGGAGGTCACGGCGCATCTGGCGACCCCACGGTCCAGTCAATGACACGATGAGCGGAACTGGCAGCGCGAGTCCGCTCCAGAGATGAACCTGGGCAACGACGTGACGCTCGAGCACAACTCCGAAGAAGGAGCCGAAGTACAGCGGGATGGCGGTGGCCATAAGAACGCCGAAGAGGGCGGCATTGACCCAGTGCGCGCAGCGCTGGACGCGATCAAAGCGTAGCAATCCGAGTGCTCCCACGGCGTCAACTTGGGTCTGGGTCATCGTCGTCAGGTCAGCCTGGGGTCTGGATTGGTCGCGCCCGTCGTGCCATCGAGCCAACCGTTGACCGGGTACCCGTTCATCTCCCAGTACCCGGGCTCGACCTTGTCCACGACACGAATCGCCGAAAGCCACTTCAGCGACTTGTAGCCGAACATCGGAGCGACGTAGAGACGCACCGGCCCGCCGTGCTCGGTGGTCACCGGCGCTCCGAGCATCCGATACGCCACGATCACGTCCGCCAAATGAGCCTGGTCGATCGTGAGGCTCTCGGTATCGGCGCGGTCGTACGATTCGAAGGTCACAGCGACGGCGCTGGGCCTCACTCCGACGGTTTCCAAAATATCGGACAACTTGACACCTTCCCAGTGGACGTCGGGGACCTTCCATCCGGTGACGCACTGGAAGGTCTTCACGAACGACGTGGCGGGCATGGCTTCGAGGTCGGCCATCGTAAAGGTCGCGGGGCGTTCCACCAGCCCGCTGACCTCGAGGCGGTACTTCCTACGGCTGATTTGGGGATACGCGCCAGTGATCGAGTAGATCCGAAACCGATCGCCGCCGGGCAGAAGACCACCGAGACCGGACCCGACGGCGTTGCCGAAGAAGCTCTGCACATCAGCCCCGAAGGCGACCCCGAGCGCGCCGATGGCCGCAATGCCGATGAATACCCTTCGCCCTACGGCCACCCGTTTGGGCGGCTCACCGGATGGGGTGTCAACTGGCATTGAAGTCATAGTAAAGGTCGTGCGAGCTTTGCCCTGCACGACGACGGCCGAGGCAGTGGTCGGAGAACTCCCGCGGACCTGCGCCGCGACGCCTCGCCATTGGTTCTGCCTTCTGACCAAGGACGTTGGAGATTTTAAATCTGATGAAATTCGAAACCATTGGTTCCTCCCTGCGGGTTTCGCAGTTCCTATTTCAGTAGTTGAATCGGACGACCCGTTCACCTCTACTATTCCCGCACGGCGAAATGCATTACAGATTTACTTGGCGCAGGCGACGGAATTGAACTCACCTTCAGTGGACCGGTCAGCGTTGCCGATGACGGACAATTTGGCGCTGAGGTCAGACCAGCGAAAGCACCCTCGTCACTACGAACCCTCAGGACGGTAAGTGCGTGGCCGAGCACCAACGGAGCACCGAGTGATCACTCCACGCGATCAACATGTCCTAACGGGCGCCGTCCACCGAGCGACCCCACTCGCCAGACTTGCCCCCGCTCTTTCGAAGCAGGACAAGATCTTCCATCCGTGAATGCGGGTCCTCTTCGACCAGCGAATTCATGACGCTAAGGGCGGCGAACGCGCAAGCCGTCAGCGCCTCCATCTCGACCCCGGTATTACCGAGGGTTTTCACCTTGGAGCGGATCACAATGCGGTCATCCAGCACTTCCATGTCAACCGACGCATGGGTCAGACGCAGCGGATGGCAGAGCGGAATCAGATCCGAGGTGCGCTTGGCCCCCATGATTCCGGCAATGCGCGCCGTCTCAAAAATGTTGCCCTTGGGCGTGTCGCCGCTGCGGATTTTTTTCATCACCGCCGTGCCCACCCACAGCACAGCCTCGGCTTCGGCCTCGCGCAAGGTCTCGGCCTTGGCGCTCACATCGACCATGC
>PLKM01000024.1 GCA_003141095.1 Acidimicrobiaceae bacterium | reverse complement strand
GATCCTTCAGGGATAGTCCCGTTAGTCAGTTGGGCTTTACCGCAGGTATACCAGTCCATCGGTTCAGTGGGGGCAGATTCCGACTTACCTAGCGTCGGGTGCTTACTATCGCGACCGCTGCACCCCGCTGAAATCCGAAGAGCCCATAAAGCAGGATCAGAGAAGCACGCGACGGGTCGGTACATCTAGGATCATCGCATGCCGGTCTCCGTCTCCGCAATGTTCATCCCTGTCCACGATGCTGACGCCGCGCTCGAGAAGGTTCGAGCGTCGGGAGCCGAGGTGCTTCAGGAGCCCGCGGACCAGCCCTGGGGAGTGCGCGGTTGCGCGTTGCGCGACCCCTCGGGCAACTTCGTCCGCATCCAGCAGTCGAGCTAAGCCGTGCGGCGATCGTCGTCATGGCCTGCGCGGTGGGCACCGTGAAGCGTTGTGACTCGATTGCTCAGTCGTTGCAATTCGTCCTTGTTGACTGACGACGACTACGAAAGGAAGCACGACCTATGAAAACAATGACATGNNAAAGCCCAAGACAGCCATCTAAAAGAGATGGTCGCAGGGGGTGATGAAACGCACCAAGGCGCCTTGAAGGAGATGAAGGGTCGGTGGAAGAATCCCATTGCAGGAATGGGTTGGTATCGCAAAACCAAGCGTGATTTTTCTGCTCTTCTCGAAGACTGACCGGGCATCAGGGCGTAGCATCAACGGGCCTTAATCACAATGTTGGGGTCTGTCCCCGAATCAGCTGTCAGTGTGCCCGGTACATGGGTCAGTGAGATTGATTCGACCAGCAATGCCGACAGCTGAGGAAGGTCGGAAAGTTGTCCGCTGAGGTCCACCAAGTTGAGTCCTGTGATGCAGTCGAGCCGTCGCGCTACGCGTACGGCGGCTCGACTGCATGAGGTTGGAGGAGTAGACGACGAGACGTCGGGCCTTAGCCTTTCCTCGGGTCGCAAAAGGTCGATGTTCTTTTAGCCGTTGAAGTAGTGGCCTTCGTCGAGGTCGTCAATGAGTCCCGGTTGCACCGGGTGCCAGTCCAGGAACTCCTGGGTCAACACGCTCGAGGCCGGGCTGTCGGACGCGAGGAAGTGCGCGAGCCACGTGAAATGCTCGCCCGCGTCCTCGGGGGCGATGGAGACCACGGGCAGGTTCAGATGCCGGCCGATGACCTCGGCGATGTCGCGGATCGGTACGCCTTGGTCGGCGACCGCGTGCAACGTTGATCCCGCAGGCGCCTGCTCGACTGCCAGGCGGAACAGGCGTGCGGAATCGAGTCGGTGCACGGCGGGCCAACGGTTAGATCCGTCGCCGATGTAGCCAGAGATGCCCTTGTCGCGGGCGATGGCCACCAACGTCGCGACGAAGCCGTGATCGCCGTCGCCGTGATTCGTCGGAGGGAGTCGCATGACCGACGAGCGCACTGCGCGCGAAGCGAGGGACAGCGCGAACTCAGCGGTGGCACGTCGAGCAAGAGGACCTTCGCCGAAAGCGGCCACCGCCGGATCGTCGTCGTGTCCATCGAGCTCGGTCGCCACCCGGCCCGGCGCGACCCCGAGAGTCCCCGACGCGATCACCAATGGTCGATCAGTACCCGCCAGCGCGTCACCGAAGGTCTCGACGGCGCGACGATCAGCGTTGGCCGCGCCCAGGAAGTCGCCCGTGAAGGCGAGATCGTGCTTAAAGGCGAGGTGGATGACGCCGTCTGACGTGCTTGCGATGCTGTGCAGGGTTTCGAGGTCGTCGAGCGTGCCCCGACGCACCTCTACGCCGGCGGCGACGAGGGCGGCGGCCGATTCATCGGAGCGGGCAAGCCCCATGACCTGATGACCAGCACTAATAAGTTCAGGTACGACGGCGGAGCCGATCCAACCGGACGCACCAGTAACGAAAACGCGCATAAGACCTCCAAGTGATAACTCCTATTGCCCATGTGTTTGGACGAGAAGAGAGCGATGTCATTCGCTGACATGACGTTAGCACAGCATGTCACTCGCTGTCATCAACTACCATCAAGGAATGAGTCGATGGGAGCCAAACGCGCGCGGTCGACTGTTGCAAGCAGCGCTAGAGCTGTATGTCGAGCGCGGTTTCGAGCAGACGACGGTGGCCGAGATTGCCAAGTTGGCGGGCCTTACGGAGCGAACATTTTTTCGTTATTTTGCCGACAAGCGTGAGGTTCTGTTCTGGGGAGCGGCTGCGCTGCAAGAGCTCCTCGTGAGTACCGTGGCCGGTGCCCCTGATTCCGAGGCACCGATCACCGTGATTGGTACGGCCATCGAGGCGGCCGGGGCGGTCTTCCAGGAGGGGCGCGAAGGCGCCCTACTGCGTCAGAGCGTGATCGCCGCGAACGCCGAACTTCAGGAACGCGAGCTCATCAAGCTCGCGTCACTCGCCTCAGCGATGGCTGACGCACTGCGAAAACGCGGCGTCAGCGACCCCGGCGCGAGCCTGAGCGCTGAAGCGGGAATTGCAGTTCTGAAGATTGCGTTCGAGCGCTGGATCAATGAGACGAGCCCGCAAGATCTCCCGCAACTCATCCGCGAGCTCTTCGCTGAACTTAAGGTCGTGACCGGCGCGACTTGATCGTCACGTCTGAGCATCGGCGCCGAGCGTTGGGGGAGAGTCCGGCGAAAGGTCATGTGGTCCATCACGTTGTCGGCTTTCCAACGTTGTCCCTAGTATTGAAGGACTTTTGGCATCCAGTTGCTCGGCAAGGCAAATGGTCATGTTCACACCCTTGAACAGCCGATTCGTTTGCGGTGCCATCGAACCGGCATGTTTCAGCGAATCGATACCTATCGGAGGCTGCCACTCAACGGCGTGCAGGATGCGCATAGGGCCGGTTTGTCCAAGCCCTAGGTAGAATTTTGGCATGGTGGGGACGACCTCGATTTATCAAAACCTCGGGACCAAGGAAGAGAAACGGGCATGGAAATGAGCGGGCCGCAGAAGAGCAAGTCTCCGTCGCAACTGATAGACGCGAGAATCAAGGAGCTGGGCGACTGGCGGGGCGAAATGCTCAGTCGGCTGCGTGCCGTGGTCAAGGAAGCCGATCCCGAGGTCGTCGAGGAGTGGAAGTGGAGAGGGGTTCCGGTGTGGTACCTCGACGGAATGATCTGCACGGGCGAGACGTACAAGAACGTCGTGAAGATGACTTTCGCCAAGGGGGCGGCGCTGAAGGATCCCTCGAGCCTCTTCAACTCCAGTCTTGACGGGAACACAAGGCGTGCCATCGACTTCCACGAGGGCGAGAAGATAGACGAGAAGGCGTTGACGGCTCTCGTTCGCGCCGCCGTGACCCTGAACAGGTCCAAAGCCAAGAACTAATCCACGAAATTAAATATTTTCCGTGGGATCGCGCAAGAAGTCATCGTCTTTGGTTCATTATCGAATCATGTGGCAGCATCGCGATCCCGCAACAGGTTTATCGCTGGCGAGAACAAAGTGGGTCGGCCCCAAGATCGGTCGACACCCTCGCCTAAGTGGATGGCTCTTCGGTTGGGTGCGAACATGGTCTCATCACTTCCACTGCCAACACAGGCAAGTCTCTCGGCGCTCGATTCTCGCCCCAGCGCAGACTTTCATGCCGTATTTCCCTAGGTCAGGGGACCAGGATTGGTTCTACATGGTCCATCACGTTCGCCATTCGTAGTCAGATTTTCAACGTTGTGCCTGGCGTGTGTCGAGCTCGACGAGCCTCGTCGCACCGCCCGCGAATGAGTCCGTACACCAGGTCGCGGCGTAGGCGTCGATCGAGTGTGATGGCGTCACGTGTCGCGAGTTCTGAGCCAAACAAAGGATTTGGGGGTGCCACCTGAGCCAACCGATGGCACTTCCAACACCGGCGAGTACAGTTTCTTATAGCGAGCAGACCGAACTGGTCGGTCTGTCGTCCTGAGAATTGAGTATTAGTGGCACAAGGAACAGTGAAGTTTTTCAATGCGGAAAAGGGATTCGGCTTCATCTCGCGTGAGCAAGGTGATGACGTTTTCGTACATTTCTCCAACATCCAAGGCGACGGCTACAAGAGCCTCGAAGAGGGCCAGCGCGTCGAGTTCGACGCTGTGCCTGGCAAGAAGGGCGAAGAAGCGCAGAACGTCCGCGCGATCTGAGATTAAATAGCACTCTCAGGAGCCGCGCGTACCGGGGGCGGATCGGAAGTAGTGCTTCGCCAAGGTGAACACAGTGTGCCCCGAGTGAGCGAAGGCACTTCGCTTTCGTTCGTCCGTAATTGCACTGTGATCGTCGAGCGATCGTGGGGTCTGATGATTTCACGACGAGCTCGGGTCCAGGGCTTAGAGCGTCACGAGTTTCGTGTCGACGAAACTCGTGGTGACCCACAACCTCGAAAAACTAGCTTCGTCCTTGAAGACCCGATTGGCAACGCGTCGTTTGGCTCTCAAGTGTGACCGTTTGGTCATCTCGCAGAAGCTGGTTGAGGTCCTTGGAAGGGCTGAAAGCCCTCCGCTAGAAGTCCACCAAGAGTGACGTCCTCGAGACTGACGGTCCGAGAATTCACACCCCCTGCTCACGCTCACCGCGCGAAGGCAGATAGGGAAGTCCTAGGGTCGGTTCTGTGGTCGCGTCCCGGTGCTCATTGCGCGAGCAGGGGATGGGTACCACGAACCGACGCTACGGTGAACACCACCCACCCAACTCCACACCTCACTGGCGCGCGAGCGCTATGTCGATGAATTGGTCCCCGAGGGCCACGATCAGCAACGGCCGTCTGCAGGGTGCGAATCCTCAATGAAGATGTTCGTTAGCGCTGGTTGTACTTCGCCGTAGTCCTCTGTTCACGAGCGAACACGATGATGAAGGTGTGGACGCCTCGAGGAGTGCCCTTAGCCACCGTCACACGAATCGTGAGGGTGTTCCCACTGTCGTGAAGCACACCAACCCTCGTACCACCAACGTTGCTGGTGATCCGCGGCCGGCCGTAGAAGTTCCTTCCAATAATGGTGGTGATCACTGACTTACCAGTCCATACCGCTGATCCCGTTCTGATCGCTTTCACTGCGGTGGCGCTACGCCCCGTGAATGTCACCGTCGTGGCCGGGGAGTGGGCGACTGCGTTGGTGGCGTCCGCTGCTTTGGTGACCGTGACCGTGCACGTTCCCGCCCTGGTCGCGCTGAGCGTAGTTCCGGAGAGGGAGCAGCCAGCGGTGCCGACGCTCGTCACGACGTAACTAAGCGCACCCGTGCCTGAACCGCCCTGTGAGGTGAGCGCCAGGGTGTTGCCCACGATGCTATTGGTGCTAGTCAGGGTGAGTGCGGCCTGGGTCTTCGGATTCCCGGTGCCCACTGTGATCATCTGTTGAACTTGATTTGCTTGCGCAAAGGCGCCATTACCTGCGTCATTGAAGTCCACGAGGCACACGCCGTTGGTGGTGAAGGTCACCACTTTGTCGTTGATCGAACAGCCCGTTGAGGCGCTGGCGAGGGAAATGACCACCTTGTCGCCAGAGGTCGCTGACGCACTTGATGAGTACGAGCCGTCAATGGTCCCGGCCGCGGGCGGCGTGCTGGCGGTGATGGTGTTGGACGAGTACAACTTGATGCTCTGTTGGACCTTGCTGGCGGCGGCGAAGGAGCTGTTCCCGACGTCGTTAAAGTCCACAAGGCAGGTGCTGGCCGCGGTGAAGCTGACCTTGCCCCCCGAGAGTGAACAGCCCGACGAGGCGGCGTCAAGGGTAATTGCGACTTTGTCACCAGAGGTCGCCGTCGCACTGGGCGTGTAGGAGCCGTGCACGCTCCCGGCCGCGGGCGGCGTGCTGGCGGTGATGGTGTTGGCCTTTGTTCCGACCGCCGAGGCGACGCTCACGGCACTTACTACCAATCCCATGCTGAGCACCGTTGCTACCCCAACTCGTCCCAACGCTTTCGTCTTATTGCGGAACATTGTGTTCCCTTCGTTGCCTTCGTTCAAGATGATCTCGAACAACACCAAGTCTCTGGTCCTAAGTTGTGAACGGCGTGTGAAAGTCCGTTGGAAACGCTTGTTTTCGATACCGAATGAGTCTGAGCCAACACCGTGCCCCCCATTGCCTCTCTACTGGCACCATCTTTCCCCTTGAAACCGTCCACGTTCTCCCTGTTTTTTACTGGGACACCCGGATTTCTAGAGCCCGAACAGTTTCGAAGCGACCTGGACTAGGTGAGCGACGTCCTTCGCCGCCGCCGCCGCCACCGCCGCAACTCTCAGTCAGGGATTTTTGAGGGCAGCCCGTGGACACCAATCATCACCCTGCTGGCGTAAACCAGCGTATTGCGGCAGAGTATTGCGTCGGGTCACCGGCTCGGACCGGCACACTGTGCGATCCAATGTGGAAGACCCACGAGTTTGCTCGCACCAAAAATGACAGTAATTCCGTCCCTCGAAATCTGGGCGACGGTTTCTCGCCGCTTCCGGCCATGTTGTACTGTGAGCCATCGAGCGTCGAGAGTTGGTCAGTGAGCCGCCGTGAAGCCAGTGAACGCGCCGAGGCCTTCGAGCGTCTCTACACCTCGTTCTATCGTGACATCGCGGCGTACGCCACCCGAAGGGTTTCAGTAGACGAAACCGACGATGTCGTAGCCAAGATCTTCACGGTCGCATGGCGTCGCTTCGATGACGTGCCCGATTCGCCTGAGGACCGACTATGGCTCTTTGGCGTTGCCCGCCGTTGCGTGGCTGATCAGCTGCGGGGCCAGCGACGTCAGACCCGTCTGTATACGCGGGTCCTTCAAGAACAGACGACGATGAAGGGCGGCGGCGCAGCAGGGTCGGATCGTCGATACGATCTCGCCCTCGCGGCCATGGCTTCCATGAAGCCCGTAGATCGTGAGGCCTTGCAGCTCGTGCTCTGGGATGGACTTACTCATCTTGAAGCCGCCAAGGTCTTGGGCTGCAGTGTGAATGCGTTCGAGTTGCGCTACCGGCGGGCGCGAAACGCGGCGCGCGCCGCCGTCAACGAGACGATGTCCGCTCATGAGATAACGGTAGATACCAGCACATCACTGGTCACTCCAGCAGATACCAGCACATCACTGGTCACTCCACTAGCAACGGAAGGGACACCGTAATGGCGACGAACGTTGAAGCGTTGATTCAAGAGTTGAATCCGGTAACGGTGGGCGAGGGCCAGTCCGTTGACTCGGACTTCGCTCGCCACTTACTCGGCGAGATACTGGCGTCGCCGACTGATCGTGGGATCATGGCTCGTCCTCGGGCGGTCCTCGCACGAGCGGGTCGGGGGGCGGCTCCGTTGGTCACTCGTGCGCTGTCGACGAGGAAGCACCGCCAACGGCGTCCGCAGTTGGCGGACAGTGGGGCGATGGGCCGGTCGCCCAGAACCATGAGGCGTCGGGTGACGTTGATTTCGCTGGCGGGAGTGCTGGTCGTGGCGGGAACCGCGTCAGCCATTACCTTTCTACGATCACCGGTCCGAAATGTCACGACGTTGAGCTGCTACGAGAAAGTGTCGCTCCACACCAACATTGATGTGATTGCGTACTCCAGTGATCCATTAGCCGCCTGTGGTGCGCTTATGCACTGGCGGTCGGTCCCGGCAAGCTCTGACCCCCACGGAACACTATGTCTTCTCTCCAACGGATCGTTGGCCGGCTTCCCACCGTCGCGCAATGCTGACGTGTGCGGTGAACTGGGACTGGCCACGTTCAATGGACGCGTGCAGAACTCTCGTTCCGCCCAATTTCAGCGGGCGGCCCTGGCGGCCTTTACCGCACACCCCTGCATGACGCCCGAGACCGCACACCGGAAAATCCTGCAGTTACTCAAGCATTTCGGGCTGGTCGGTTGGAAGGTGCGAGAGTACGGCACCACGTCGCCAGCGGCGTGCGCGACGCTGGGACTTCAGCCCGAGGCGCGAATCGTCGACATTGTTCGAGTGGTCATGTAGATAGTGATGGTCTGCGATCAGTCGCGGTCGCATTCCAGATCATCCACAGCGTCGTGGTTGATGCAACGCAACTTCTCGATCCCGCGAGGACGTTGGTACGTGGCCGGTAGGCCCTCGCCTCGCTGGTTCGCTCCTTCAGGCGATTGCGCTGATGGCTTGAAACTTTTTTCACGACGCTCGAGCGGCTCGGGGCGATGTCGACTGCGCATGGTTGGCCGTTACGCTGGAACCGTGTTGAATTCATCCCCGCGGTCGCGAGCCGGCTCGCGAAATCCAGCGGGTGGTACGCGTAGTGACTCCCCGGCGATGAGAACTCGTGGGGCGCTCGCTGAGGTCACCTCTTCGCCGAAGAGTGAGTCACGGTCGTAGGGCGATGAATCACCAACTGGTCATGTCACGTCAACGTCGTCTCGGCGTGCTCGCCATTTGCTGCATGAGTCTGTTCATCGTCTTTATCGACAACACGATCGTGAACGTCGCCCTGCCCTCGATCGGGCGGGAGTTCCACAGCACACTGTCGGGACTGCAGTGGATTGTCGACGGCTACACCCTCGTGCTCGCCAGCCTCTTCATGCTCTCGGGATCAACCGCTGACCGGATCGGTCGGCGCCGGGTCTTCACGACGGGACTTGGCCTCTTCGTACTCGGATCGCTCGCCTGCAGTCTCGCGCCCAGTCTCGCCTGGCTGGTGTTCTTTCGCATGCTGCAGGCCGTCGGCGGCTCGATGCTTAATCCGGTGGCGATGTCCATCATCCGCAACACCTTCGACGAACCGCGCGAGCGAGCCCAGGCCATCGGGATCTGGGGCGCCGTCACCGGCATCGCCCTCGCGCTGGGGCCGGTTTTCGGGGGAGTTCTCGTCCAAAGTGTTGGCTGGCGGTCAATCTTCTGGGTGAACATTCCCATCGGCGTCGTGGCCGTGGTGCTCGCCAACGAGTACATCCCCGAGTCGAGGGCCCTCACGCCACGACGTCTCGACCCGATCGGCCAGATCCTCGTGTTCATGGTCCTCGCGAGCACCACCTACGCCATCATTGAAGGACCGGGCCGGGGTTGGAGCTCGACCGAGATCCTTGGTCTGTTTGGACTGGCGCTCGTTGGCCTGGTGGCGCTCGTCTGCTACGAACTGCGCCGCCACGAAGCGTTGATCGAGGTGCGCTTCTTCAAGAGTGTGCCATTCTCGGGTGCGACGCTGATCGCCGTGGCTTCATTCTTCGCCTTCGGTGGATTCCTCTTCTTGAACACCTTGTACCTCCAAGACGCGCGGGGTCTCTCGGCGCTGGACGCGGGACTCGACACCTTGCCGATGGCGGGTGCGATGGCGCTGTTTTCATCGCTCTCCGGGCGGATGGTCGGACGCTTCGGCGCGAGACCCTCGCTCGCTCTCGCCGGCATCGCCATGGGTGGTGGCAGTCTTCTGCTCACCAGCCTTTCGGCCACGACGTCCTTCGACCGGCTCTTCCTCGCCTACGTGATCTTCGGCATTGGCTTTGGAGCGGTGAACGCCCCCATCACCAACACCGCCGTGTCGGGGATGCCGGCGAGCCAAGCGGGGGTGGCGTCCGCGGTGGCGGCGACCAGCCGCCAGATCGGCCAGACACTGGGCGTGGGCATCGTCGGCTCGGCGGTGGCCGCCGGACTCGGTGGGGGTCTGTTGTCTCGAAGTTTCGCCGACACCACCCACGCGGACTGGTGGTTGCTCAGCGCGTGTGGCGGCGTCGTCTTCGTGGTCGGACTCGTGAGCACGTCGAGCTGGGCCGCGCGAACGGCGCATCGAACCGCCTTGCGGTTTGAACTCGATGACGGCTCGCCACGCACGCCGATTTCGCCCTGAGGAGCCCACGACGATTTCGTTCGAAGACTGGACAGTGTCGTACGCACGTCGGCCCCACGGTCGTCAATGGTTCCAGACGGTCGGATGCGAGATTGAGTCCTCGCCGCAGGAGCTGGTTCGAGGTCGGTCCGATCAGGACCATCGTCATCTGGGCGATTGCATCGGCTCAGGGCACGGACATCTCGTCACGAGCGATTGCTGATCGTGGACTACTCTGCGGTGATTGACATTGGCAACGACAGACTCTCGATCCCCAGTCTGGTTGGTGACAGCCACCGGTGACGAGTGCGACATACCCGAGAAGTTTCTTCGAACGTGACCCCGACGTCGTTGCGCGCGACCTCGTTGGTGCAGACGTCGTCATTCGTACGGCGGGCCATATGGTGCATGCCCGGATCCTCGAGACCGAGGCGTACGGCGGTGGCGATGATCCCGCGTCACACGCCTTTCGGGGCCCGACGCCGCGCTGCGCGGTCATGTTCGGACCAGCGGGGTTCCTGTACGTGTATCGAAGCTACGGAGTTCACTGGTGCATGAACGTTGTTACCGAGAGCACAGGGACCGCCAGCGCAGTCTTGCTCCGTGCGGCGATAATCTATTCCTTACCGGTCGACGGCGCCGCAAGGGACACCAAGTCCCTACTGCTGAGTGGACCGGGAAACCTCACGCGTGGACTCGGCATCACCGGAACGGACAACGGGCAAGACTGCTGCGAGGAATCTACCGGGAGAGTCTCATTTCAAGAGAGCCGCGTTGACGTTGGCGCCGTTCGAGTTGGTTGCTCCAAGCGAATTGGTCTATCTCGCGGACAAGAGCGACTGTCGCGATACTTTCTCGAGGGCTATCCAGCGCTGGCCCGAAACCGATCACGCGTCACAAAGAAGAGTACGGAATCCTAGTTTTCGGAGGCCTCGGACGAGCGCATTCGTGATGGGCTGCTCCGCTGGAAGCGATTGCGTGACCATGCACCACGCTGCTTCGCATTTTCATCTGAGCACCCGACCTAGAAGCAGCGTCAGGATGTGAAGGTTCACGGGTTCATGTCCGGCGCACCGCACGAGTAGACACCCCTGGTAGAGGCACGTCATCCCTTCATTCTCGACACGATGCCTAGCCGTGTCGTCATGGAATCTATGGCGATACTGCGGCGGTCGAACTGAACACCACGGCCCGATCGCGCCCGCCGTTCTTTG
>PLKM01000026.1 GCA_003141095.1 Acidimicrobiaceae bacterium | reverse complement strand
GGAGGCGAGCCTGCGGCGTCTCGACACGGACTACGTGGACGTGTTCATGCCGCATTTCCCCGACGGGACGACGCCGATAGAAGAGATCCTGACGGGACTCGATGACCTGACCCGCTCGGGAAAGATCCTTTATGGCGGCCTTTCCAACTTCCCGGCGTGGCGGGTAGCCGGCGCGGCAGTTCGGGCCGACCTTCGAAACCTGACTCCGGTGGCCGGTATCGAGACCGAATACAACCTGGCCGAACGTTCCGCCGAGCGGGAACTGCTTCCGATGGCCGAGGCCCATGGCTTGGGCGTCGTGTTGTACTCCCCGCTCGCCGGCGGCCTGCTCACCGGCAAGTACCGACAGGGCGAGAAGGGCAGGCTGAGTGCTCGCGGCGACGCAGTGGAGGGCTCTGCGCAGCGAACAGCCGTGGTCGACGCGGTGCNNTCCTCGCTCACTTACCCAGCTGAAGGAATACCTGCAGTCTCTCGAACTCGAACTCGACGACAAGCACTACCGGCATTTGGATGAGGTCAGCGCGGTCGAGATGGGCACTCCACATCAGGACGTTATTGCAGCTCTGAGCCACGGCTTCGACGGGGACCGCACCCTCCTCGACACTTCCCCCGTGCCAGTGATCTGACTACCGCTCATCTCGTCGGCACGTGTGGCTGAAGTGCCGTTCCGGGCGAGGTAACTATCGCGAGCACGGACGTGGTCAGTCCACCAGACCCCGCTGACATCCGAAGACCCGCATTATGCCGGGGCGGGCCCGGCGGGCCGGCGGCCGACGCGCCGGAAAAGCCCAGTTCGCTCCCGACCCGTCGGCAGCGATGGCAGCGCTCAGACCGTGACCGTGATGCGCCGCGGACGCATCGCAAACATGCTCACGCACTACGGAACGACCTCGAGGTCGCGGTGGTCGCGTTCGCGGTAGCCGGAGGCCGGAGGCGGCGTCGACCCGCGCGGGCAGTAACAGACCCATCTGGTCGTAGAGGCGCAGCGCCTTGGGCGACAGACGGAAACGTCTGGCGAACTCGCCGATACTCAGTGTCTCCATGACTGGCTCCCTTAGTGCCGATGCATTTGTCCGGCAAGCTCAGTATGGACTTTCTCCCAAGGTGAAGGTCAAGTAGAGACCGCGGGCCGCACTGCTGACCGGCAACCGTCGTGACATACAAGATCAAGAGGCTGGTAAAGGATTGCTTGCCAACGTGACGAGTGAAACGTCAAGCAGCCCAACTGCCAGGCCTGCCGGACCAGCAACGGCGTTAAGACGACCTCAAAACTCGCGAGTTCGACGACGTGCGCGCCATTCAATTTCAGCACTGAATCCAAGCTAAGAGTCGAGGACTTGTCGGTCTCACTTCGTGCAACCTCCGCACACTCTGGCTCGTACGGCTACGGCTCCGTGACCGGAGTGCGCCTAAGCAACAAGGGACCTTCGGCACTGTATTGACTTGGCCGGCACTGTTAAATTTCCGGCGGTACCAAGGAAATTAGTTGAGTCGGGAGAGATAACGATGGGCATTATCCAGAGACTGACTCCCAAAGACGACACCAACCAGGATATTTTCGCGGGACTCCTCGCGGAGAAGAATCTGCCCCGCTATCGGGTACCTCAGGGCAGTTCGGACCCCCGTGAGGTCCGTAGTCTCGTCAGCAACGAGCTTTTGCTTGATGGCAACGCTGGCCAGAACCTCGCGACGTTCTGCACTACCTATGACGACGAGGATGTCCGCTATCTGATGGATCTCGCCATCAACAAGAACATGATCGACAAGGACGAGTACCCACAGAGCGCGGAGATAGAGAACCGGTGCGTGCACATGCTCGCGGACCTCTGGCACGCTCCGGATGCGGGCGAAACGATCGGGTGCTCGACGGAAGGGTCGAGCGAGGCGTGCATGCTGGGAGGACTAGCCCTGAAGTGGCAATGGCGCAAGGACCGCCTCGCCCAGGGGAAGTCGGCGGACCGGCCGAACCTGGTTTGCGGTCCGGTGCAGATTTGTTGGCACAAGTTCGCGCGCTATTTCGATGTCGAGTTAAGGCAGGTGCCCCTCACCGGCGACGGTCTCGGAATGGGCCCGGAGGACATGGCGAAGTACTGCGACGAGAACACGATCTGCGTCGTGGCGACCCTCGGCGTGACCTTCACCGGGATCTACGAGCCTGTGCGCGAACTTGCCGCTGCGCTCGATGACCTTCAGGAACGCAGTGGCCTGGACATCCCGATCCACGTTGACGCGGCCTCCGGAGGCTTCATCGCCCCGTTCCTGCAGCCCGATCTGGAGTGGGACTTCCAAGTGCCCAGGGTCAAGTCGATCAACGCGTCGGGTCACAAGTACGGGCTGGCCCCGTTAGGCGTGGCCTGGATTGTCTGGCGCGACACCAGTGACCTGCCTGAGGAATTGACCTTTCGCGTCGACTATCTCGGCGGCGACATGCCCACGTTCGCCCTTAACTTCTCGCGCCCGGCCGGACAGATCATCAGCCAGTACTATCTCCTTCTACGCCACGGCCGGGATGGCTACCGGGAAATCCACGAGGCGTGCGCGAAGTCGGCCCACTTCATCGCCGACCAACTTCCGAGGGTGGGACCGTTCGAGTTGCTCTACGACGGGCAAGGCGCGCTACCCGCGGTGTGTTACCGGATCAACGACGACTCCGCTCCGTTCACCCTTTACGACCTCAGTGATCATCTTCGAATGCGTGGATGGCAGGTCCCCTCCTACCCACTTCCCGCAAACCGACAAGACACGGTAATTCAGCGAATCCTCATCCGCCACGGCATGAGCCGCGACATGACGGGCCTTTTCGTGGCCGACTTAGAGGCCGGCGTCAAGACGCTGACCGGTGGACCGCGCCCTTCGAGGTCCGGATTCCACCACAACTAGCACTCATCCGACAGGAGCAGAGAGGACCGGAATGACTACCCCTACCAGCAGTGAGCGTGATCGCAAAAAAGGTCTTGGCGTTGCCACCATCGGCTTCATGACCGCCGCGGCCGTCGTGACCAGCCTGCGAGGTCTGCCGACAATAGCGCTCACCGAGATGACGATGTTTGTCTATCTCGGGTTCTCCATTGTCTTCTTCCTCATACCCGGCGCACTCGTTTCAGCCGAACTCGGTGGCATGTACCCCGGTTCGGGAGGCGGGGTTTATCGTTGGGTGAAGGAGGCCTTTAACGAGCGTTGGGGATTTACGGCCCAGTGGCTGCAGTGGATTCAGAATGTCGTGTGGTACCCAACCGGCATCGCGTTCGTGGCTGCGGGCGCGGCCTACGTCATTGGCAGACCGGCTCTTGCCTCGAACAGGTTTTACATTGGCGTGTTCGTTATTGTCGTTTACTGGCTCTGCACACTGATAGTGCTGAAGGGTGTGGAGTTCTTCGCGAAGATCGCCTCCATCACGTTCATGGCGGGCACAGTGATACCGGGCGTGATCCTGCTCGGGCTGTTCGGTTACTGGATCGCATCCGGGCACCCAATGGGCTGGGAGGGGACGATTGGCAGTGGCCTTGGAGCCCCGGGCCACCCGAAGTTCTTCCCGACGTTCACCGGTCTTGGCTCAGTGGCGTTCCTCGCCGGGTTCATCTTGCTGTTCGCCGGAGTGGAGACACAGGCGGTCCATCTGCGTGAGATGCGTCGTCCAGGTTCGTTCCCATCAGCTATCGCCGTTGCCGCTCTGATAAGTGCCGGGATATTCATCCTCGGGTCGCTGGCTATCGCCGGAATAGTCCCCTTCAAACACTTGGGTCTCCTCAGCGCGGTCTTTTACGCTTTCCAGCTCGTCCTTACACAAACGTTGCACGTGAGCGGCTGGCTCGCCCGTGCAATCGATCTGCTCATCGCCATCGGTGGCATCTCGGGCGTGCTCGCATGGCTGGGCGGTCCGCCTCGCGGCATGCTGGTCACGACGCAGGACGGCGCACTTCCACCGTTCATGCAGAAAGTGAACAAGCACCAGATGCCGATAGGGATCCTCATGGGTCAAGGCATTGTCGTGACGCTCGTCGCCTGCATCTACTTCTTGGAGAAGAACGTGTCCGTTGGATTCTTTCTGATTGGCGCGCTCACTATCGCCCTGTACCTGATCATGTACCTTCTCATGTACATGGCCGTGCTGAGGTTGCGTTACAAGAGTCCTCGCTTGGAGCGCCCATTCGTCGTTCCGGGTGGCAAGTCCGGGATATGGGTAGTGGCCGGAGTCGGCTTCCTCGGCGCGGGGTTCGCGTTCGTAACCTCCTTCTTTCCGCCCACGCTGCTTCCGATCGGTACACCTGTCACCTACGTGATGCTGGTCGTTGGCGGCACCGTCGTCCTGGGCGGCCTCCCGGTTTTGCTCTTCCAGATCCGTAGGAAGAAATGGGTCAACAAATCTATTGAGGCCGTAGAGGGAGGGCAAGGGGCGGGTGCGAAGGATAAAGCGGCTACGCCGACGTAGGACCCGGGCATCCGGGGACAAGGAGGAAGGTTCACGCTTAGTCTCACTCCACCGTGAAGGCCTCCACATACTCCCGCCTTTTGAATGAACTCTGCTTTCAGTCCATACGTGGTGCGACCGTTGGGTCCACTACAGAGATACTCGCACCACTGGCTGGATTTCGACGGGGCAACGCCACGAAATCCCTTGATGAATGGAAGGGACCGACGTCGCAACGTCCAGTATCTCGGACAGTGGTGCCCTCGGCAGCAGTGGACTTTCGCGGATGGCTTTCAAACATTTCAAAAGTTCTGGCCGCGCTACTTCGATGAACCTCCGCGATCTATGCAGGTTGAACTGCGTCAACCAGTCCGTCAACAGCCCCCCATGACAGCAATCCCAACGTCTGCGCTTCGAGCAGTGACCCCTCGATGTGAGTGTTCAGAAACTCTTCGCGCAGTCGCGAATTGAATGCCTCGATGTGTCAGTTCTGCCAAAGTGAACCCGGATCGATAAAGGTCGTCGGCGAGGCCCGGGCGCACTTGGAGTTTGCGCCCGCCACTATTCACTGATACTATGTACTGGTAGTCAGTAGCCATGAGTAGTCGGAGGAGGTGTCACGTGGGCAAGCAGATGACGGAGATGCTCAGGGGCACGCTGGAGGGCATCGTCCTCGCAATCCTGTCCGTGCGGCCCGCGTACGGCTACGAGATCACGGCACGGTTGCGGGAACAAGGCTTCTCCGAGATCGCCGAAGGCACGGTCTACGCCCTGCTCGTCAGGATCGAGCAGCGCGGGCTCGTCGGCGTGGAGAAGATCCCGTCCGAGATGGGGCCGCCGCGCAAGGTGTATTCGATCAACGCTCAGGGACAGGAATATCTCGAAGAGTTCTGGAGGACGTGGAGCTTCCTCGCCGAACAGCTCGAACAGCTCCGCGAAGAAGGGAAATAGACATGGCCGCAGGGTGGAACAAGCAGAGGTTGCAGAAAAGGCGCTACCGCCAGTTCAAGGCGCGCACGGAGCGGCTTCCCGCGAACTACCGCGCGGCGATCGATGCGCTGGTGCGGTACATGTATCGCTTTGGGCCCGGGACGGGAGATGCAGTGCTGTCGATGCTGGAGGATCTTGCCGATCTCTTCGAGATGAGCGAGGCGAACGGAACCCCGGTGCGCGCGATAGTCGGGGAGAACCCTGTGGAGTTCGCCGAGACATTTCTTCGGAACTACCCGGAGGGTCAGTGGATGACCCGGGAGCGGGAACGGCTGACCAACGCCATTGATCGTGCCGCGGACAACGAAACGCAATGAAAGAAAGAGCGGCTATCTAGATGACTGTCAATCGGGTCCCGGGACCTGCGATCCACGTGCAGGACCTAAAGAAGTCGTACAAGGAGCTGGAGGTCCTGCGCGGCGTGGACTTCGACGTGGCGCGGGGCAGCATTTTCGCCCTGCTGGGCTCGAACGGGGCGGGCAAGACCACCGTCGTGAAAATCCTCTCCACACTGCTCAACGCCGACGCCGGGACTGCCAGCGTCAATGGCTTCGATGTCGCTACGCAGGCTGCGGACGTGCGTGAGTCCATCAGCCTCACCGGACAGTTCGCGGCCGTCGACGAAATCCTCAGCGGGCGCGAGAACCTCGTGCTGGTCGCGAGGTTGCGGCGTCTGAAGGGCCCGGGCACAATTGCGGAGGACCTACTCCATCGTTTCTCGCTGACCGACGCGGGCGCGCGCAGGGTGTCGACGTATTCGGGTGGCATGCGCCGCCGCCTCGACATCGCGATGAGCCTCATCGGGAATCCGCAGGTCATTTTCCTCGACGAGCCCACGGCCGGGCTCGACCCCGAGGGGCGCATCGAGGTGTGGCGGACGGTCAAGGAACTCGCCGATCACGGCACGACGGTTCTTCTCACGACGCAGTATCTCGACGAGGCCGAGCAGCTCGCCGACCGAATCGCAATCCTCCACGAGGGTCGGATCATCGTAAACGGCACACTCACCGAGCTCAAGCACCTACTCCCGCCCGCCAAGGTCGAATACGTCGAGAAGCAGCCGACCCTCGAGGACGTCTTCTTCGCCGTCGTCGGTAACGGCAAGGACAGCGACGCCGTGGCAATCACCGCAGCGTCGGCACCTACGAGTAAGGAGCAGCGATGACCAAGCGTTTCTTCGTAAACACCGCTGTCCTGCTCGGACGATCCCTGCGCCACGTCACGCGAAGCCTGGACACCATTCTCACGACCACGATCATGCCGATCGCCCTCTTGCTGCTGTTCGTCTACGTGTTGGGCGGCGCGGTCAAGTCAGTGGCGCATTCGTATGTGAACTACCTGCTGCCCGGCATTCTGCTCATCACGATTGCTTCGGGCATCTCCTACACTGCATTCCGGCTCTTCCTTGATAGGCAGAGCGGCATCTTCGAGCGATTCCAGTCCATGCCGATCGCACGGTCGTCGGTGCTATGGGCGCACGTGCTGACCTCACTGATCGCCAATCTGATCTCGCTCGTGGTCGTCGTGCTCGTCGCTCTCCTCATGGGCTTTCGCTCGGGGGCGGGAGTGTTGGCGTGGCTCGCGGTCGCCGGCGTCCTCATCCTGTTCACCCTGGCGTTGACGTGGATCGCCGTACTCGCCGGTCTCTCTGCGAAGTCGACGGACGGGGTGAGCGCGTTCTCCTACCCGCTCATCTTCCTGCCGTTCGTCAGCTCGGCATTCGTGCCCACCGACACGATGCCCGGCCCGGTGCGCGCCTTCGCCAAGCATCAGCCGGTGACGTCCATCGTCAACGCGATCCGCGACCTGTTCACACAGCGGCCGGTCGGCACCGGCATCTGGATCGCCCTTGCGTGGTGTGTCGGCATCCTCATCGTCGCGTACATCTTCGCCATGGCCACTTACCGCCGCAGGATCTCCTAGTAAAGCGTCGAGCGGGGGTGCTGGCGCTGGGCGTGCGCCGCAGGCGTGCCCGAGCATTAAGTGTGGGTGGGGTGGCCGGACCCCTTAAAACCGCCCCAGTAACTGAGATTCAAGAGAAAAGGATATCCAGTCCGACCTCATATACGCTTCACTAGGTCTTCCGAAAGGGGCAGCATGTCATCATTTCTTGGAACAAGAAACCTTTCGAGATTTGTGGTCCTTGCACTAGTGATAACTTTGGCGATTGCGATTACATCGGTCACCGTACAGAGTCGGTCAGCCTCGGCAAGTGTCGCAACAACGAACCACGGGACTCCGTGGTCTGGTGAGGCCGGTGTGACCGTCTTGTGTTCGCCCACCGCCAGTTACGCGTGTGTTGATTCTGCGTATGCGACGTGGGTGAAGAATCCGACTGGCTGGGCGGCGACGTTGTACTACGGGACCGGCTGCCCATCATCAGCAAGTTGTTACCCGAGCTTCAACTCCTACGGTCCACATAACTGCACTTTGTATGCGGCATTCGAACTGCAGAAGAATGGCTTGGCTTCTCCAGGCTGGTCCGACAACGCCGACAATTGGGCAACCCGTGCCGCGAACCACGGCGTTACGGTGAACCAGACGCCGGGTGTCGGTTCAGTGGCGCAATGGAACTCACCTTCGACTGATGGGCACGTTGCATATGTGTACAACGTGACCAGTAGCTACATCGATATAACTGCCGATAACTTCTATGACGGCTCGTCAAGTTCGGTTCCTGCCGGTGGCTGGACTGACAGTTATCAGATTGCCCTCAACTCCCCTGCCATGCCGGATAACTTCATTCACTTTGGCGACGCTTCGGCTCCTCAGCCTTCATCCCAGAACCTCCTCTCCAATGGATCCTGGGGTACCGGGCAGTTCGCACCCTGGACTGGGATTTCGGTGAATGGCGGGACAACGAATTACGGCGCCTACTCGAATTCCTCCATTGCACAAGAGGGCACAACCTATGCGGCGTCGAACACCTCCACAAGGGGTGGCTCGATCTACCAAGACGTGCCGGCATCTTCCAGCCCTGGTCAGTCCTACACCTTCTCGATCTGGGTTAAGTCTTCGACGAGCATTCCCGTGTCGGGCATGCTCTCACTCTTGGCGCTCGGTGGCACCGCCGAAAATGACCTGACCGACTTCACGGTGGGCAACACGTGGACACTCGTCTCGGCGCCCTTGTCAATCACCCAATCCGGCCATACCGATTTGCGGGCGCAGGTCTACGAAACGACTACCGGCACCACCTACTACTTTGACGGCGGGACCCTTGTAAGTGGCAGTGATCAAGCCAGCAGTACTGGCGTGGTGGTGACGACAACTACAACAACCACGCTCCCGGGAGCCACAACCACCTCGGTGCCGGGCACCACGACCGCCACGGTGGCCGTCGAAGGAAACCTCAAGACAGCTGGCGTCACCGTACTTTTCGTTTCTGGAGAGAGCACCCTAAAGAGCGCCGCAAAAAGTACGCTTGCGACTTTGTCGAAGAAGTTGACATCGGGGGCTTCAATCATTTTCACTGGTTACGCAAAGAACAACACAGCCCTGGCTAAGGGTCGTGCCGAGGCAGTAAGAAACTACCTGTCGAGCAAGGTGAAAATTCGATTCGTTCTGAGAATGGTGACGAGTTCGCCAGCGAACAAGGTCACGGTCATCACAACGAAGAATTAGAGGGAAGAACATGGTCCCTGGAAATCCAGACTCATCACCATGAGTTGATTCTTGGTTGGCAGGTCGGCTTGAGAGACGTATTGCGAAAAAGAACTTTCGCCCCACTCCTTTACCACCGCCCCTCGCTGTCTCTGTTGTGGGCGGGGGCGACGGTAGGGCGGTAAGGGATCAACTTGACCCTCGGACCGATCACGCACGTTCTTCCGCACGAGCATCCCCTGGTCTCAAATGCCTAAATCAACTCACATCTATGCCGGCAGGCCCAGAGATGATACGTTGGCGATGAGGAGTGATTCATCACTTCGAGACGCCAGGTTCGGGTCGGACGATTTTGACGATTGTCGCCCATTCGGGCACGACGCCTCCTCGAGACGGAAGGCTTGCTCGCTCGCGCGGCGGTTCACACATCGAGCGAATGGCTCGCTCACACTTTTACAAGGAGAATGCAATGAATATTTTGATGGTACTCACCTCGCACGACCAACTCGGCGCCAGCGGAAAGAAGACGGGACTCTGGCTGGAGGAGTTCGCTGCGCCGTATTATGAGCTGACTGATGCGGGCGCCACAGTGGTGCTCGCTTCGCCAAAGGGCGGCCAGGCTCCCATCGATCCGACCAGTGACGAGGCCGCTGCCCAGACCGACGCCACCGCGCGCTACCACGCAGACCCCGCAACGCAGAAGTTGCTGGCACACACTGAGCGGCTCAGCGAGGTCAACGCCAGCTCGTTCAGTGCCGTGTTCTACCCGGGTGGTCACGGCCCGTTGTGGGACCTTGTGGACGACAAGGATTCGTTGGCGCTGCTACGCGATTTTGACGCCGAGGGCAAGCCGATCGCCGCAGTCTGCCACGCACCGATCGCGCTCAAGAATCTCATGACCGACGCCGGAGGATACTTTCTCGATGGTCGAAATGTCACGGGGTTCTCGAATTCCGAAGAGTCCGCGGTTGGACTCACCGACGTGGTGCCCGAACTCCTGGAAGACGTGTTGATTGAACGTCGCGCCCACTATTCAAAGGGCGCGGTGGACTTCCAGCCGTACGTGATCGTCGATGGCACGCTTATCACCGGCCAGAATCCGGCGTCGTCCGCCGAGGCGGCGGCGACGTTGCTGAAGATGCTGGCGGTCGGCCACCAATAACAGGGCCACTCGGCTTGACGCGATCGTTTACGCCGACTAGTGGTCTAAGACATCTTCGACTTAAGGGTCATGGTCTTGCCATCGACGCGCTTGGCGCTTAAGCCGGTGTATTCATCGGGCGCGCGAGGCGGTCACCACGACCGTGCAGTCGGCCACGTCAGAGCGTTCGAAGATGGCCGCCTCAACCTCAACTGGCTAGGGGTTCTCGCCCTCGCGAAAAGTCATGTCCCGAACGATTGACGGTGCCGATGTGTCAATCGTCGTCGATGCGAGCACTATCGACGGTGCAGCAAACCCTGGACAGGTAACTGCCGGATGGTCTCGGACGCACGCTGGCAGCCGCGAACGACGTGCACCCCTGATCCACGGCTCGCCTGCGACATCGGGGTCTCACTCATGCAACTCGCCACGATAGAAATCGCTCTGGTCACCGAGTCCTGGCGCCGCCTCGCCCGAGGCAGTGACAATCTCCGGCGCGCGGAGAATTCACGGCTCAACGGTAACCAGCGACGCCGTGGGGCTTGTAGTTCTTCTCCAGCGCCTCGATCTCGGAGAAGTCCAGGCGCAGATCTATCGCGGCAACGGCATCGGCGAGGTGCTGCGCCTTGGTGGCTCCGACGATCGGACTATCGATACCCGGCTTAGAAAGCACCCACGCCAGGGCGACTTGAGCGGGAGTGACGCCGCGCTGACCGGCCACGTCAATGACAGCGTCCACGATAGGACGATCGTCGTCGGTGTAGAGGCTGCTTCCAAACTCATCGTTCTGCGAGCGAATTGTCTCAGCGGCCCACGGGCGAGTCAGTCGGCCTCGCGCGAGCGGACTCCATGGGATAGATCCCACACCCTGGTCGACGCAGAGCGGCAGCATTTCGCGTTCCTGCTCTCGGTACAGCAGGTTGTAATAGTTCTGCATGCTCACGAACCTGGTCCACCCGTTCAGGTCGGCGAGGTACAGCGCCTGAGCAAACTGCCAGGCGTGCATCGACGACGCGCCGATGTAGCGGGCCTTGCCGGCCTTGACCACGTCGTGCAGAGCCTCGAGCGTCTCCTCAATGGGCGTGTCGTAGTCCCAGCGGTGAATTTGATAGAGATCGACGTAGTCCGTTCCGAGTCGGGTCAGACTATTGTCGATTTCGTTCAGGATGGCCTTGCGCGACAGGCCCTGGCCATTGGGACCAGGACGCATGCGGCCGTGCACTTTGGTAGCGATGACCACCTCCTCGCGCGGTACCATCGACAAGAGAGTCTGTCCAGTAATCTCTTCGCTGCTGCCGGCCGAGTAGACATTGGCGGTATCGAAGAAATTGATCCCCGCGTCGAGGGCCTGGCGAAAGAATGGTTCGGCGGCTTCCTTGTTGAGCGACCAAGGTTGGTTACCCCGGTCGGGTTCCCCGTAACTCATGCAGCCCAGACAGATCCGTGAAACTTGCAGGCCCGTAGTACCGAGTGCGACGTAGTCCATGCGCAGAATCTATCGCTTGCCGGCGCGAAGAACGATGCAGCCAGTGCAGTGCAGAGCACCGGTTGTCGTCCGAGATACTCGCGCACCTGACTGGAATTTAACGTCACGAAGCCACGAAAACCCTTGAAAAATGGAAGTGGACCGATGTCGGGACGTCGAGTATCTCGGACAATAGTGGGCCGTACCAACTGGAGAGCCGCGTCCGAGAGACCTCGTGCTCCGCAAAACCCTTGGTCGAATACTCTGCACACCCCGAGTGCACACCCAGTTGCACTGGTCGACGCTTTGCGCTGAAGTCGTAGGTCCAAGATTGAAGCAGCTCTTCATCGCGTGAGGAAGCTTCCAACGGGGTCGACGCCAACATTCGTTCACATCAGGAATCTACCCGCCCAGTGTGACGCGTGGATAGGATCGCGCCTTCGTGCTTTTCCTGGCAGATAGGGCGTTGGCCGGCTACTACGAGAAGAACAATGATCGCCTACGTTTCCGGTGTCACCCGTTGAGGGGAGTTGCCGCCGACAAGTTCGTCGGCGATGTTCCGCGCATCAAGGCAACCAACCTCCACTGCGACCAGTGTGATAGCGAAGTGTCCGCCCATCTCGGTCCACCCGTTCCTCGTCAGAACTCATTCCCCGTGGACCATGCGGCGGAGGCACTTTTGAAGGTCGGTCAAGGTGTCTCATACACGGAGGCGGCAAGACGGACCCGCGTCCAGTTCGGTAAGACCACCACCTGGGCCAGCGCACAGCTCATTGCTAACTGAGTCGAGATCCTCGGACCAGTCGTGTGCGAACCGCGGCGCCCACGAATGGCCAGAGACGGTGATGCTCGACGGCACCCGCTTCATGACAACGAACAGCAGGACGGGCGACACCTCACTGGCGTTCAACGTCCTCGGTTCTTGGGGTTATGAGGCCGGGAGTGGAAAAGCAGTAGGCCTGGGCGCTGGTGGCTACTCATACGGCCACCCAGGTCGACTGGGAGAATCTACTGCGCTCGATGCCCGGCCAAGCCGGTACTGGTGGTCTGCGACGGGCTGACGCCATCAGCAACGCGTGGCGGAGGTCTGGCCGGGGACCTTCGTCAAGAGGTGTGTGCACCATCTGCACCAGGAACATCAGGAAGGAGATAAAGAAGTACGCACAGACGGGATACGGCTCCACTGGGATGATGCTGCTAAACGACACCTTCAAGACACTTGCCGGCTGGCGAGCCTCGTATCCCTGGGTTGCCCCGTGAGGGAACTCGGCACCCGGTTTCCCGGACTTCGGACGCTTATAACTGTGCTGGATTGCTCCGCTCTGGCAACCGTTTCTGACTGACCCGCGAGGGGCTGATCAGAAACGGTTGCACAACACTCAAGTAACGTCCGTGAACGTGCTGCCGGTTGTGTTCAGCCGGCCCGGGGTGATGTAGATGCCCGAATCGGTGGACAATTCGTAGGCGAGCGTCAAGGTATCCCCTATTCCGCCTGTTGTGCCATTGAAGCTCGCCGTAGCGTTGGTGAACGTGACGTTGGTAGTTTGCGCCGGCGGGGGTATGGTGCAGGTATCAGCGCAGACCGTGGGGCTCTCGTCTATCCACTCCGCCGATGTTTGCAGCGGGGCAGTTGCAGGCTCTTCGATGGTGATGGAAAAGGACCAGCCCCCTGTCGTGTCCGAGATGATAAGTATCCAGGAACCTGAGGTGTATCTCACCGAGGCGCTCACGCTGTCTCCCGGCCTTAGCGGGTACGAGCCAGAGTTTATGTCGACTGCGTAGCCTCCATTGATGGCCGCATCCCCCCACATCTCGTACCAGGCATTGTAAGTGGGCACTCCATTTGAGCATCCCGTTTGAGTACCGACCTGCTCGACCGTGGGACTGCTCTGTCCGTCAATGCCCACCCACTGCATGCTCAAGAGGTTAGACCCCGCCGCGCAGGTCACGGTTGGTACGACCCAAGACCCCGCCACCGAGTTGAAGATAGTGCCGTACTCCACGTACCCCGCCCAGTTGCCTGATCCTTCCAGGAAGATGAATGAAGCGGACTGGCTCGTAGCCGACCCGGCGCTGTTCGTGAACACCGCCCGGAACTCCTCGCCGGTCACAAATAAAGTGGCGTACAGGTCATAGTTGGAGTTGGTGGCTCCGCTTATGACACTCCAGGTGGATCCGTAGTCAGTCGACAGCTGCCACTGTACGGAGGGGCTCGGTGTGCCGCTGGCCCCAGCGGTAAACGTGGCCTCCTGACCAGATGTATCCTCCTGGTCAGTCGGCTGCACGGTGATTACTGGTGCCGAGCCCACCACGCTCCACTGCGCGTACAGGGTGACAGAAGAGCCGAAGCTGTAGATGGCGCCGTTCGCGTACGCACTGCCCGAGCCGTCGGCGGCGCTGTTCCACCCGGTGAAGTTGTATCCCGAGCGAGTGAAGCTGTTAGTCGTGAGCGCTGTGGCACTTCCGGACGTTTCGGTCTCGTTGGCCATCGTGCCCGAGCCGCCGCTGGCGTTGAAACTCACGGTATAGGCGACGGTGCTCCACTGCGCGTACAGGGAGATAGAGGAACTAAAGCCGTAGCTGGCGCCGTCAGAGTACGAGATGCCTGATCCGTCGGCCGCCGTGTTCCAGCCGGTGAAGTTGTATCCCGAGCGGGTGAAGCTGTTGATCGTTATCGCCTCGGCACTTCCGGACGTCTCGGTCTCGTTGGCCATCGTGCCCGAGCCGCCGCTGGCGTTGAAACTCACGGTGTAAGAAGTGAGTGCACCTCCGCCACCTCCGCCACCGCCGCCACCGCCGCTAGGCACGGTCATAGTCGTCGTCGTCGTGGTAGTCGTAGTAGTCGCTATGGTCGTCGTCGTTACAGGAGTGGTTGGGGTTACCGGGTTTTGGGGAGGGGGGCTATTGGAGGAGCCAGTGTTGATGGTGTTCGAGTGCACGGAGGTTGGTCCCCAGCCGTGCCTGTTAGAGGCGACCACCGTGAAGTAGTAATGCCTTGCGCTCCGCAAACTGGTGAAGGTGCACGACGTCCCCTTAGTCACGCACCCAGCACCCGACGGATGTGCGGTTGTCACGTACTTAGTGATCGCCGAGGTACCCCTGCTCTTCGATGCGTGCCACGTCACGTGCGCCACACCGTACGCGTAGATCGCGTGGACTGCAAGAACTACCGAAGGCATCGAAGACGTTGACGCCGCAGCCGCCGCGGCACCGGTGAGTGGCGCCGCGAGCAACAGTACGCCCACGAGAATCCGTACGGCGCGCAGGGTCGATTCGTGTCGCCCTGCCGCTTGGGTCATATCACGTCCTTCCGGAGGAGTGAGTACATACGGTGCTTAGAGTACGCGCCAATGCGCGCCTATCAGGGGAGTTGTTTAAGTGTTGTGAAACGATGAGTGTCCGCAGCACGTTCGCTCATCGCACTGTTACACGCGCCGTCATTACTGAACCAATTGTCGAACATGACATTGATACTCGCACGCAAGACTGGAATTGGACGTGACGAAGCCACGAAAACCCTTTAAAAATGGAAGTGGACCAACGTCGGGATGTCGAGTATCTCGGACAATAGTGGACCTTAGCGGACAGCTTTCAAACCTTTTTGACCGGCTGGCCGGGATGATCGAATGATTCGTAGCGACCTATGCACGTTCGCGACAGTTCAATTCATCAACAGCGATTCTGCCAACCTCCTTGCTGGATGACAACACTGCACAATAAGGTCCGGCCAAGAATCCCATCTTTCGATGGTTCACCCTATGCGTGTCGCCGCATTGCGCAGTGAATCAGACGGAATGTTGAGTGCGACATGCGACAATCAGTCGTTGGCACCATTGACCGTAAGAAGTCCAGATGGCTGCAGTCTTCGCCAGACCCCTGGTGAAATACCGTGATGACGAAGAAATGCTGTCGCAAAGGCGTAGGGCGAGCTGTATCCAACCTCCAAAGCGATGTTCGCGAGAGTCAAGTTTCCTGTCCGGAGAAGGTCCCTGGCCAGCGTCATTCGCCACTCCGTCAAGTACTGCAAGGGAGCCTTTCCCATCGACTGTCGAAATGACTGGGCGAATGCAGCACGAGACAGACCGCTGACTTCGGCCAGCTCGGGTACCGTCCACGAGCGGCTGGGATTCTCATGCATCGCCTGGAGAGCGGCGCGAAGACGTGGGTTGGCTAACGCGGAATACCATCCTGGTGCTTTCTCGCTGTGCCGGAAATCGTTGCGGAGAGCGAGGACAAGCAGCACGTCGAGCAAACGATCGAGCACAGTCTGTTGGCCTGGCTCAGAGTACAAAAGTTCGCGAGAGATTATTGAAATGACTTCGTAGAGTGGCTCGCCTATCGCATACGAGATGGTCGTCGATTTTGGCAGTGCCTCTAGCAACCCATTGCCGACGTCGCCCGAGAACTGGTAAGCACCGCACAAGAAGACCGTCGCTGCGTGGTCAGCGACGGGTGCGTTGAGTGCGTACTTGACCCGGAAGTCGTCGGGCTCCAAGCAGTCGGCGCCCGACTCATGAGCGATGTAGTGAGGTGATCCGCCTCGAACCAGTGTGATCTCCCCCGGCAACAATTCTGTCGCGTTGCTGGGGTCATCGAGCCACATCCAGGCTCTGCCACGTGTGACTGCATGCACCGAGAGTTGAATGGAGCCGTCCAGACGCAGCCCCCAGGGTGGCGACACGACGGTGCGTGCGAAGACTGCTCCGGTCGCGCGGGCTCGCATCAGGTGGTCGTATAACAAATCCACTATTCAATCGTGGCCTGGAACGTGCCCGAAAGTCAAAATACAAGAGGAACACACAAAAGATTCAGCGTTTTAGAGATTGATTCTCTCGATTGCCCGCTACTAGACATGCTTCATGACCAAAGAGAAACAAACCGCACTTATCCTTGGCGGCAGCGGTAGGACCGGCTCGCTCATTGCCAAGCAACTAACCGATGGTGGAACGCAAGCCCGCACAGCCTCTCGTCACGGCAGCCAGGTTATTTTCGACTGGGACGACCTGGGTACCTACGAAAATGCCCTTGAAGGGGCGGACGGTATCTACCTAGTGACGCCGACGATGCGCGTTCGTTACGTCGAACCGATTGCGAAGTTTCTTGACCTTGCAGAGGCCGCCAGTGTCTCTCACGTCACATTGCTCAGTACATATAACGGCGATCGGGCACCCGAGGATATCGATGTAGCGGCCGTCGAGGTCCAAGTTGCGAGCTATGAGGGATTCACACACACCATCCTTCGACCTGCGTGGGTGATGCAGAACTTCACGGACGAGCACCTTCCCATCGTGGACGATCTTCTGATCGTTCCCAGCGGTGGTGGTGCAGAGGCGTTCGTCGATGCCCTCGACATCGCAAAGGTCGCAGCCGAAACACTCTTGAGTCCCGACAAGCATGCAGGTGCCACATATTCTCTGACTGGCCCGCAGGCAATAACATTTGACGAAGTTGCTAGGACGATTGCTACCGTAAGTGGACGGTCCGTCAAGTATCACGATATCGACGAGGAGACCTGGATCAATGGGGCAATCGCGGCTGGAGTACCCGCACAGTATGGCGAGATGCTCCGTTGGCTCACTGGATCTATTATCTCAGGCCACGGGTCCACGCCTACTGGGGACGTCGAGGCCGTCATCGGCCGACCTGCCACCAGTTTCGAGGAATTTGCACGGCGTAACGCCGCCATCTGGACCAAATAGGAGGACGAATGACCAAGTACACCGACGACAATTCGAATTTCGGGGCCGACGGACCCTTCTTCCGCATCATTCGCAAGGGACTTAAGGGTTTGGCTGACGGCGAGGACTACTACGACATGTTGGCTGATGATGTTGTATTCGAGTATGTGATTTCTGTCCCTGGCTATCCCCGTCGGGTGGAGGGCCGACAGAACATCATCGATCTCTATAGCGATTACGACAGCTATATGACCGTGCGTAGCGCCGACCATCTGCATGTCTATCGAGATACCGCAGCATCGGTCGCGGTTCTTGAGTACGAGGTGCACGGTAAATCAACACAGACGGGTCGCCCGTACAACAATCGCTTCGTCTCTATCGTCACAACCAAGGACGGCAAAGTGGCGCGGTGGCGGGATTACCTTGATCCGGTAGCCATCTTCGATAGCGCAGGTTGGCCCTGACATCTCATATGCGAAGTGTGAACTTGTCTGGACGGTTCGCCACTTGTCCCGCATAAACATCTGAAGGTAAGCCGAAGAGGGATATTGAGCAAATATTTCCGCCGAGCGGACTTTCATTGCAACTTACAAACCCAAACTTGACCAGGTTAAATGTTGCGATATTCAGAACACCCGTGGACCTTAGCGGACGGCTTTCAAACCTTTTCGAGATGATGGTTGACCTCATCGAATCCAGCGCCTGCTCTTTCTAAGCCCGAGTTGAACCAATCAGAGCGTCGCGCTTACTGCCCGTCCGCTGGAGCCGGTTGATGAATACCTCCTAGGACATGTTCACTCCTCAAGAAAATGTTCAGAGCGCTTTGGCTCCCAAGGCGATGTCGAAGCCGGCGCCGTTGCGTGCCAGGCCCACCAGGAGGANNCGCATGTCCAAGCTCTCCAGAAACGCCGCGACGCGTCCCTTCGCCTCGGCGCTGTCGCCGGCGAAGAACACGTCCACTGGCTTGTCTTGAGCAAGGACGCCGCCGAAGATCGTATTGAATGCCTTCACGAGTTGTGTGCCCTCGGGGGCGGCCGCGGCAATCTGCTGGGACACCGAGTTGCCCGCGGTAGTCACGAGTCCGGTGCCGTCTGCGTTGAACGGGTTGGTGATGTCGACGAGAATCTTGCCGGACAGCGCATCGCCGTAGTACGCGACCACTTCAACCGCGCCGGTGTATAGGACGGCGACGATGACGATGTCGCCCGCTGGCCTTGCCCCGAACGTGCCGACGGTGGCTCCTTTCCCGATCTGGTCAGCAAGCGCCTGGGCCTTGGCGGTGTTGCGGCTCATGAACTCGATGGTGTGGCCGTGCTTCGCCGCTCGGGTGCCGATGGCGGTGGCCATGTTGCCCGAGCCGATAATGCTGATGGTGGTCATAATGTGTGCTCTTTCGTTGTGTGTGGGTTGGTTGATCGTGAGGGTCTTACTGGCGTGATTGGCTGGCGCGTCGCGCTCAGATGACTGTGGTGCCGCCGTCGACAACCAGCTCGATGCCATTGACGTAGCTCGAGTCGTCTGATGCAAGGAACAACGCGGCCGACGCGATCTCCTCAGGGCGGCCCATCTCTCGCCGCGGTATCACGGACTCGAACTGCGCCTTCATCTCCGCGTCCATCACCGCCTCCAGCATCGGTGAGGCGACCTGGCCGGGGATCAGCACGTTCACCCGAATTTTCCTATCTCTCAGTTCGGACACCCACACTCGTGCGTAGGCGGACAGTACGGCCTTGCTCGCCGCGTACACACTCCAATTGGGGTATCCCCTGAGCGAAGCGTTCGACCCGGTCATGAAGATCGAGCCTCCATCGTTGAACAGGGGTAGCGCCTTTTGGACCGTGAACAGCGTGCCGCGCGCGTTCAGCGAGAAGGCGGCGTCGAACTGCTCCTCGGTGATCTCGCCGAGCCCGCCCTGTTGGCCCTCGCCGGCACTAGCCCACAACACGTCAATCGCTCCCTTTTCTTGCTTGACGGTCTCGAATAGTCGGTCCAGATCGTCGAGGTCGGCCGAATCAGCTTGCACGCCAGTCACGTTTCGGCCGATGAGCTCGACGGCCTCGTCCAGCGCGTCCTTCCGTCGACCCGAGATGAAGACGTAAGCCCCTTCTTCAACGAACAATTTGGCACCAGCCAGCGCCATACCGCTGGTCCCGCCTGTGATTACCGCGACCTTGCCATCGAGTTTTCCCACGAATACTCCATCCAGTTGCTATGTCGACGCTATGTACACCGATCTGTGTGCTTAACCTATCAGACGATCGCGAGGAGTGCAAGTCTATGTACACCGGGCAGTACCCGATGGGGTTACGCTGGGCGTATGACGAAGTTGGATAAGGGGCCGCAAGGCCTGCGCCGCGGCAGGGGCGCACGAGAGCGGATCGTGAACGCTGCACAACAACTGTTCCGCGATCAAGGCATCAACTCCACCGGCATAGACCAGCTTTGCGCGGTGGCAGGGGTGTCCAAGCGCACGCTGTACCAGCACTTCACCGGTAAGGACGAGCTGATCGCCGAATGCCTACGCCGATTCGATCCCAACATCCTGCCTGAAGTGTTCGATAGCACCGACCTCACACCCCGCGAACGACTCCTCGCTGCCTTTGACGTCCACGCGCCTCTGTGCCCGTTCATCGCGGCGGCCGTCGAAATCCCCGACCCGGGTCACTCGGCGCGCCTTTACGCCCGCGACTACAAGAAAGCCTTTGCCGCACGGCTCACCGACACCGCCCGCGAGGCCGGGGTCGCCAACCCCGAACAGCTCGGCGAACAACTGGCGCTGCTGCTGGACGGCGCCTCGGCCCGCAGCCGAGTCCTCAACACCGAGACCCTCGCCACCGCCGCCGCCATCGCGGCCGTCCTCGTCGACAAAGCGCTCCCCACGGCAGCGGTACCGCGTGGCGCAGGCGGGAACCCTTCAGCCGGGACGGGGCGCGTGACGGATGCGGCGACGAGTTCAGCCGAAGTCGACGCCGAGAGGGGTTGGTGATGTTGATGATGATCTTGCCGGCATCACCAATAATCCGCAAGACCTTTGCTTAGGATGCCTTCGATTACTACATCTATGGCGAAGCGACATCGTTGATCCACGTCTCCGGCAACGAGTTCGGCAATGTGGGTGGACTTTCGTTCCCACTTTCAAACCCGATCTTTACCAGGTGCAACATTGCAATATTCACAACACCCGTGGGCCGTACAGTGGTGGGCCGTACAGTGGTGGGCCGTACAGTGGTGGGCCGTACAGTGGTGGGCCGTACAGTGGTGGGCCGTACAGTATCTACCTTCACGAGATAGT
>PLKM01000043.1 GCA_003141095.1 Acidimicrobiaceae bacterium | reverse complement strand
CAACGGCGATCATCGGCGTCTCGCCGGCCCCTGCCGACGGCAAGTTAGGACGGTGCAACAGGACGACCTCGATCGGCGGCACATCGGAGATCCGCGGGACGCGATAGCCGGAGAACGAGCCGTTGGTGATCGCCCCGGCGTCGAAGTGGACCGCTTCGAACAACGCACCGCCGAGAGCCATAACCGTGGCGCCCTCGATCTGATTGATCACGGTGCCGGGGTTGACGACAGCTCCGCACTCGTACGCGGTGACGAGGCGGATGACCCGCAAATCATCGTCGGCGTTGCCCACCTCCGCCACGGTGGCCACCCGCCCGCCTTTCTCGACACCCAGGGCAATCCCCCGGCCCGCGCCAGCGGCGAGCCAACCGAAACGTTGCGCCGCCGCCCGAAGGACTGTGGCCAGGCGTTCGTCGTCGAGGTTGCGCAGGCGAAACTCCACGGGATCCATCTCCAGTTGGTGCGCCAGTTCGTCGATCTGTGATTCGCGGGCGAAGTTGTTGGCCGTCGCCGCCAGAGCTCGATACGAGGCTTGGAGGAGCGGGCTGGATGCGGGTTGGTACACGATTCGCTGATTCGCCACCGGATACGGGATCGAAATCGCGGCCGCGCCCGAGTTGATATTGGTGAACGTCCAGGCGATCAGCTCACCGTCTGGCGTGGTGGCACCAGCCACGTCGATGACCGCGGCTGGGCGCAGAGTGCCAGAGGTGAACTCCTCGTGGCGCGACCACGAGACCTTGACCGGCGCACCGACCTCTCGAGCCATCACGGCCGCCTCGGTGGCGACATCGCCACCGTGTTTACCACCGAACCCGCCGCCGGTCGGCGGCACGATGACCCGGACCCGCGCCTCGTCGACGTCGAGCGCTGCAGCGACTTGGGCACGCGTGGCGAAGGGGGTCTGGGTTCCGACCCATATCGTCAGGCGTCCGTCATCATCCCAGACGGCCAGCGCACCGCGCGTTTCCAGCGCCGCGGGTGCGATATAGGCCGTCGTGTACGTGGCCTCGCCTCGCACCGGGGCCGCGTTCAGCGCCGCGTCGGGATCTCCGCGCTCGTCGTGGACTGGCCGGCTCCAATCACCAGTCTCGGCCAACGGATGCGAACGCAGGAACGACTCGAGGTTGACGTCCGACGGCGCGTCGGGCACGTCCCACTGCGCGTGCAGGCTCGCCAGCGCGACGCGCGCCGTGACCTGGTCGCCCGCGACGACGCCGGTTACCTTGTGCGCGCGAATCACCTCGACGTCAGCGTGACCCTCGAGCGCGATGGTATCGACGTAGCGAAGTGTCGCTCCCACCACCGGAGGACGCAGCACCGCGCCGTAACGCAGTCCGGGGAGGGTGAGGTCAGAGATGAACTGGCGCGATCCGGTGACGGCGTCGACCATGCCCTCGGGCACGTGGGCTTTACCAGCGGCGCGCCAGTCGGCTGGCGCAATGAGCTCGGGCTCACCCACGACGACCTCGATCCGGCGTGAGCCGGGGACCGCGGGCAACATCGTGCGTGCGTAGGCCGCAACACGGGCGAGAGCGGCTCCAGCATCGGGCATCGATCGACTGCCGAAGGTGCCCATGTCATAAGGGCAGAGATCGGTGTCGCCCATGGCCAAGCGAACCTGCGCCAAGGGAACGTGAAGTTCCTCGGCGACCAGGAGTCGCAGGGCAGTGCAGTTGTCCTGACCGACGTCGACCTTGCCGGTGAAGGCGGTCACGAGTCCGTCGCCACCGACGTGCAGCCAGGCACCGCCGCCCGTGGTCCAGCTGCCCGGCGCAAGGGGTGGCGGTGGCAGCACCACCACGAGACCGTCACCGAGCATCTCGAACCAGTCGCACTCCGCAGGATCGGTCATGTCCCATGGTCGAGCGGGGCGTCGCCGCGGTGACCCAGGCTCGAGAATTCCCCAGCGGTCCGTCGCGGGAGCGTCAGACACCAGGGTGTCCGCGTCCGAGCCCAGGGTCAACTCGACGGCCCTGTGGACCGCTCGGCGGATTTGCGGGTAGCTGCCGCATCGACAGATGTTGCCCGCCAGAGCGGCGTCGATCGCGGCGTCGTCCGGATTAGGTGCGCGCTCCAAGAATGCGACCACCGAGAGGATCATTGCCGGCGTGCAGTAGCCACACTGGGCTGCGCCAATCTCTGCGAACGCCTGTTGGACCCGGTGCAAACTTCCGCCACTAGCGAGTCCCTCGATGGTCGTGACGCTCCGGCCCGCTACTTCGCCAACTTGTTGCTGGCAAGCCTTCACCGGCTCGCCGTCGACGAGTACCGTGCACGATCCGCACGCCCCCTCTCCACAGCCCGGCTTCGCGCCCGTCAAACCCAACTCCCCACGAAGCACCAAGAGCAGGGTCGCCGACGACCGCACGGACTGCGCCGTTCCGTTGATGATCAGCGTCGCGCGGTCCTGTGCTTGCTCGAGCGGGCCACCCACGCCATTGGAACCCTCACCAGCGTCCATAACGGGATGCTAGACCTTCGTCGCGATAGCGCCCTGAGTCCTTCGACGCTCTTTGGTGCCAGGAGATTCACTACTTATGAAACCACAAGGTGCCCCCCTTGGCTAGCTGCCGTCACCACTACGCGGTGGATCTTTGGCGCAACGGCAACCCATTGATCGGCACTAAACCCTGGATCTTGTCGGCTCGCGATGAGCGACAGGAGCCTTTGCCGTCTGGAGCTTCACCTGGCGCCACGAGAGGGGTAGGGGCGCTTTTTCGAAGCGATTCCCAGGATTCACCTGCAGGTCACCCGGCGATGGCTCTCATGCTGAAGACTGAAGAGATAGTTACGACCCCCACCCCATCATCGGGAACCTTCGCCGAGCTTGACAGCAGCGAGGTCACGAGATTTCAATACCGAATCATGTTCATCTCGGGCATGGGGTTCTTCACCGACGCCTATGACCTCTTCGTGATCGGTGTGGTGGTGGCCCTGCTCGAGACGCAGTGGCACCTCTCTATCGGACAGGTGTCGTTACTGAACTCCGTCACACTGGCCGCCTCGGCCTTCGGCGCCATCATCTTCGGACGCATCGCGGACATCCTCGGACGCAGGAGGATCTACGGTTTCGAGGTACTCATTCTGGCCATCGGGGCCATCGCTTCGTCGCTCGCCCCCAACTACACCTTCCTCCTTGTCGCTCGAATAGTTCTCGGAATTGGTATCGGTGGTGACTACCCCGTCAGCGCCACCATAATGAGCGAGTACTCCGGCGCGAAGTCACGCGGACGATTGGTCGGACTCGTGTTCGCCATGCAGGGGGCGGGACTGGTGATCGGGCCGTTCATCGCGGCCGTACTGCTCGCTACCCACGTTCCAACGGGCCTCGTCTGGCGTCTGCTGCTGGGCTTGGGAGCGGTCCCGGGATTGGCAGTGTTCTACCTACGACGCCAGATCAAAGAGACCCCCCGCTTCGCTCAGGCGGGCGGCGATCCACTCGGAGCGCAGGCCGCGATTGCCGCCGCCACCGGTGCACCGACTTCGCGCACGACAGCCGGCGCATCGAAGGCCCGTCACCAGCAGTCCGCCTTTGAAGGATTCAAGACACTCGGCCGGAACCGGCGCCTACTCCTCTGGCTGATCGGCACGGCCGGTGCTTGGGCGATGCTCGACTTCGCGTACTACGGCAACACCATCTCGAGCCCCGAGGTCCTGAAAGCCATCAATCCCCACGGAACGCTGCTGTTCAACACGTCGCTGCAGCTGCTGATCTTCACCGTCTTCGCCCTCCCCGGTTACGCGCTGGCCATTTGGCTGCTTGACCGGACGGGCCGCAAGAAGATCCAATGTCTCGGCTTCACCATGATGGCCGTTGCATTCCTCTCCATCGGTCTCGTCCCCGGGGTGACGACCACGGTGGCTCCGTTTGTCCTGCTCTTCGGGATGAGTTACTTCTTCACCGAGTTCGGAGCGAACACGACGACGTTCATCTACCCCGCCGAGATCTTCCCGGTCGACGTAAGGACCACCGGGCACGGCATCTCCGCCGCGGCGGGCAAGATGGGAGCCTTTGCCGGTGCGTACTTCTTTCCCGACATGCTCGCCTCTTCGTTGGGCTTGAGGGGCGCCGAGATCGTCGCCGGCGCCGTCTGCCTCGTTGGGCTCGGGCTCTCACTGTGGCTGCTTCCCGAGCCCAAGGGACTGAGCCTTGAACAGATCGAGCAGACGGCCTACGCCTCGTCGTCGGCCAACTCCAAGCCGGTAAAGTGATGACGATGCGTATCGTCGTTGGCGTGGACGGCTCCGATCACGGTAACGCTGCGCTCCGATGGGCCGTCAGCGAAGCGGAGTTTCACAAGGGCGAGATCCTGGCGGTGTTTGCGTGGCAGTTGCCCCTCATCGCGGTGCCCGGGGCATTCGACCGTGACGAGATGGAGCGACTCTGCCGTGCCTTCGTCGAAGGGGTCGTGGCCCGCGTGGTCACGACCACGTCGGTGCCCATTACCACGCTGGTCGCCGAAGGCGACGTGAGCGCCTCGCTGATCGAGGCCGCCAAGACCGCCGACATGCTGGTGCTGGGGTCTCGGGGCCGTGGCGGCTTCGCTGGTCTCAAACTTGGTTCGGTCAGCCAAGAGTGCGCGCAGCACGCCGCCTGTCCGGTGGTGATCGTCAAATAGTTCCGAGGAGCTCGACGCGGCTGGACTCACGTTGTACGAACCAGACTCGGAGTTGGCGACGCCGCCCGGACGCCGTCAGTGGTGCGAACGTGCGCTCGATAGTGATCGCCGACGAGACGTCGGATATTCGAGTTCGACCGCCGCCCCTCCATTCGAGCATCCGCATCAGCGACGGAGAAGTCCCGAAATTCCGTTGGGGCGACCGGCTCTCGTAGTACCTTCGGGCAATGGCCTCGCACAACAATCCCGACGTGGGACTCGGCCGGATGATCGGCAAGCGGACCGCGCTGACCCCGACCAACCGCGCACTGACCTTCGAAGGCACGACCTGGACGTACGCCGAGTTTCTCGACCGCATCGACCGATTCGCTGATTCGCTTCGCGAGGGAGGGATTACGCCGGGTGACCGCGTCGGATTCCTGGGCTTCAACCACCCGGTATTCCTCATCACAATGTTCGCGGCTGCCCGTCTCGGTGCCATCTTCGTGCCGCTCAACTTCCGGCTCACCGCCAGTGAACTTGACTACATCATCAACGACGCGGGCGTGCACACGATCGTCGCCGACGACGCCCACAAGGCGGAACTCGACGTGGTCCGCAGCCAGCTCCCGTGCGAACGGTACGTCAGCGCCGAGAGCGGCGGTGAGGGCTGGGAGAGCCTTCACGAGATCCTCGCCGAGAGCCCCCCGCTTCTTCAGGCGGCCAAGGTTGCGGCCGACGACGTCGCGCTGATCATGTACACGTCGGGTACGACCGGACGGCCGAAGGGCGCCATGTTGACCCACGGCAATATCGCCTGGAACAACGTGAACACGCTGCACGGCATGGAGATCGGGGACGTGAGCCTCGTCGTCGCGCCGCTCTTCCACATCGGCGGGCTCAACGTCACCACGCTGGTGACGTTGCAGAAGGGAGGCGAGATCGTCCTTCACCGCAATTTCGACCCCGGGGCCGCCCTAGAGGCGATCGAGCAGCACGGGGTCACGACCATGTTCGGCGTTCCCGCCATGTACCTCTTCATGAACCAACACCCCAAGTTCGACTCAACGGATTTCGCAAGTGTGGGGCTCTTCGTCGTCGGTGGCGCGCCCGTCCCCGAACCTCTGCTCAGGATCTACAACGCCAAGGGCATTCCCTTCGCCCAGGGCTACGGCCTGACCGAGACGTCGCCCTTCGTCGCGATACTCGAACCGCAGTTCGCGATCGACAAGCTGGGCTCGGCGGGCAAGAGCCCTCTCTACAGCGACCTAGCCATCTTCGACCTGGCCGGCGAGCCCTGTCCCGTCGGTGCGCGCGGCGAGGTCTGCGCGCGCGGCCCCAACGTCATGGCCGGATACTGGAATCGACCCGACGCCACCGCCGAAGCGATCGACGCAGAAGGGTGGTTCCACTCCGGCGACATTGGCTACACGGACGACGACGGCTTTGTCTACATCGTCGATCGGATCAAGGACATGATCATCACCGGCGGGGAGAACGTCTACCCCGCCGAAGTGGAGTCGGTGCTCTACGAACATCCCAAGGTGAGCGAGGTAGCCGTCATCGGAGTTCCCAATGATCGATGGGGCGAGGGGGTCGCCGCGGTGGTGGCGCTCAGGGCCGGCGAGCAACTCACGCTCGACGAGCTCAGGGACTTCGGGGCTGCGAGACTTGCCAAGTACAAGCTCCCCACCCGTCTCGAGACGGTCGACGTCCTTCCGCGTAACCCGGCGGGCAAGGTTCTCAAGTTCAAACTGCGCGAGCAGTACCACTAGCGGCGCGAGCACGTGGCCCTCTGGGCGACGCGACCCGCCCGGACGGTCTTTTGGCCAGTGCGTGCGAGCAGTACCACGCCGACGCCTAAGCGCCCGTCGACGCCCTTGTCCCGCGGCGCGGGGGCCATGGTAGAACCTTTTGTTGTGCGAGATGGGGGAGTTGAATGAGATCGTTCAATCAGAAGCTGGCGATTGTCACCGGCGGCGGATCGGGGATGGGGCGTGAACTCGTGCTGCAGTTGGCGGCCCAAGGATGCTCGGTGGCCACGTGCGACATCAACGATGACAGTGTCGCGAAGACGACGGCGATGGCTCTGGCAGACGCGCCGTCTGGTGTGCGGGTCACGGGCCATGTGTGCGACGTGAGCGACGAGGCCCAGGTGCTGCGTTTTCGCGACGAGGTCGTCCGCCAGCACGAGTGCCACCACGTGGATCTCGTCTTCAACAACGCCGGCATCGCCGGCGGCGGAAGTTTTGTGACCGATCCTCGCGCAACGTGGGAGCGAACGTTCGGGGTCGATTGGTGGGGCGTTTATTTCTGCACCCGCGCGTTCCTGCCGCTTCTCATCGAGAGCGACGACTCGATTCTCGTGAATACGAGCAGCATCAATGGCTTCTGGGCGTCACTGGGCCCCGGGATTCCTCACACCGCCTACAGCACGGCCAAGTTCGCCGTGAAGGGTTTCTCCGAGGCCCTCATTGAGGATCTCCGCCTGAACGCTCCCCAGGTGAAGGTGGCCGTCGTGATGCCCGGACATATCGGCACGGACATCGTTACCAACAGCCAGCGAATCCACGACGACGTGGATCCGACAACCCTGAGCGTGGACGACCTCGAGGCGCGCCGCGCCGACTTGCTTCGCGCCGGGCTGCTCGTGGAGGGCTCGTCGAGCGATGACATACGTCGGGTCATCGTGGAGACGCGTTCGGCGTTCAACGAATTCGGGAACGACTTTCGCGACAACGCGCCCCTCAGTGCCGCGGGTGCCGCGCAGATAATCCTCGCTGGCGTGCGCGACGGGAAATGGAGAATTCTGGTGGGCGACGACGCCACGCGTCTCGATGAGCAGGTTCGAGCCGAGCCCGACGCGGCCTACGACTACGCCGGCGTCGGTGACGAAATGGGTGAATCGATACGAGGGGACGTTTCTCTCTGATGCGCGCGTAGCACCTCGACAAGTTGGAGCCAGTTCCTCTTCCGCGCGGGTCGGTCAGCGTCACCCAGCTCGGCCTGCGCCGAGTTGCCCGTACGAGCGACGTTGTCCTCCCTAAGAATTACGTAACGAGTTCGTGAAAGCCGGTGGTCAGCGAAACTAGGGCTTGTACATTGGACGCGTGAAACGACGCGGACTCCTTGGTTGGATGGTGGGATCAGTGGGCACGCTCTTTGGCCTCTCCACGCCAACCTCCGGCGCTGGTGCGGCGGTCGCGATTCGATCTCGCGCAACCTCCTCCGCGCAGGCCTCGCGCCTCGCGGCGTCACTGAAGTGGCCCGCGATCGCCCTCGAGAGCCATCTCAAGATTGGCGAGTCGTTGCAGTTCGTATACGGCGCGGGCAGCAAATGGGCCGGCAAAGCCGGCGCCGTCTACCGAGAGAGTGCGTCCAAGTTCACAGCCTTCGATCTGGTGTGCACCCACATGGGGTGCACCGTGGTACCCCTGGGAGCCGAGGGTCACTGCCCATGCCACCACTCCTCGTATTCCCTCGTGACCGGCGCCGCCACCGGTGGGCCCGCGTTGGAGCTCAATACCGGCAGTCTGACGCCGTCGAAGATTGTCGTGAGCAGAGGCGTCATCCGCTGGGTCAAGGACCTCTGAGCCGCCAGAGAGCCTGCGCCGACCTGTGAGATCGGCGGAGCCCGGACTTACCTTCATGATCTCGCCGTGTGTGGCAGATCAAGCCGGACAGCACCCGTGGTGCTCCACGCACTCGAATCACTGCTCATGGCGATTGGGACCTCCTCGCCAATCCTTCGTCCAACAATCGTGCCGATGCGGGGAGGGCATCCTCGTTTCACCCACCGCCCGCCGCGAGGTACGGAGCGTCTGCTGAGTCGTCCGATCTTCGACGAGCACGAACAGGGGGTCCGCGTAATCGCGTACACCGAGGACGGAATAACCAAGTACCAGGATCTCACTTTCTCGAGTAATAATCGCCGCCGTGCGGACAAAGATAGAGGTATGGGCTCCCTTGACGACGATCAGTTCCGCCGTCTGGTTCACGACCACAGCCCCGCCATTGGCAACTACCTTCGCCGCCGCCTCTACCCGCTCGCCTCAAGCGATCTCGATGACCTCGTGGAGGAGACCCTGATCGTGGCGTGGAAGAAGCGAGCCGATATTCCGCGAGACGCCGAGCTACCTTGGATGATCGGTGTGGCGCGCAACGTCCTGCGAAATGCGCGCAGGTCGCGACAACGTCGAAATGCACTCGAGTCATCGCTCAAAGTCCAACCCAACGACTCGTCAGCCGAGGACTACGTCGTGGCCGACGCTTCAGTTCGCGAAGCACTCAGCAAACTCACCGACGACGACCGCGAGATTCTCATGTTGAACGCATGGGACGGCTTGGATGTCCACGCCATCGGCCTTGCTCTGTCCATCACCACCAACGTCGCCGCCGTTCGACTCACCAGAGCACAGTCACGCTTTCGACGGCTCTTCGCCTCGGTCGAAGTTGTCTGAAAGTTTTACTCCGCTCACCACAGAAACCAAGTAAGAAGAGGAGGTAGTCCATGGGCAACATAGAAGATCGACTACGCGCCGCAGACCCAGTGGCGGGCCGCCCGTACAGCCACCCCGATCTCGACGCAATGGTCTCACGAATTACCACGCCGTCCACCGCACGCCTCGACCCTCAGTGGCGTCTCTTCAAGATGAGGATGGCCTCCGCGGTCGCCTTCGCCTCGCTCGTGACGCTAGGCGCCGTCGTGACGTTGCAAGGGGCCGGGCCAAGCCTGCCGATCCTCGCCTTCGGGGCGGCCAGCACAGCGGCGCCTAGTGCCGCCAATTCCACGATGATGATTAATGAGAAGTTCCAATTCACGGCCGGACCAAACCTCAGTTCCGCCCCTTCGCTCGGCGCGGCGTATCGACTTCAACTCCCCCGTGACAGCGCGGGCGAGGTCTCACGCCTCGCGTCGATCTTCCACGTAAGCGGTGCTCCTCGAAACGTGGGCGGCGACCGTACCGATTGGATCGTCACCGACCCGGCTGGCGACACGCTCGAGTACGAGACTTACGATGGCGTGCCGGACTGGTACTACACGTCGGCTTCGTCCATGGCCTCCTCGCCCGCCACGGGCGGCCCAACCATCTCTGGTGCGTCGGGTCTTGCCGCGGGCGATGGCGCGGGGGGACCGGTGCCCGCTCACTCAACTTTGGAGAACGATGTTGAGCGCTACCTCGCGAAACTGAACTACGGCTACTCGCTGGCCCATCCAACTTTCTCAACGGAGGCGGCCTCGTCGGATTCTGACTCCACGACTACCACGAGCGACGAGGAGACCGTCAGCTATGTCGTGGTGGTCAATGGCGCCCCAACCAATCAATCGGCGCAGTTCACCGTCGACTCGTCCAACGGTGTCGTTAATGCTTCAGGTCCGGCCTTCGGCGTTGGCTCGGGCACCAACTACCCGCTCCAGAGTCCGGTTGACGGCGTGGCGATGCTGAACGCCCAACAGGCGCAGCAGTTTGGTGCGGTGACCGACACCGTCAAGCAGGAGGGGACCAACGGGGGCGGGTACGTCGGCGCGCCGGGCTCGATGCCACCGACGACCACGGGTACCTCCAGTCCTCCGCTCGTCACGGTGAGCCTCGTCGGCGTGACCTTGACCCTCGGCACCTATCGACTGCACGACGGCTCGGCGTGGCTCATTCCGGTCTATTCGTACACGGGAACGGCGGCGAGTGACCACGGGGGCTCGTACTCCGGCGACTGGTCAACGGTGGCCATTGATCCCACGTACGTGCATCTCGACACCACGAGCACGGGCACCTCGCCCCCTCGGTAGTTGTCGGCTACGCCGTCTTTCGCATCGAACACCTCAGTGGGATTCACCCATGAGTACGAGCACCGTGAGCGCTGACGCCACCGAGAGCGGGACCGCCCACAGACCCAGACGACTCGCTCGCCAAAGGGACGGGCGAGCCCCCGCGCCACGGGCTGCTCGGAGCCAAAGCAGCCAAGCGAGTGACCCGGTGATGCAAAGGTTGGGCCCTAGGTTGAGACCGATGAGAAGCGCGAACGGATGAGCCGGCGCGTGGGCCGCCAGCAGCGACGCGGCGGGAAGGTTGTTGACGAGCACCGACGTGACGGCCGCCACGCCCGCCGTACCCCAAATGTTCAAGTGCGAGAGTAGCGTTGACGGGAAGGACCACGCCCGACCAACGGTTCCGAGCGTCACCGCGATGCCGAAGAGCCCCACGAGCAGCGGCACGCCAAGGACCTCCATGACGCGACCCAGGCGGCTGCGGCCCGTCAGAAGTCGAACCGTTATCACCACGACACCTACGAGCAGCACCGCCAAGGCGGGCGCCGGCATCAGGACCACCAAGACGACGGACAGCAGCACCGCGAGCAGGCCGAGACCGAGCGTGGGCCGTGGCGACGGCGCAACACTCTCCGGTTGAAGTACGAGTTCGCGATGTTCGAGCGTCCCCACGACAGCGGCGGTGACGATCAGTGCCGCGAGGCCCGGAGCCCACATGTGAGAGAAGAACTCGGCTCCAGTGAATCTCACGTGTCCGAGAACGATGAGGTTCGTAAGGTTCGATCCCGGAAGGAACAGTGAACCGGCGTTGGACAGCAGAAGACAGCCGTAGAGCAAGGGCGCTTCTCCGCCGCCTCTGCTTCGCGCGGTATAGACGAGCACCGGCGTCAAGAATGCGACCGAAGTGTCCAGGTTCAGTACCGCCGTGGTGACGCCGATCAGGGCGGTGGCTCCGGCAAAGAGCACGGCGCCATTTGTCGACAATCGGGCGAGGCGGTTGCCGGCGGCTTCGAACAGCCCATCATCGTTGGCCACGAGGCCCACCAGGAGTAGGCCCGTGACCAGTACAAAGGGTGACCAGTCCTGCGACGCGGCCGACGATGCCTGGTGAAAGTCGACGCCGAGTGAACCGGCGCAACCAACTCCTCCCAGCGCGGCGAGGAGCCATGGGAGCTTGTTCGATTGAGCGTTCGCGCTGCGACTGGTGTCTCGAGTTAGATTCACTGGATCAAGTATCACAGCCCCTGCTTCATTACGTTTCAAAAGCGCCGGCACCTCCATCGCACGGGACACTCGACGAGTGCGCTCTCCAAATAAACTCTCCTTGGTAGGCCATTTGCGCTACCGCTCGCAATGAAGCACCCAGACGGGCGATACTGGCAACCAATGAATGAATCAACGCACAAAGGGGCCGAGGAGTCCGCCGCCGAGAAGTCAGCTCACGTTCTTCGTACTTTGGGCCTCACGAAACAAGACGGCCTGGTGATTGGCGAAGGGCTGAATCTGGGGCGCGTCAGCATCGTGCACGGCGCGACCGGCGAGGTGATTTGGTGCGACAACAGTGGTCAGGAGTTCATTTCGACGTGCCACCTTTCACCAAGCCTTGACATTCGTCCTGTCGCAGGAGATTGGGTTGGCCTCAGGGATGGCCAGATCGTCGTCGTGCACCCTCGCCGCAGCGCCCTTCGCCGACCGGATCCGAACGGTCGTGACATTCAAGTTCTCGCCGCGAATCTCGACCTCGTCCTTCTGGTTGTTCCGATTGATCGGGGACTCAACGTTCGCATGCTCGAGCGCTTCGCGATCATGGCGTGGGAGAGCGGGGCGCGACCGTTCGTGGTCCTCACCAAGTCCGACGAGGCCAGCGACATCGATGCGTCGTTGGAAGACACAAAGTCGGCCGTTCCCGGAGTGGAGGTCCTTACGACGAGCTCGCAGAGCGGCGAGGGCATAGAACACCTGCGTGACCTCCTCCATGAGGGCGTGACCGCCGTGATGCTGGGTGCGTCCGGGGCCGGAAAGACGTCACTCTTGAATGCGCTCGAGGGTAGCGAGGAAGTAACTCGAACGGTGAATCGAAGCGGTGAAGGCCGCCACGCCACCACCACCCGCAAGCTCTACCGCTTGAGTTCTGGGGGGGTCTTGCTCGATATCCCGGGAATTCGTTTACTCGACTTGATGGTGGGGCAAGAGGGAGTGGACGAAACCTTCTCCGATATCGGTGAGATCGCGCTGGGCTGCCGCTTTAGGGACTGCAGCCACAATGGGGACCTGGGGTGTGCGGTTGAGGCGGCCGTTCTTTCCGGTGAGCTGCCCGCGCGACGTCTCGAGAACTGGCGACTTATTCAGACGGAGTTGACTCATCAGGAGCATCGTCGCAGCCCCGAGGAAATGGCGAAAGCGCGCAAGCGCTCAGGGCCCACGACGAAGACCGGCAAAAAGAACCGACCCTAGATCACGACTCAAGGTGCCGAGCGCGAGCTCACGTCCCTGTCACCCGGTCCGTCCCGTGTGGCAACGCCACGGGTCGCAACGAAGGCTCCAACCGGCAGCTCTCGCCTACTGGCTCGGTCAGGTCGGAGTACCACCTACTGACCAATACGGCCAAGCCGCAGGTTTACCGGCTCGACACTGGGCTCTCGTCGCATTCGCCTCGGCGCGACCCACCGGACTTGCCGTGAGGGTGGTCCCGCCACGGCCGTGCCGCCAGCCGATGAACAAGGAACGCGAGCGGTGCAGTGGCCCAGAGAGATCCGCCCGATTCGTACTGGACTCACTTGCGTCCTTCGCGAATGCAGGTAGTCCCGCGCCGGGAATCGACGATACTCTCGAGTCCTGTGGAAAATTATTCAACTACTGATCCTGAATTGGCGCTGCGTTGGTCGAACGAGATGCGTGGCGAAGGAAACCCCGCCTCGTTCTTCCTCGTACCTGAACGCTTTGACTCAATGGTGCGTACATCGGACTCCTGCTCGTTGACGCTCTCGGGTGACGGGGTCTTTGGCATGGGCTTTGGGCCCCATCCGCCGCTCAACCCGGAATGGACTCGCTGCATCATTGACGAATCCACCCTCGGCGACCGCTTTGGGCTTCTTCGCGCCGACGATTTTTGGGATTTCTACTCGGTCAATGCTTCACTGACCCAGGTTGACGGCGATGTCGAGACCCTTGAAGACGAAGCGGAGATCACAGAACTCCTTCAGATTCACGCTTCGGACTCGTCGGTGTGGCCCACGAATCCCGAGGTCGTTAATTGGTACGGCTTGCGCGACGAGGACGACCGTTTGGTCTCGTTGGGGGCTCTCGTACGTTGGGAGTCGGGTTTGTACGTGCTGGCGTCCATTACCACCGTTACTGAGTTGCGCGGCAACGGCTTTGCCCAAGAACTCACCCAGGGCATCATCGCTCGAGCCCGTGAGGAAGGAATCGACTGGCTTGGTCTTGGCGTGAGCCACGCGAACGTCGCAGCGCGGCGCGTCTACGAAAGGGCTGGATTTGTCGCGCGGGCCCGCTTCACCACCTACGCCCGAGGTGACGATCAGCCCGACTGAACGTGTCGCCGATGGAAGCAACGTCGGACATGATTGAACGACGATGGCTACTGCGTAGTGTCATATCTATTCGTCTCAATTGGGGGTAGCAATGCGAATGCTGATTGCCGGAGGAACTTCGTTCGTCGGACGCGCCATTGCGTGGTCGGCCTTTCGCGGGGGCCACGACGTCACCGTCATCAACCGAGGCGTCACCCCTAGCGACCTGCCCGACGCCATCCGTCGTTTGGTCGGGGACCGTACGGGCGACTTCTCTGCCCTGGCGGGCCTCTCCTTTGATGCAACCATCGACACCGTGGCCTATCTTCCCCGCGACGTCCAGGTTCTCGCTAGCGCCCTGGCGGACCGGGGTGGCCACCACATCCAGATCTCCTCGGTGTCGGCCTACGCAGAGCCGCCTTTTCCCGGAGCGACCGAATCGACCGCCACTCTTAGGGACGACCCCGACCTCGACCCCAATGGTCCCGTGACTAGCACAAGTTACGGGCCGCTCAAGGCGGCGTGCGAACGGCTGGCGACCGGACTCTTTGGCCCGGACACCACCTTCGTGCGTCCCACCTTCGTGATTGGCTCTCACGACGCGACGTTGCGCTTCCCCTACTGGGTCGAGCGCGTGCGCCGTGGCGGCGAGATCGCGGTTCCCGGGCCACGCGCGAACGCCATGCAGTACGTCGACGCCCGCGACCTCGCAGATTTTGTCGTGCGAGTCGCGGAACACTCACTTCGTGGCGCGTTCCACGTGGCCGGTCCCTATCCGTCCAGCCATTTTGTTGAGGTGGTCGAGCAGACGGCCCGGCATCTCGCACCACCCAACACCACGATCCGCGAAGTGACGCCGGAATCGGTTATCGAGGAACATCTGGAGACCAAGTTCCCACTTTGGACCGGCGCGCGGAGCGAGAACACGCTCGGCGTTGACAACTCGCTTGCTCTGGCGAACGGCCTTCGACTTCGCCCCCTCGAAGAGAGTGTCGATGACGTCGTGGCGTGGTGGGGCGATCGAGAGTGGCCCGCTCACTGGCTGACGAGTGATCAGGAGGGTCGACTCCTTCGCACTTCGAAGTAACTCCACCGCCGCGAGGGCCTCACCCCCAACTTCTCAAAATGCCGTGTCGATCGCGGCCGCCGCGCGACGAGGACGACTGCGAGCTTGGCTCACAGGAACGGATTCCCTTTGAAGAAGGACCAGATCAGCTGGTTGGCGTTAATCGCGTTCGATTGCGCACCGAGCAGCGAGGTAATGGCTGACGGCAACGCTGGTCCGGCGGGCCATTCGTGTCCCTCGCCAATGACTTCATAGAATTTCGACGTCCACGCCACCGGCGCAGTCACCTTACGTGGAGAAGATGACGTCACGAGTGGGCTTGGAGGTCTTCTCCTTCAAGCACCGGTCCTGCGCGGCCCAACCCTCGGCCGCCGCTTTGGGCGTCACGCGCCAGGGCGCGCGAAAGGTGGTCGCTCGGCTCGTCGCGCGGAAGTTCGTCCTCGTCAGCCGCGACAAGCACGACGCGAGGCGACTGGTCGTCGAGTTGGCGCCCGCAGGGAGGGACTATGCCGATTGCGTCGTGAAGGTCGTCCAGGCGTTGAACGACGAGATCATCACCGACGTTGGTGCGGAGGAGCTCGAAGCCGCACGCCGTGCTTCGCGTCATCATCAGCAGCTTTGGCTGAACCGATGCGGTGCGCAGGACTACCGACGCTCGATGAGGTCCATGTAGTCGTCACGCCAAAGGTCGAAGTACTCCTCGGGCAACATCACCGCGTGGGTTGGCTCCAAGGCTTCAACGAACTCGCGTTCGTGGCTCACCGCGACGATGGTGCCCTTCCACTGGTGCATCATTTCACCTAGGGCCTCCACGCTCGCGGGGTCGAGGTTGTTCGTTGGTTCGTCGAGCAACAACAGATTCGCGTCCGACGCGGCCAGGATTGCCAGCGCCAACTTGGCGCGCTCACCCCCCGATAGCGTCCCGGGCATCTGGTGAGCGGCTGATCCCTTAAGCCCGAACGCTCCGAGCAGCGATCGCCGCTGAACCTCGGTTTGAACGGTCGCGTTCTCGAGATGATCCAGCACCGACCTCGAAAAATCAAGTTGCTCGTGTTCCTGGGCGAAATAGCCGACTTTGACATTGGCGCCGAACTTCACCGCGCCGCTCTGGGCGCCTTGCGTGCCCGCGAGACAGCGCAGGAGAGACGACTTGCCGGCGCCGTTCTTTCCCACAATGAGAATCCGGTCACCGCGTCGGCTTATGAAGTTGACATCCTTCAAGACGTCGAGCGTTCCATAGCGAACCCCAACATGCTCCACGGTCATTGGCACGTCACCGCTTCGAGGCGGCGGCGGCAACTTGAAGGTGACCTTGCGTTCCTTCTTGGTAACCTCCACGCGGTTGTCCACAAGTTTCTCTACCTTGCGGTCGAGAACCTTCGCGAGGCGGGCGCGCGAGGCGGTCTGGCCCCGCATCGAGTCAGCCAGGTTCTTCATGCGGCCAATCTGTTCATCCTGATGCGACGCCATCTTCTCTTCGCTGAGTCGACGGGTCTCTTCCTGCTCAAGGAACTTGGTGTAGTTGCCCTTGTACTCACGAAGCTGTCCGTCACGAAGCGCCAGCACGCGGTCAATGGACTTGTCGAGCAGAGGCAGGTCGTGGCTGATAACGAGCACGGTGCCGCGGAATCGTTCGAGTTCGTCAAAGAGCCAGCGTTTGGCGGCCTTGTCGAGGTGGTTCGTTGGTTCGTCGAGCACCATGGTTTCGGGCATCTCATAAAGCACGCGCATCAAGTCCACTCGACGGCGCTGACCACCCGACAGTGAGCTCAGGTCCTCGAGGAGCAGCCCCTCGTCGAGCCCCAGACCGGCGGCGAGTCGGGCGACTTCGGACTCGGCCTCGTAGCCGCCACGTTCTCGAAATGCCTCCTCGAGCCCGGTGAAGCGCTCGATGGTCTCTTCGGTGGGGTCGGCCGCGAGTTCGTGGCGCGCGTGTTGCATGTCGGCGTCAAGCTGATCGAGGCCCCTCGCCGACAAGACGTGCGAGAGCCCGATCGGCTCCACGCCGAGGCCTCCGGGCACGGGCTCCTGCGGCAGGTGGCTAATCTTTCCTTGGTGCTGGACCGTGCCAGTGATGCGCAGATGCTCGGGCGTGTAGCCGAGCAGCACCGAGAGCAGCGTTGACTTGCCGGCGCCGTTGCGTCCCACCAGGCCAACCTTCTCGCCGTTTCCCACCGTGAAGGACACCGGCTCGAGAATACGGCGTGCTCCAATCTCTATACCCAAATCTCGCACTATGAGCATTTAGCGTCCCAGCAACTCAGCGGCGGCAGATAGCTCGTCTCGGAACTGGGGGTGCGCACTGGAAATCATTGCCCGTGCTCGTTCTTTTGCCGTGAGCCCTCGTAGGTCAGCAAAACCGTATTCGTTCACAATGACACCCGTGAGATGACGCGGTGTCGTCACTACAGAGTGCGGAGTCATGTCTCCAATGATACGGCTCTTTAGTTGACCGTTGACCACGACGGTCGACTGCACGAGTCAAATAGCTTGCTCGGCACTCAATGCTCGTCCGGTGATCGGGAAATTCTGCCCGAAAGTCCGAGTTGTGGCACGATTACGGGATGAGTGATCCATTTTTCATTGATCTCTGGAGCGATGTTGTCTGTCCCTTTTGCTACCTCGGCGCACGCCAGCTGCAACTAGCCCTCGATCGCTTCGAAAACGTGGGCGACGTGGTCATTCGCCACCGCGCCTTCGAGTTAGACCCGAAGGCGCCCACGGACTACGACCTGTCGCTACCCGAGCTCTTGGCGAAAAAGTACTCGATGCCCATCGAGCGCGCGAAGGCACTCAACGATCGACTTGAGGGAGAAGCCAGCGTTCTCGGCATGACCTGGTCCATGAAGGACGCCCGGCCGACCAACACCTTCGACGCCCATCGTGTTATCGCACTCAGTGTGACCCAGGAACTTGACCAGGTCATGAGTGAGCGGCTCTTTCGGGCCTACTTCTGCGAGGGACAGCTCGTCAGTGACCGGGTCGTACTCACGGCGCTCGCGAACGAGGTGGGGGTCGTCGGGGTTGAGGAGTTGTGGAGCAGCGACGCCTTCAGCTCGGCGGTGCGCGCTGACGAGGACGACGCGCGCGAACTGGGCATCACGGGCGTGCCCTCCCTGTTGCTCGACGAAAAGTTCATGGTCGTGGGCGCCCAGGGCGCCGACCAGATTCTCGATGTCCTGCAGCGGGCCTGGGCTCGCCGGGCGGCTGCTTAGTCCACGTCTTCGGCGGGAACGACTGCTGCTGTCGCGACGGAGTGACCTTCGTCCAGATTCATTACGCGCACACCGGTGGCATCTCGGCCCTGCGAAGAAACCTCACGTACCGGCGTTCTAATGAGCACTCCCCCGCTCGAGGCGAGCAGCAGTTCGTCGTCCAGGCTCACCATGAACGCCGCGACGATAAAGCCTCGTGCGGCCGAGAGCCTGATAGCCCGCACACCCTGACCCCCGCGGCCCTGACGATTGAATCGCTCGGTCTTCACACGCTTACCGAATCCGGTGTCGGTCACGAGAAAAAGATCGGCGTCGACGCGCACCACGTCAAGCGATATGGCCTTGTCGTCGCCCCTTAGCTTGATGCCGCGAACGCCCATGGAGTCACGCCCGACCTCACGAACCTCTTCTTCGTTGAATCGAATGGACATCCCGCGAAAGGTGACGACCATCAGGTCGTCACTGCCACTCGTCGCAACCACGCGGACCACTTCGTCGCCGTCGCGCAGGTTGATGGCGATCCAACCCTCGCGGCGAGATTTGTCGTACTCGCTGAAGGCCGTCTTCTTGACGGTTCCGTTCGCGGTCGCGAAGACGAGGAACTTGTCCTTCGGGAAGTCGGTCGTGGTCACGATCGCCTGAATCCTCTCGCTGGGCTGCAGATTCAGCAGGTTCACGATGGCGGTGCCTTTTGCGGTCCGCTCCTTCATCGGAATCTCGTGGCCTCGCAGTCGAAACACCCGTCCCCGATTGGAAAACATGAGCACGTAGGCGTGCGTGGTGGTGTGAACAATCTGCTCGACGAAGTCTTCGTCCTTGAGTTTCGCACCCTGCACGCCGCGTCCGCCACGACCCTGCACCCTGAACGAGTCGGCCGCGACCGATTTCACGTAGCCGGCTTGGGTCATCGTGATGACGATGTCTTCGTCCTTGATCAGGTCTTCGACGCCGAGTTCCCCCGGGTCGTTCACGATCTGCGTCACCCGGTCGTTGGCGTACTTGTTACGAATCACGCCCATCTCGTCGGCGATGATGGCGCGCAGCTTCACGTCGCTCGCGAGGATCGACTGGAGTTCGGCGATCGTCTCGCGCAGCTTGGCCATCTCGTCTTCAAGTTCACTTCGTCCGAGTCGGGTGAGTCGACCAAGGGTCATGTCCAAAATGTGATTCGCCTGCTCCTCGGAGAACGAGAAGGGCTCGGCCATAAGAGCAGTGCGTGCTTCGCCCCGATCGTCGGAGCCGCGAATGGCGGCGATCACTTGATCGAGCATGTCAATCGCCTTGAGCAGACCTTCGACAATGTGTGCGCGTGCTTCGGCCTTGCGAAGACGGAACTGGGTGCGCCGAGTCACCACTTCGACCTGGTGGGCTATGTAGTGGGTGAGCGCCTGGGCGAGCGTCAGCGTGCGCGGAACGCCGTCCACGAGAGCCAACATGTTCACCGCGAAGCTGGTCTGCAGGGAGGTGTTCTTGTAAAGCTTGTTGAGCACGACATTCGCGTTCGCGTCACGCTTCAAACGAATCACCAGTCGGGCCTTGCGCCCCGCCGAGTCGTTCTGCACGGCTGAGATGCCGTCCAGGTCACCGTTCTTCACCAGGTCGTAGATCTTCTCCTCGATCGACTCCACCGAGACCTCGTAGGGGAACTCGGTGACGACGATGCGAACGTCCTTGTTCGTCTCTTCTATCTCCGCGACCGCGCGCATCTTCACCGATCCGCGTCCGGTGCGGTACGCGTCCAGAATCCCTTGACGGCCAAGAATCTGTGCGCCCGTCGGAAAGTCAGGTCCCTTGACGAACACCATGAGATCATCCGAGGTCGCTTCGGGGTTGGCGAGAAGGTGCAGCGTGGCGTCGATCACTTCGCCGAGGTTGTGCGGCGGGATCTTGGTGGCCATACCAACGGCGATGCCCTGTGACCCGTTGACGAGCAGATTCGGGAAGCGCGATGGCAGGACGGTGGGCTGCTGGGTTGAATTGTCGTAGTTCGACTCGAAGTCAACGGTGTCTTCGTCGATCGAGTCGAGCAGTTCGAGCGCGAGCGGCGCGAGGCGGCACTCGGTGTAACGCATGGCGGCAGCCCCTTCATCGGGACCAGTGCCGCCGAAGTTTCCGTGTCCGCTGATGAGGGGGTGGCGCATGGCGAAGTCCTGCACCATTCGAACGAGGGCGTCGTAGATGGCGCTGTCACCGTGAGGGTGGTAGGTACCCATCACCTCGCCGACGACCTTGGCGCACTTTGCGTAAGGTCGGTCGGGACGCAGCCCTTGGTCGAACATCGAGTACAGGATGCGACGGTGTACGGGCTTTAGGCCGTCACGGGCGTCGGGCAACGCTCGCGAGACGATGACCGACATGGAGTATTCGAGGAACGAGCGTTCCATCTCCAAATTGATCTCGATGGGTTCGATGTATCCGATCACTTCGTCGCCACCCGACGAGTCCGAGCCTGAACTTATGTTTTTGCGTGCCATGTTTCCTTCTTTCCTAGATGTCTAGGAAGCGAACGTCTTTCGCGTTGGTTTGGATGAAGTGGCGACGCTGCGGGACGTCGTCGCCCATGAGAATCGAGCAGACTTCGTCGGCGAGTGCGGCTTGTTCCACGGTGATCTGCAGGAGAGCCCTCATGCTCGGATTCATGGTCGTGTCACGCAGCTCGTCAAAGTCCATCTCTCCCAAGCCCTTCAGGCGTTGGAAGTCGTTCTTGTGGTTCGGGTTCTCCTTGAGGAATTTCGCCTTCTCGGCGTCGTCTCGGAGATACGCCTTTTCCTTACCCACCAGCGTCGAGTAGAGCGGCGGTTGCGCCACGTAGACATGGCCGTTGTTCACCATTTCGGTCATCTGTCGAAAAAAGAACGTCAGCAGCAGCGTGCGGATGTGGCTTCCGTCGACGTCGGCGTCGGCGAGCAGAATGATCTTGTCGTATCGAATCTTGGAAACATCGAAGTCGGCTTCGACGCCCGCGCCAATTGCGGAGATGAGCGCCTGGATCTCGGTGTTCTTCAAGATCTTGTCCGTGCGGGCCTTTTCGACGTTCAAGATCTTCCCGCGAATGGGCAGGATTGCTTGGTTGCGAGGATTGCGGGCGTCCTTCGCCGAACCGCCGGCGGAGTTTCCCTCAACGATGAAGAGCTCGCACTCGCGCGGATCATTTGACGAGCAGTCAACGAGCTTGCCGGGCAGGCCCGCCCCGTCGAGCGCGCTCTTTCGCCTCGTAAGGTCGCGCGCCTGGCGAGCCGCCATTCGAGCGCGCGACGCCTGCACGGACTTCGCCACGATTTGGCTTCCCTCTTTGGGGTTCTCCTCGAGCCATTCGGCGAGCTTCTCGTTCGTTGCGCGTTCGACGAGCGAACGAATCGAAACGTTGCCGAGCTTTCCCTTGGTTTGCCCTTCGAACTGTGGTTCGGCGAGGCGCACCGCGATGATTGCCGTGAGGCCCTCGCGGATGTCTTCACCCAAGAGATTGTCCTCCTTCTCTTTTAGGAGGTTCCTCTTCCTGGCGTAACGGTTGACCACGTTCGTGATGGCCTTTCGAAAACCCTCCTCATGCATTCCGCCTTCAATGGTGGAGATGCCGTTCGCGAACGAATGGATGCTTTCGTAGTAGCCGGTATTCCATTGGAAGGCGACCTCGACCTCCTGGCTCTCTTCGGACTGTTCGTAGAAGCCCACCTTGCGAAAGAGCGACTCTTTGGCGTTGTTGAGGTGACGCACGTAGTCAACGATTCCGCCGTTGTACTTGAACGTCTCTTTCGACTCGCGTCCCTTTCGCTGGTCCTCGAAACGAATCTCCAGACCACGATTGAGGAACGCCATGATCTGCAGCCGCTCGAGGATGGTTTGAGCGCGAAAGTCAACGTCCTCGAAAATTGTGGGGTCGGGTACGAACGTCACCGTCGTTCCAGTGCGCCCGTGTGGGGCTGAACCCGTGACCTTGAGCTTTCCCTGGGGCTTACCGCCATCTCTGAATATCAGCTGGTGGTGCTCTCCGTTGCGGTCGATCTCCAGGATGAGTTCCTTGGAGAGGGCGTTGACGACGGACACTCCAACCCCGTGAAGACCGCCCGATACCTTGTAGCCCTCGCCACCAAACTTTCCCCCGGCGTGCAGCACCGTCAGCACGATCTCAGCCGCTGATTTTCCTGGGTACTGGGGGTGCTCCTCCACCGGAATTCCGCGACCGTCGTCGACGACCCGACAACTCCCATTGGCCAGAATGGTGACGTCGATACGTGTGCAGTAACCGGCCATTGCTTCATCAACAGCGTTGTCGACGACTTCCCACACGAGGTGGTGCAGGCCCGCGGGCCCGGTGGAGCCAATGTACATTCCTGGTCGAACCCGAACTGGCTCGAGGCCTTCAAGAACGGTGATGTCACTAGCTCCGTAGCTAGATGATCCCTTGGACTTTTCGGCCACGAAGGATTCCTTTCAATAAAAAATACGGCGCGTTTCGCGCGGTCGACGACAACTTTTCGACCTCAATATCCTACCCGCTGCGCTGTAACAGTCAGACGGAGCAATGCAGTATTCGAGCCATCTTTGACACTCTTTTCAGGTGTCCGCGAGCACCGTACGAAGTGTTGTCGGAGCGCGGTCGCCCAGGGGTGCCAAACCAAGCAGGATTGACTCACGCTCCTGGGTGATTCGTTGCGCGAAAGCACCCGAGGGAACCGTGATGAGCAGGACGCCGTTCTTCACAAACTCCGGTCGACAGTGCTCGGCGAGCACTGGGTCGACAATGGTGGGCCAGAGTTGACGCACTTCGTCAATGACACGGAGGTCGACTTTTCGGAGTCGTCCTGCCATGATGTTGAGTAGTTCGCCCAATGGTTTTGGTGCGTCGTGGTGTCGACTCACGAGAGCGCCTTGGTCAAGTCGACGATCGCGGCGGGACTCAGACCCGACGGCAATGGTGACGCGGTCGTCACGAGTGTTTGACCAACCGGCAGCAGCCGCAAGAGCCGATCGCTTCGTAACGGGTCGAGCTCACTGAAGACGTCGTCGAGCAACAACAGTGGGTCGAGTCCGCGCCGGAGTTGAACGAGCTCGTGGCCGGCGAGACGAAGTGCGAGCGCCATTGAACGCTGCTCGCCTTGGGAGGCCTGGCGACGGGCGTCGCGACCATCGAGTTTGAGGGCAACGTCGTCGCGTTGGGGGCCAATGGTGGAGTAGCCCCGGAATTGATCGTCTCTGAGGCTCCGCGCGAGGGCGGTTTTCAGGTCACCGCTCCACGACTGCTCATAGTCAACACCTACGAGACGATTGTCGTGCGCGAGCGCTTGGTAGTAGCCCGTGACAAGTGGTGCCAGTTCGTTGAGCGTGCGTACGCGAACATCGATGAGTTGCTCGCTCGCCGTGCAGAACTCGCTATTCCACGTCTCGAGTTCATCGCGCTGAACCGAGGTGGGGGGTTCACCCCGTAGTGAGCGCAACAAAGCGTTACGTTGGCTCAAAATTTGGTTGAATCGCTCGATGATCTCTCCGGTGTTGAGATCGACGTCAGTCAGGAGGTTTGTGAGATAGACCCTGCGATTCTCTGGGCCCTGGCGCACGATGTCGACGCCTTCGGGGGTGAAGATTGTAAGTGGGAGCACTTCGGAGAGCGCCGCTCGAGAGGCCGGGCGCTGGCCATTGACCAGCATCTTCTTAGTGGTGTTCCTTGCGCCGCGGGTCAAGGTCAGATCGACCTGGATTCGTCGTTCGTGCTGGAACAAAACTCCGTGCACCTCTGCGAGCGACTCGCCAGAGCGAATCATGTCGCTCGCCGCGCTAGTTCGAAACGAGGAGGCGGTAGCGAGCGCGTACACGGCCTCAAGTACCGAGGTCTTCCCCGTCCCATTTGGCGACAACAAGACCGTAATGGCATTCAGATCGGGCTCGAAAAAGAACTCATGGAAGAGACGGAAGTTGCGCAGCTGGAGCTCGTGGAGGCCCACTGCGATCAATCCGGACTACTGGACGCGAACGGGCATCAAGAGGTACCGGAATCGCGTGTCGTCCACACCATGCACCATGGCGGGTCGCACCGAGTCCGACATCTCGAGAACTACTTCGTCGCCGGGAACCGCCTCGATTCCGTCGATCAAAAAACTCGGGTTGAAGGCAATGGTGATCTCTTCACCGTTGTAGTCAGCGTCGACGTTGTCTTCGACATCGCCCGCGTCGTGACTCTGCGTGCGGATCTCGACAGTCTTTTCTTTCATTGTCAGACGAACTGACGACGTCGAGTCTTTCGCGAGCAGCTTTGCTCGCTTCAGCGACGTCAGTAACGTGTCCTTCGCGATACGAAGTTGGTTTGGGTAACTTGCGGGGATGAGTTGCAGAACCGACGGATAGTTCCCGTCTATTAGGCGCGAAGCGATCGTGGTGGTGCCAACTACAAAACAGATTTCCGCATCGGTGAGCGTGACGCCAATTTCGGCGTCTGCGGCGAGTGACGCTGCGGCACGCTGAAGCTCTTGAAGGGCCCGTGCGGGAACCAGAAGGTCGTGGTTGCCACCGATTCCTTGCACTCCAGGAACGTCGCGCACCGCAAGGCGGTACGAATCGGTCGCAATGAGTCGAAGCGAACCGCCCTCAGTGGTGAAGAGAACTCCAGTAAGAAGCGGGCGCGCGTCATCGTTGGCCGCAGCCCTAACCACCTGGTTAAGGCCCTGAATTAGGTCAAGGGCGGCGATTGACGTGAGTGAGCCGGTAACCGGTGGAAGTTTCGGGTAGTCCATTACGGAGAATGTGCGAAGTGAGAATTTGGCGCGTGCCAGGGACACCTCGACGTTTTCGTCGTTGCTGGAAATCATGACCGCGCCCGCTTCGAGCGAGCGAACCGCGTCGACAATTAGTCGTGCGGGGACCACGGATGATCCGTCCTCCATGCCAATCACGTCAACCGTGGTTCGCACGGTGATGTCGAGGTCGGTGCCGGTGACGGTGAGTTGGTTTCCGGTGAGCGAGAGCAGGACACCTGAGGATGCCCCAATGAGACGTGTGGCGACGACCCTGCTCGCCGCACTGAGTGCTTCAACGAGAATGTCGCGCTCTGACTTGAACTTCATTGGACTGCCTTTCCTTAGCTACTGAGGTTACGGTGTGTTTTTGTATATGGAGAACTGCTAGTAGTAGTAGGTCTGTGGAAATGTGGATTGTTTCTTAAGAACCCTGGTTAAGACCCTATTTTCTAAATCGCTGCGCCACACACCTCTGTGTCTAACTCCTTAAACCTTGAAATCTCAACCCTGAAGTGCTGTGGAGTACTGGTTGTTTATCAACCGGTACTCCACAATCACAACCGAAGGTTGCGCACAAACTAATCCCTGACGTCCCCCTGTAGGCGCCGCTTGAGTTGGTTAATTTGAGCCAAGAGCTCCGCGTTGATTGCGAGTTGCTCTCTAATCTTTTCAACTCCACTGATGACCGTGGTGTGGTTACGACCATCAAAAATTCTGGCGATCATCGGATAGGAGTAGTTGTCGAGGAGGTCGCGAATTAAGTACATCGCGACGTGGCGCGCATGAACCAATGGACGCAGCCGCTTCGAACCACGAACGTCCTCAACTGAAAGGCCGTAAAAATCAGACACCACGGAAAGAATTGTCTCGGGTTTCAAAATAATCTGTTCTTGGCCCAAGTTGGTGAGGTGGTTCCTCGCCAACTCGAGAGAGATGGGCTCCTGACGGAGGTTGGCGAACGCGCGCAACATGGTGATTGAGCCCTCGAGCTCGCGAATGTTGTCGCGCACGCGGTGTGCGATCCACTCAGCGACGTCGTCGGGCAGGTCAATCCCCTCGAGCTCGGCCTTCGAGCGCAGGATTGCAATCCTGGTTTCGAGGTCGGGCTGATCGATCTCGGTCACCAGTCCCTGCAACAGGCGACTACGGAATCGCTCCTGAAGGCCGGCAAGGTCTCGTGGTGAACGATCTGAGGTCAAGACGATCTGCTTGCCCTCGCCGTGGAGTGCGTTGTAGGTGTGAAAGATCTCTTCGTGAAAAGTTTCACCGCGTGTCTCCATGAACTGGATGTCGTCAATCAAAAGGACATCGTTTTCTCGGTAACGGTCGTGAAGGGCGAGTTGGGTGCGAGTTTGAATCGCACGAATGAAGTCATTCAAGAAAGTCTCGGTGGAAACATAAAGAACTCTTCGACCCGGGTAGTTCTCCTGAACGTAGTTGCCAATGGCGTGTAGCAGGTGTGTCTTTCCTAGTCCTGAGTTTCCATAAATCATGAGCGGATTGTAGGCACGACCAGGTGTTTCGGCCACTGACTGCGCGGCGGCGAAGGCGAGGCGATTGGAGGACCCCGGCACGAACGAATCAAAGGTCATCCGTGGATCGAGTCGAGCGGGTCGATCGACGCTCGGTAAAAAAATCGTGGGCGCAGGAGTAGCGTCCGTCGCTTCACTGGGTCGCTCCTCGGTGCTCGCAGCCCCCATAGGCTCACTGACCGTTAACGAAACAGTCACTTGCGAACCAACTATTTGCTGAGCCTGTTCGGTGATGAACGGGAGGAATCGCTGTTGGATTCGCAGAAGTTGGATCTGGTTCGGTGCACCGATCACAAGTTGGTTATCGTGGTAATCCACAAGGCGAAGTGTGTTCAGTCCGGCCGACCAGACTGCCTCAGAAGCGTTGCCGCGTAAGGAGTCGCGCAATGCTAACCAGATCTCCTCGCCACTTTCCACAATCTTCCTCCACAGGCACAAACAGACATTATCCACAAGCAGTTTTCGATGAAAATCGACTTTTGCACCACTCAGGGAGAGTCACCCTACACCTAATTGGCTCGTCTTACCAAGGGGGTGTCCCCCCGTCGGGTAAGATTGTTCCCAGTAGCGCGCCAGCGACCCCCAGGGGGTACCGCGAAGCGCATCAATACAGTTTGAGAAGAGGTTTTTGTGAAGCGTACCTATCAGCCAAATAAGCGGAAAAGGGCTAAAACGCACGGTTTTCGTGCTCGTATGCGCACCCGTGCAGGGCGTGCCATCCTTAAGGCCCGCCGCAACAAGGGTCGCCACGAGCTGACGGTCTGAGCCGCACGTGCCCGGTCGGGTTCGAACCCGACGGCAGTTCGCGCTGTTCGCTTCACCTACGGGGCGAGGCCAGAGTGGGCCACTACGAATTAGTTATGTAGCCCAATCAGGTCAAGAACCCTCGGTGGATGTGGCGTATGCGATCAGCCGAAAAGTCGGGAATGCCGTTATTCGTAACCGCATCCGGCGCCGTTTACGGGCACTGGTGGATGACCTTAACCCTCAACCGCACGCAGGGTTATACCTGATTAGATGCGGTGTAGAGACAGGAAGACTCTCCTATGAAGAACTCCATCACCACCTCCACCGAGCGTTGGGTCGAGCCGATGCCATCTGAAACCTCGCCAGTAGCCAAGGTTCTCTTGAAGGTCATCACCAGTTACCAACGCCTTATGGGCGGACGCCCGTCCCCGTGCCGCTTTTATCCTTCATGCTCGAGTTTCGCTGTTGAAGCCATCGAAGTGCACGGAGCGTTGCGCGGTACGGGACTAGCCCTGCGTCGCCTCGGACGTTGCCGCCCCCTGGGCCCGCATGGTGTGGATCTTGTACCTGAACCAAAGAGAGCTAGGAGTACGCATTCATGAAATCCGTTAGTCACGCCGTCGGCTCGTTTTTTCAGCCGATTTTTCACCTTTTTGGTTGGTTGGTGGCCTTTTGCTATGGCTTGGTACCGAACTATGCCATAGCCATCGTGATGCTGACCGTGGTGATTATGGGTGCGCTCACTCCGTTCACGATTAAGAGCACGAAGTCGATGATGGCGATGCAGAAGCTGCAGCCGGAAATCAAGAAGCTGCAGCAGAAGTACAAGGGCCCGGAGAATCGTCAGCTTCTGAACGAAGAGATGATGAAGTTGTACCGCGAAGAGGGGGCCAACCCGGTCGGCGGTTGCCTCCCAGTGCTTTTGCAGGCGCCGTTTCTCTTCATTCTCTATAGCGTTATCAAAGGTTTGGCTAACAAGGTCCTCGTGCACGGCAGACTTGTCGCGCTACCCCGCTATATCCCGACAACCTCGAAGATGTACAAGAACTTGATCGTCTCCCATGGCCAAATCAAGGCATTTGGTATGGATCTTAACTTGAAGCCCTTCAGTGTTCACAGTTCATTCGAAGCGCAGATCCCTTTCTTTGTCTTTGTTGCAGTGGCCGTTGCCCTCCAGTATTTCCAGATGGCCCAGATGAACAATCGAAACAAGAAGACAGGCCAGGCAATGCCCAGTCAGCAACAGGCCATGCAGCGCTTCTTACCGATTATTTTTGCATACTTCTACTTGATCATTCCTGCAGCCGTTGTGTTGTACATGATTATTTCAACATTGATTCGTATAATTACGCAAGACCTCATGTTCCGTGCTGGCGTCTCCAATCCTCATAAGAATGGTGTACGCGCAATTCCAGCTCCGGAATCAAAGGAAACAAAGGAAACAAAGGCCGAGGAAGAACCCTCAACCCTCAAGCCGCAGCCACAGTCTCGCTCCAAAGCGAAGCGTAAAAGAAAGGGACGTTAACCCATGGATTGGGTAGAAACCACTGGAAAATCAATTGATGAGGCCACCGATCGGGCCTTGGCCCACCTCGGAGTGCACCGAGATGACGCCGAAGTCGAAGTAATGGAAGAACCAAAGGCCGGACTTTTCGGTCGTGTTCGCGGTGAAGCCCGTGTCCGAGCCCGTGTCCGTCCCTCGGGACCTCGACCAAAGCGCTCGCGCCGGTCGGGAGGCCGAGAGGATCGTCCCCGAAACAACAGTGCCCGTGGCGAGCAGTCCCGTACTCCAAAAACGGAAGATGGTGACTCGCCACGAAAAGAGAAGGACAAGAACAACGGCGCCAAGCGCCCCAAGCAGGGTGCTCCAAGCGGCGCATCAAGATCTGAAAAGCTTTCAATAAAGGAGGACACCATGGCTGAAGGAATTTCCCTAGCCGAGCAAGGGTCGATTGCAAAGGAGTTCCTGGAAGGGCTCTTGCTGTCGATGAACATTACGGCTGAGGTTTCAGTCAAAGAGCTTGATGCGGAAACCGTGGAGCTCTTGGTAAACGCCAGTCCTCCAACAGAACTTGGGGTTCTCGTTGGGCCGCGCGGCACGACACTCCAGGCGCTGCAAGAGGTGACTCGTACCGTAGTTCAGTCGAAGAGCCCAAGCAGGACTGACCGCATTCTGGTCGACGTTGCCCAGTACCGCGAGCGTCGAGTTGCGGCACTTGGACGTTTCGCACAGCAGGTAGCTCAAGAAGTCATTGAAACTGGTGAAGAGCGTGCCTTGGAACCAATGTCTGCTGCTGACCGTAAAGCCGTTCACGATTCTCTGACGGACAAGGAATCAGTGGTGACTCGTTCAGAAGGTGAAGAGCCTCGCCGTTTTGTGGTGGTCGCTCCGGCATAATTGTTTAGTGAATAATAACTGGTTGCCCCGCGCTCTCGAGGAATCGAGGGCGCGGGGCTTTTTAGGACCTGGAGCCATCGAGCTTCAAATCGCCCATTCCGAAGGTTTTGCCCATTGCTGGGAAGGGCACTCCCCTACTCCGCCCGAATCGTTCCTTGATCTTGGCAGCGGCGGAGGGCTTCCGGGTCTCGTACTTCTTCAGAGGTGGGCGTGTCGGGCTGTTTTCATTGACTCAATGGAGAAGCGTACGAACTTCCTTCGTGAGGTTCTCGAACGGACAGGGGCGCCTTTAGGTGGTCAGGTAGTCACAGGCCGCGCTGAGGATCTCGCAAGGGATCCCCAGTTTGCGTCCACTTTCGACCTGGTTACCGCCCGATCATTCGGTCCCCCAGCTGTTGTGGCCGAATGCGCCGTTCGTTTTCTCAAGATTGGGGGAGTACTGGTTGTGTCAGAGCCACCCGACGACGATGATCGGAGCCGGTGGAACCACAAGGCCCTTACCAAGCTGGGACTGCACGACAATGGCCGAGTTCGTTTTGGGGCAGCCTTCCGCATTCTCGTGAAAGTACGGCCAACGCCCATGGAGTTTCCTCGTGAAGTTGGAACTCCGGGAAAGA
>PLKM01000052.1 GCA_003141095.1 Acidimicrobiaceae bacterium | reverse complement strand
AGCGCCAGTTACGAGGCGCGCCGCTTCGGCGTGAGAAGCGCCATGCCGAGCGTCGTGGCGCGCCGCCTCTGCCCGGACCTGATAATCCTGCCCGGCCGGTTCGACCGTTACGAGGTCTACTCGCGTCAGTTCCACGACGTCGTGCGCGACCTCACGCCCGACTTCGAACCGTTGGGCCTCGACGAGGTGTTCTGCGACCTGCGCAGTCTTCGTCGTCTGAACGTGCGGCCCGTCGACGCCGCCGCCGGGCTGCGCACTCGAATCTCGAACGAACTCGGACTTCTCTGCGGCGTGGGGCTCGGTCGCAACAAGCTGTTCGCCAAACTCGCCTCGAAGAAGTCCAAACCCCGAGTCGTCGACGGTCGCCTGGTCGAGGGCCCCGGTGTTGTCTGGGTCAGTCCCGAGCTCGAGGAGCAGTGGCTGGACGAGCTGCCCGTGCACTCGCTCTGGGGGGTGGGTCCGGCGACCGCCGCAAAACTGGAAAAGCTCGGCCTTCACTGGGTGCGCGACCTGGCGCGCGTCGATGAGGCGACGCTCGCCGCGCACGTCGGCTCGTCAATGGCGGCGTCGCTCGCCGCGTACGCGAAGGGCGAGGATCGCCGCGACGTCGTCGTTGATCGAGAGATGAAGTCCGTGGGCCACGACCAGACATTCGCGCGCTCCCTCGAGGGCATTCATCAACTGGTCGCGCACGCGAAGGGCCACGCCGCAATCGTGGCGAGGGCGCTGCGCAAGCAGGGCCGGGTGGCGCGAACGATCACGGTCGTCGTGCGCTTTGACGACCTGACGAGCATCTCTCGCTCGCAGACGCTCTCGTTCGGGGTCGACGACGAGGTAGCGATCGCCGCGATCGCCGAGGCCCTGCTGCAGTCGGTTGAACTGCACCAGGCGGTGCGGCTGCTCGGAATCCACGCGTCGTCGTTCCTCGAGCGCGAGAACAATCAGATGCAACTGACCTTCGCGATCGAGGCGTCATCGGACAACGCTCGCGAACAGGCCGAAATCGTCTCGCGCGAACGCCAGATCAGCCACGAGGCCCTGCGAGACGCCGTTGACGAAGTTCGCCAACGCTTCGGTCGGGCCTCGCTCGGTACCGCCTCCGAGCTCGGCGAGCGCGGGGTGGAGATTGCGACCCAGCGTGGCCGACACGCCTTCGGACCCGAGGCCCCGCGCTGAAACTCAGCTCGTGACGGTGACGAGGGTGCCAATGGGCGTGTGCGGCCATATTGTCGCGGCCGACGCGAACGGCATCTCGACGCAGCCCAGGCTCTGGGGCCAGCCGTAGGTATCGCGGATGAAGCCGTGCAGCGCCTCGCCACCATTGAAGTACGAGATCCACGGGATGCCCGCGTCGCTGTAGTGGCTCCCGTCGGGATTCGTGCCCGACATGGTCTGGCTGGTGTAGCGAAGGTACACGGGATACGTCCCGAGTGACGTGGGGGCCACCGAGATGCCCGTGTTCGCCAGGGTGTGGAACGTCGCCACCCCGTTGACGTAGAGCGTGACGGTCTCGGGCAGGGTCTCGCTCACGTGCACGAAGCTGTATGGATTGGGGTCAACTTTGCCACTCAGNNGTGGGATCGGCGACGCCGGTCGTGGGCAGATCGTTCACGTTTTGAAACGACATCAGGGCGCCGGTGACCAGCACATTGTCGACGCCGACCTGCCACTGCAGACTAAGCGACGAGGGCAGGGTCGGGTAGAGCCACGTGAACGTGCCGGCGGTCTGTTGGGAGGGATCTGACTGGCTGGTCGCCGGGGTGAAACTGAGCGGCAGGTAGTTCGTCTCGGCGAGCAGCTGCTCCTCCCACGTGACGTTGGTCGCGACGTTGGTGGTGAGCGAGCGCAGGGTCGTAAAGGTGCAGCGTGGCGCACAGTTCATAATCGAAGGCGTCATGACCGTGTAACTCACGAGCGGGAGCAGCTTGGTGGTGGCGACCGCCTGCACCTCGCGCGGTCCGATCTGCTGCCACTTCGTCGAAAGAGCCGGCTCGATGTGCAATTTAGGCAAGTCGAAGGCGAGCACGGGAGCGTTGAAGCTCAGCCGGATGATGGGCATGGAGGCGGAAAGGGTCAACGGCACCTCGGTGGTGACTCGTACCGGGGTGGTGGCGCCCGCCGGGACGCCCGGAAGAAAGGTGAGCACGGTAAGACCCGCGATGACGATTCCCAGGGCCTTGTGTCGCGTGATCACGTTTCCACATTAATCCCGCGCACGTTGGAACTGACTGTGTCTACGCTGGGAGGAGAGGAAGAGAGGTGCCATGAGCGCTCTTAAGACGGTCGTCGTAGTTATTTTGGCCCTGGTGGTCATAGGCCTGGTCTTTTCGGTGGTCGGGTTCGTCTTCTCAGCCGTCCACTTGATCTTCGAGCTGGTGATTCTCGCGGCAATTGTCTACGTGGCCTATCGAGTGTTTCGAAAGGCTTAGTTTTGCGCCGAGTAGGCTAGTCACTTCTGGCGGCGTGGCCGAGTGGNNGGGGCCTGCAAAGCCCCGTACTTGGGTTCGAATCCCAACGCCGCCTCCAGTAGTGGGGTATTGCTGCTTCTGCCCAGAAATTCTTTGTGGGCAGAAGCTAATTAGGCGACTGACATACCAGACACACCCGGCGCAGCCGATAAATGATGCCTACTCGACGAGTGACTCGGCAGGTGATCACGAGTTTCACAATCTGCTCGCAGAACCGCAACCCAACCCTCATCGGTTCATCATGCGAGGGTGAGGACCACTTACTAAGTTGAGTAGGTGGCGTAAACCACCACCGAGACGACCTTGGGTATCGAGCTGGTGTTGAAGTCTCCGCTGCCGTAATTGACGGACCCGGGCGCATCCACGGACACTTGTCCCACCGTGATCGAAATCGGCTTCCCCAACTTGACTTGCTTGCCCAACGCGGCTTGGGCACGCTTTCGAGCGTTTGCGGCCGCCTCTGCCGTGAGAGCGGGTCGCAGTTTCTTCAATCCATTGAAGGTGTACTGCGGTTGTTGGGCGATGAACGGGATGTTGTTGGCGAGCAAGAAATTACTGATGCCCAGAACACGCTGCATGGCGGTCAGGCGAGAGGACTGCACGGTGACCGTTTGGCTCATAGTGAAACTGGTCACTTGACCGGTGGCCTGTGTATTGGGTTGCACATTTACCGTGCCAAATGAGATTTCGTCGTTGAGAGCTCCGGCAGCGATAAGCGCGTTGCGAATCTGGGCGGTCCACCCGTTCAATTGCGCCAGCGCCGCCGAGGTTGTCGGCTGCGTGCTGGCCACACTTGCCATCCATTGGAATGTGTTGGACGTGACTGCCTGTTCAGCAGAACCGGTAATCGTGATCTGGTTGGTCTGCGGTTGATTTCGGTTTCGGATCCCCGATGCTACCGAGAACGATCCGATGATGAACGCCGCCGAGAGGATGATCATTCCAATCAACTGCTCATGCGACCGAATCGAGCCTTTCTTCCGAGACGCTGGTTCTTGGCCCTTATTCTCGATGCCGATGTCGGCTCCCTCTTCGGCACTCATGGGTTAACGATATCCCAACTCTTACCCCATTTTTCTGACCAATTCGCCGCGAACTGCCGGGTGCGTCAGGTATGTCAGTCCCCTAATTAGACCTGGCCTTTCGGTGATCAGATTCGGGATCGGTTTTCGGGTAATGAACTTAATCTTGCGTTCGTTCGACTTTCGTGTCGCTCATGACACCTGAGTCAGGAACTCTGCGGGCCCTTGACAATAGGGCGAGAAGTCTTGTATGGATACGCTTTTAGGATTTCTGTCCAGACCTTGCCTCTGGAAATTGACTTTAGGGCGATGTAGTGGGTCACCACTTGCCCAAGTGAAGCAACGCGCCATCGAATTTCGCTACTGCTTCTTGACCAGCCGCCACGTCTCTGGTGGCGGCTTAGAGACGCTGTTCCGGGTAGAGCCTGGGCCCAAGATTCCGATCTACGTCCTCGTGGCGAGGTTCGCGAAGCGGAGCCGAGGAACCAGCGATGCCATCTTCTGTTAGGCAAGAAGAACCATAGTCTCGAGATGGGATCATGTTTTGACCTTCTCGGCGTCGGGGCTCACGTCGGGCCGACACGATCCTTTTCGATAGGCCGTTAGTGGACTCGTTATGCATGCACCGTACTGATTGTTCAGGGGCATCTCAGGAGTCAGCTTCGCGATCGTCGGCCAAGAATCGAACGCCTCAGTCGTACGTGAAGCTACTGACAATTCTCCCCGTGATGGCATTTACAATGACGTTCCAATAGTGGTTTACTACGCTGCTGGGACCCAGCGCCACGATTGGCGGTCCTGTGATCCGAACGATGTATGCGGGCAGCGCCTTCGGAACTAGGGACTTGGTTCCGATCCAGTCATGAATGATCTCATTGTTGTTGACGTACCCGCCCAGAGACTCGAAAACAACTCGCCATCGCTCCATGCTGCCGTAATTGGCTTTCACGATCCGTGCGGCATCTGAGGGCGTGACTTGAACCCGGGACAACTGCGAATCGGGTAGGCGCGTGAATGTAATCTCGCCGAAGACAAGCATGTTCTTCGGCAGGGGCTTGAACGCGTCGCCGTAGAGAGCGGAAGGGCCACCGGAGGTCCAAACACTCAGCACGATGACTACCGTGAGTAAACCGATCAAGATCCCAACTTGAACCAGTGGAATTGCATTACGCCGTTTCGTACTCGTGAGCCTAGAGCCCTGCAGGCTGAAAGTTCACGCAGGCATGCTCATGCCCTACCGTCTGGCAGCAGATACTTGTCGTCCAAGGCCACGGTACTGTGCCCACATCGTCTAACTCAAGCGCCAGTGCGAGGTTGCAGACCTGTCATGTCGGACCACCGACGCCTGCAGAATTGTCCCAGATGAAAACGTGTTTAGGTCGATTAATTACTCTGATAAAGCCATCGCATAGATCGACGCAAGGCTTGTACCCGTCCGATTGAGACGGTCGTTCGTCAATGATGTGACGTCTAACTCGCGCCCTGATTTCAGCGCAATGACTGGGTGCCCATTTGGCCATAATTGCCATTGGCTATCGGCGACATGCTCGAGGATCACATTGCCTAAGTAGATACCTACTTCATTGCCAAGGTCCACACGCTCATGATGGCTTGGATCGGCATTCCAACCATCAAGGTGCACGTCCAGGACCTCAAGACTCGCCAAGTCATCAGTTAGTTCAACACCGTGCTCGAGCGACCATTGACGAAGCCGACCACTGTCTGACAGGGCACCAGCCACCATGTCCGAACCACGCGAATCACCAGAGGTGAAAACAGCAACTCCACGTGCTACCCCATGCTTTGGCCCCATCCACCTGCGACGGAAGTTGAGTCTCACTACTCACCCTCCTCTCGCGAATCGATTGATCTTTACAGAATATTCGGCATGCTCTCTTTCAATCGAACGTAGAAGAGAACGACTCATCAGCGCGATTTAAGTCTCCAATGCAGGGTTGCACTCTTGTCATTTCGGACCTCCGACACTAGTGATGGAGATGATTACTATCACGCAGGGATTCTTAGTTTCACGCTCCGAAACAGTTTGGATCCCCTAAACGCGGTCTGAAGCTTGACTAGATCGCCCTTCGGCGCGGATGACCAGAGAAAGCAAGTGACCGCGTATGAAGGGGGTCCGGGATTGGAGCAGCCGTGGAGTCCATATATGCCCAGTGGAAGCGCCCCCGATTCATCCGCTGCAAGGAGGGTTTCCAAGAAGCGAGACACCTGACGCTGAGTGGTCCTGGAACGCGGTTGCGCGACGACCGCTGGACAACCGTTTGAGGCATCCGAGCATTTTTCAGAGGAATGCGAATCCGACTGCCCGAAGGCAGAGTTGATTGGCACCAAGCTTGCACTGGCGGTCACAATGAGGCAGCACAAGAGTCGACCGAAGCACCTCATGGCCGTAGTATCTCATACCCCTATGATCTGAGTACAAGTAGAGCCGTCCCGACTCTCAAGTAGTTCAAAGGGCTGCGTACCGGCGTAGCCTCCAGTGCGAGGTTGCAGTTCTGCCACGTCGGGCCACCGGCGCCGGTAAGTCTCGTTCACGATTGCTCGACCTGAACCTAGTCCGGGAAAGTTTCCCTCTTGAATTGATGGTCGTTGCTTATCTGGTTACCCGGACAATGATCCCGCTATTTGAAGTTACGGAGCCATCTGCGATCGTCAGGGTCACTTCGTAGTACCCAGAACCTGCATTCGATGGAAGAGTAATCGGCGACCTCGGATTGGCGCTCTTTAGATTGGAAAGAGTTACGGGAGTGGCACTCACGTTAACTACCCCGAGGACCGGCTTGGAGCGCGCAATTGACGACTTCAATGACGCGATGCTTCGATAAGGTCCGGTGACGTCCGCCTTGAGAGTGATGGTTTCAACCGGTTCCTTGGTGGGCGCATTGGACACCGGAGTCCATTCAACTTTGATCAATTGGCCAGGATGAAAAACGGCACCCGTGAGAGACGCTCGGCAGCAGGTGTAGCTGAATGTTGCGCGGGAGGAGCGTTTCGTTTGCGCTCCAGACGCCGTTGGGATGACGCCGACCGTCATCAGCAGCAGGGTCGCTGTCGTAAACATCTTTGTCAACGTCCGGCCGCGTCGATTGAACGTCAATTCAGCCTCATAGACGCGAAGATATCATGCTTCTGGTTGGAGTCTCCTTCGATATAAAAGTTAGAAAACAAGACGCATACTGAGGCCTTCGGGTCCTTCGGCTTTCAACATAAACCCTCGCCGCACGGTCAGCCGCCAGTGAAGGGTTGCAGACCTGATGCTCCTATGGTTGTCAAGCGGCATTTTGAGCGGTGAGCCACGCTTCATATCTGTTCGCAAGATCTCGGTCGAAGTCCAGCGCGCGTTCGAGTCGAGAGACGCGGGTGGGATCCACTCGGAGCACTGCAGCCACTTCGTTCAAATTGAACCCAGCGGCAATGCGGGCGTCGTGTAGGTCCGCCCCGCACGGGATCGCTTCGGGCCGGGTAGGCGTGCGAAAGACCTCACGTGCGATGTAGCGCTTGAGGCAGCGAACGATCTCGCGCCTGCTCTTTCCTTCACTGGTTCGTCGCGCGGCGTAAGCGCGAGTCTCAGCGTCGGTGATGAGTCGGGCGGTCGCCATGCGCCAGAGTGCGTGATTCGCCTGGCGATTCCCCGAGCGATTAAGCCGGTGCCGCATCGTCATTCCCGACGACGCCTCGATCGGTGAGACACCACACATCGCGGCGAAGGAGGCCTCGTTGCGCAGTCGCTCCGGGTTATCGCCGGCGGCGACCAACAAGATGGCCGCCACGTCGGGACCGACGCCCTTCACCGCGCGTAGCGCCGGGTTGGCGTGCGCCGTGAGGTCGTCGAGTGAGAGCCGGAGGTCGTCCATCTCTTCGCTCAATGCGAGGTAGCGCCGGGCCTCCGACACCAACAATCTCAGGTACTTTCCATTGCCGATAGTTGTAAGGAATAACTGTCGAGGTTTCGGATGCTGCAGTTTGCGGGTCTTGTGACACACGCATGATGTCAGGCGAACATTATGGGCCACCCAACGGAGTACGGAACTGGCCCTTCACGACTGCCGTGAACTTCGGCGTGGCAGCCCAGGTTGGAGGCGTCAGTGCTTCCGAGAGACGCCCGTTGGACCAAGTACTCGCGACTGTTGTCTGCCCGGGAACGGTCCGATCCGGGCACCTTCGCTCGAAGTCGTGAATGTCGCTTGGGACTCAGCTCTCGGGCGTGACCGCATCCAATCGGCGCTGAACCTCCGACGTGTTCACGCCGAGAGCGCCCAGCAGCACCGCCGCAGGATCTGGTGGTTGGAGAGTGAGGATCTGGGCCAGCACCTGCTGGGCCGTGACATAGGCCTTCCGACGGTTGGGCTTGACCGCTTCCTCAAGCACTTCTTTTGCCGCGGGCGCCATGCGGAGGCGATCTTTTTGCGCGACGTCTCTGATCCTCGGCTTCTTCGGCACGGCACGCATCGGCAGTGGGGGAGCGTCGGCGCCGGACCCCAGGCCAAGGGCACCCAGGGCTTCGTGATCGAGCGACGCAAGGGCCTGGCGAGCTTGCTGCAGGTTCACGCCCAACACGGCTTCAATCGAGGGATCCTCGAACAAGGCGAGCAAGAGGTGATCGGTGCCCGTTCGGCGATCACCTCGGCGACGAGCCTCCTCACCGGCCTGCAGACAGATGGCCCAGGCATGAAGCGCCTCTGGCGCAACGGGTTCGGTGGTCATGACGACTCCTTGTTGTATTTGGTGTGCACGGATTGGCGGGTGACGCCCAAGGCGTCTCCGATCTGCTGCCACGACCAGCCCATTTCCCGGGCCGACGCGACGTGCTTCGCTTCGACCCTCTCAGCCAGGCGATGCAACGCCAACGAGGCGCGTAGCCCAATTGCGGGGTCATCCGACGACAGATTCACGCTGAGTTTTTCGATGTCCATACCTGTCAGTATAGATTGACGTCGTTGATGTGTCAACCTAAACTGACACGGCAAATCGCCACACCGGAGTGCCCCAGATCGCTGGGTCAATGTCGAAATGTCCAAGGTAGGACCCTCCAGTCGGAGAATGTGCAAGTCGGCCCTCCGATACCAACCGTATTGTTTCTTGAGGAGATTGAAGATTGCACGTGGCATCGCCAGACACCCACACAGACACCTTCCAGGAACAAGAGGAGATCAACAATGGCCGCAACGCTGAAACTGACGCATAAAGCAATCGGAGTCGAGGTCCGACGTGGCACGTACGACATCGTGGTTGACGGTCAGCGTGCCGGATCGCTCGAAATGAACGACACGATCGAGATACCAATCGAACCTGGACGTCACACCCTGCAAGTTCGCAATGGCCGAAACTCCAGCAGAACTCGGACCTTCGACGCCGCCGAGAATCAAACGGTCGCCTTCCGATGCACCGGGA
>PLKM01000082.1:13950-14441 GCA_003141095.1 Acidimicrobiaceae bacterium | reverse complement strand
TCGAATTAGCTAGAGAGGTGGGTCCACATGTACATCGGAATGGGAACAGTTGTGCTTATCTTGGTCATCGTTGTCATTGTTTGGTTCGTTCGGCGAGCCTGAGCTTCGCGACCGGGACTGGCAGGCTCAGTCCGCGTTGGGGAGTTCCACTTATCCTGATTGGCGCTTCGCCAGCCCCGATTGCCGGGTCCGGCGCGGCGTCCGTGATCATCCGATGGATGGTGACCTTCGACCCTGTTCGAGGATTGCGCCACATTGCGAAGATGGTGGCAGCGGTAATGAAGATTGAGGCAGGTTCACTATGGGCTGTGGCGAGAATAGAGGGCGTGGAGGCTCCGGACTCCTGGTCCTGATTCCTTTGGTCGCATTTTTCGGGGCGGGTGTTGTGCTCGGTACTTGTTTGAAGCATCATCAGGGTCACGATGGGCATTGCAACGGACATTGCAACGGACATTGCAATGGGCATGGTGGTCCTGGTCCCGACAAGGCTC
>PLKM01000082.1:148-13846 GCA_003141095.1 Acidimicrobiaceae bacterium | reverse complement strand
GAAGGTCCTAGCAGCGATTCGGGACCGGGCCGTTAGGACAATCCAATCAGCGTTCTTGACTGGCGCTTCGCGAGCGGAGAGACTAACCAGGACGGCAACGGTTCGGGATCATGTGTCCCATTGCCAGGAGTTGATTCTCCACTCGGAGATTGTTGACGTGGGCCCTCCGACACAATCAATCTCCGGCACCTTGAGTCCCACTTCACTAAACAAGACCTTGAGGGGGCCGGAGACTCTTATCTCAAGGTGATCTGGCCCCCTGACTCCATCGACGGGTTCCCGTCCGACTGCCAGGTGTATGCGGTCGGTCCGAAAGGAGTGTCGTGTGGTAGACAGAGCAAATGTTGCGTCGCCTGTTCACGTGGAGGATGAACCTCTACCGGCTAATTGTTGGCGTCATAGTCCTGGCCATCGTGATCCCCGCATGGGTATCCGGGGTGCAGTCGATGTGGCTTGTCGCCATCGTGTGCATCCTTGTCGTCATTGGCGCCGTCGCTGTCGGAACGCGCGTCCCGTCGCTCCGGGAATGGCTGCGTGGTTGATCGCGGGAAACAATCTATTGCCAGGTGTCTAGACATCAGTCGAATTGTGCACGTCGGCGCTCTGGGACTACTTAATGGTGAAACCATGTAAGACATCCACCTCGCATACCTCTGGTAGTATGGAAGTATGAAAATCAGCATGAGCTTGCCTGAAGATGACGTCACCTTCCTCGACGCGTATGCCTCCGAAAAGGGACTCCCTTCTCGCTCGGCTGCACTACATAAGGCTGTGCGACTGCTCAGGGCGACAGGTCTCGGTGCCGCCTACGAAAGTGCGTGGGCCGAGTGGTCAGACGAAGATCAACAACTTTGGGATCCCACTGCCTCAGATGGTTTGCACTAATGCGCCGAGGTGAGATCTACGTCGTCAACCTAGAGCCCGTGAAAAGCGGAGAGGCAAACAAGCGACGACCCGCCGTCATTGTCAGTAACGACGGAGCGAACGTTGCCGCCGAACGAACTGGCCAAGGAGTCATAACCGTCGTGCCAGTGACCTCGAACATCTCGCGGGTTTACCCATTTCAAGTGCTGCTTCCTGCAAACGTCACCGGACTTGGGCATGACTCCAAGGCCCAGGCGGAGCAAGTCCGGTCCATTTCGGTAGAGCGACTTGGGTACACGATAGGAGAAGTCCCTCAAGAGTTGATGTCCGAACTCGATGAGGCACTTCGTCTCCACCTCGCGCTCTGACACCCGAGGCCGTTTTTTCGTTCCGAGCTCTCAGCCGGGTCAAGTCGCATTCAGCCAGTGCAAGGTTGCACTTCAGTTGCGTCGGGCCTCTGACACCAACAATCTCTGACTCATCGCATTGAACTTGAGTGATCCAAATGGTCGGAGTGAACGCTTCCGCGCCTCTGCGTCTTGCAGATCAGAAACCCAGCAGAAGATGAATCTTCAACGATATAGAGTAACGGGGGAGGGGGGTGAACTTCATGGTGGTATTGGATCAAGGCTTACCCAAGGTGAAATTGCCTGGCAAAGAGAAGTGGCTCATAGTCGGCCTACTGTGTCTCCAGGTGCCTTCGACCGTCATCTTCATCCCTTTAGCTGCGGTCCTAGTTTTGACTGGGATTCTCGCACCTCTGGGCATGATGTTCTTTGCCATCGGAACGAAACCGCTTTCTGTGGCCATGAAGCTCAAGACCGAGTGGAAATCTGGCGAAGATCAGAAGATTGAGCAGGACCAACACGCGAGAGCCAGCGCCGCCGGCTGATTCAATGCCCTCTGGGCTCCTCTGGCAGTGCGAACGGTCCTCAGCTTTCAACCAACAATTCCCGGACTGGCGAATGAGAAGGCGCCCAGAGAAAATTACACGTCGGGCCTCCGACACCAGATCAAGCAACTGCGAGTTGAATGGTGCCTCAGCAGTGACAGCGCAGACCTACATTCTGCCAACTGAATCCCGCGTCGTTACATCGCCTAAGAAGGTGTGCCCATTGATTTTGATCGAGTGTGTCTCTTTCGAAATGGGAACCGATGGAGCACCGTTATTCAGGTGACCATTGTTGGCCCGACCATCCATTTCGACGTGCGTTCCCGGTGGAACAATGACGTCAACGTCGCGTCCGATCGCGTAAGCGTTGATCCGAATTTCCGATGGCAAACTCTTGACGTTAGTCAGGTCTATTGTGACATCTCCGAGTAGTGAGATTGCCACCAATTCTTTCTCGACGTTCCAATCTCGAGCTCGCCTACCCTTGTGGAGCCAGCCACCTTCGAATATTGGTTCAAGACCGAGCAAGTAACGACGTGGTTCCTTCATTGTGGACCCCTTCGGAGCGTCCACTCGGGGAGCGGACACGTGACAACTATGCCATGTGTCCTGTGAGTAGGGTCGGGACAAAGGTCACAGATCTAATCGCCAGTCCAAGGTTTGAATCACCATTATGAGAGTCACGTCGGGCCACCGACTCGAATGTCTCCGACTCAAACACTTTCATTGGCCGCCGCCGCTCTTCAAGGCAATCAGGAGGTGAATCGTTGGACGGACCAGGACCTTCCCCCATCGTGAGTCACGATCATCTCAGAAGTATTGGATGGTGACTCCGCGATTCCGATTCCGTCAGTCGTATTTGTGAAGTGCAAGTAGGTAACGGCGCCGTGAAAGACAACGTGCTCATGCTTCCCCGCATCCCGACTCATCACCAGTTCCAGGCCAGAGCCAAGATCGTACTGAAAGAAGAAGACATCAGGGGTTGGCGACGCGAGCGCGGCGAAGTAGCCGTTTACGCCGTGCAATTNNTCGGTGATGGTTGGGCGAACACGCCTCCTATTTCACAGACTGCCACGAGATGACGGGCGTCACTCGCAACGGGCACGACGTAGCTGTCACCCACGGACGCGCAAGGTGGCGACCACGCAGTCCACTGACCCTCTCGGTCGAGACGCAAACTTCCCGTGATACCACGATCGTTTCCCTCAACGAGCCAACCCGCGTGTCCGCTCACGGCGATGTTGCCACTGGTCTCACTGCCACCGACGGGGGGTTGCAAGGGCGGTGTCGTGACGACGCTCCAGTGATCACTGCGAACGGGTGACTCCACTAGTACTGCGGTGAACTTCGGTCCTTCTCCCAACAGATATGCCTCATAATTGGAGACCTTGAGGTCATAGATTGGACCCTGTGACGCGAGACCCGGAGGGTTCACTTTCGTCCATGTCACCCCGCCATCGTGCGTCGACCAGAGAAGTACCAGCCATTGCGAGGTCGTAATTCCTCCGAAGTAGTCAAAATCTGCAACTGTGCCATACATCCATCCGTCGCGTGCGTTCGCGAAACGAACATTGAGGCCCGACGAGTTGAGAGCGGCAATTGAGTTGTGGTACTTCTGGTCGACCGGCATCAGGAACGCTCTCGGTAGCGTTTCCAGCGTCCAGGTAGCGCCGCCGTCGCGCGTCGAACGAAGTTGCACGCAGGCTGGTCGGGCGGAGCAGCGCACCGTACCGAGGACCCAGCCCCGGCTAGCCGTTGGGAACGAAGTCGAAATCGGCGTAAATCTGGCCGACGGACTTCCATTTAGATTCGACGAGGCCTGAGTCGTGGGATTTGTTCTGACGCCACCGAACGCATACAGCAGCACTATCACCGCGATCACTACCAAAAAGAATGTGATCAATCGGAGACGCATAAGGCGAATCTAACGCTCCTCAAACCAAGGCAGGGGGGTTTGATCAGATGGCTGAGGCGATCTCTGGTCACCGAGCCGTCAATGAAAGGTTGCACTCCTGTTGCGTCGGGCCCGGCGATTGATTCACGTTGAAGGAGCCGACAGCGTCGCATAGACACTTGGCTCCTGCCTCATCTATCCTTCGCGAATCCGGCTAGCGCTCTAATTCTCAGTTTGCCCGTGATCGGACACTTCGTAGTGCACATCCACAAATTGGACTCCAAAGGATTTCGTCACCAAGAGATAGCCGATTCCGGCGAGGAGGAAGCCACCAATTGTGGGATACCACCAGCCGAAGGACCCGAAACCTGGATTAATCGTGTGCGGGAACTTCATGGTCGCTTCGTTCACGACATACGCCAGCAGTCCGAAAGCGAAGAGCGCGGACTGACTCGCTAAGCCCAGCGAAACCAACTTGGCCAACTTGAAATTTGACGCCGATTCACTATTCGTTCTCGCGATCGACACGACAAACCGGAGTCCACTAAGCATGCCTAACAGAAACAGGGCGGCCATAAGGTCAACACCGAATGCCTATCGCTGCCCCATTGCGATTCGACCCGACCAATTGAAGTCCGAAAACACGGCGACAATGGCTCGACCAAGGGTTATCGTGACTGCTCCGTAGCCGACAAGAACCAAGTTTCGGCCAATGCGTCTCAATCTGGTCTCCATGAGCACGACGCTACCCATTTCCAAGCTGCCATTCACGAGACCGAGCACGGGAGGAGAAACAACGATTAGTCACGAGGGCACGCGGATCGGAATGAGCCCTGATTATTGCCAACCTGTGATCCGCCAGTCGGGTTGTGCACGAGTCGGCTCGACGACGCGGTCACCGGTCTGCCCTGTCCAACCCAGATGGCCGCATTGGGGTCGATAGCACTTGTGATTACTAGCGGTGGTCCGGAAATAGCGCTAACGACCTCAACCGACGGGCGAGCTAATCTCGCTGCCATGGGGGAAGTCGAGTCGTTCGAAGTGCCTGTCGCGGGCGGGGTGATTAGCGGGTCCAGAACCGGCAGCGGACCGCCCGTCGTGATGCTGCACGGTGGGCCCGGACTGTCGGACTACCTGGGCTCGCTGGATGGGGAGTTGGCCTCGGGCTACACCGTCTACCGCTACCAGCAGCGTGGGCTCGCGCCTTCCACGACGTCCGGTCCTTTTTCAGTCGAAACGCATGCCGACGACGCCCTCGCGGTTTTGCAGGCCGTGGCCCCGGCAGGCGCCGTTGTGATCGGGCACTCGTGGGGGGGGATATCTTGCCATGCACTTGGCCGCTATGCGTTCCGACCTGATCGTGGGCCTCGTGGTGGTCGACCCGCTTGGGGTGGTCGGCGACGGCGGAGAGGCAGACATGGCGCGCCTGATGCAAGAGCGAACCCTGCCTGAAGCAATAGCCAGGGCGAACGAGTTGGATGAACGGGCCATGGCCGGCAACGGTACCGCCGAGGAAGTCGTAGAAGGTTTGGCCCTGCTTTGGCCCGCGTACTTCGCCGATCCGGCGGGCGCTCCCGCCATGCCGCCGATGTCCATCGCCCTCGATTGCTACGCCGAGACGTGGGAGTCGGTTCACGACCATCTCGCGAAGCAGATCGTGGCCGGGCTCCTGCCGCGAGTGACGATTCCGACGGTCTTTGTGCTGGGAGCAGGTAGCCCGATGCCTCCCAGGCACGGGCTGGCTTCGGCGGCCCTGATCCCAGGGGCCAGGACGGACGTGCACGAAGGCTGTGGGCACTTCCCGTGGATCGAGCGACCCGGTGTCATCAAGAACGCGCTCGACTCACTTCACGCGTTCTAGGCCCGTTAGCCCGGACCCTGCAATTAGCGATACGAGTTGATCGAAGTCGGTCCCGAAGAATGCCCTCCTGGTAAGGGAAACTTTGTTGTCCACCCTCAGCAGAGATAATTTGACTGAATGTACTTTGAAATACTTTTCCTTCGCGCAGCCTTCGGGCGTCGAGGCCCTTGGATCGTTACGCTTCGGTTCGTGCGCACCGTTTTTTCCTGTCGCTCCTCCCACCTGACAATTTCGCAGATTCGTTAACAGGGTGAATCTAAGAACCACGGACATCACTCGCTGTATGTAGTTGTTCCATTGATCTTGTCGTCGGAGTGGGCAACATGCACGTAAAGCGGGCCGATTCCAAGCAGAAGAGTACCGAACTCCTCTCGACGAAAAGACAATGATCCCTTGGAGTGAGGGCGAATGTTGGCAGCGCGAAGCAGCTGCTCATTGTGGGGCTCTTGCTGTTACTCTGTCTCCTATCGAGGGGACTCGTCCAATTTGCGATTGGAGGCAGTGATGTCGACGTTGAATGCAAGGTGGCTTCGAGCAACCCTCGGACTCGTATTGCTCGCGGCGGTGGCGTGCGTGCCGCTTGGGGCGAGTCCCGCCGGCGCTGACGTGCCCTACAACCTGACTGGGACGTGGGATACCTACGGCACCGGCAACGCCTACACGGGTACGTTCACGATCACGACAATGGACCTCACCACGGGTGCGTTCTCGGGAACCGGTGACGGCAGCACGTTCATCTTGAAGGGCACCGAGTTCGATTCAACCGTCCAATTCACACAGAGCGAGGGGACCTACCTGGCCACGGACAGCGCAACGCTCGACCTCAACAATGGCAAGCTCGTGATGGTCAACGGCAACTGGAGCGACACCAACGGCAGTGGCGGGACGTTCACCGCGAGCAAGGCGTACACCGGAACGATCTCAGGCACCGTCACCAGAGGCGGCAAGCCGCTCGCGGGCGTCACCCTCACCGCGAGCAACAACGCCGGCAACGGCCCCCGCGCGGTGAGCACCAGCGCCGGCACGTACCAGATCAACTTGACGGCAACGGGCACGTGGACGGTGACGCCGAGCGGCCTGGGACTCAAGTATCAACCCGCGGATCACATCGTCTTCGTGACCGGCGATTCGACCGGTGTGGACTTCAGTGCTGGGGGAGGTGCCAGCCTGCAGAGGGATAAAGTGATCGCCAAGTCAGGAGGCATCGACCTCTGGTATCGAGGCCAGGACTGGGACCCGACCGGCAGCACGATCTCGCTCTCGTTCGGCGGACAAACTGTTGGATCAGAGCCGGCGGCGTCGGCAATCGCCGACAAGGTGACGGTTCCCTACTGGCCGCTTCGCCACACGATCAACAACGACAAAGACCCCGCGGGCAAGGCGTGCTGGGGGAACCTCACCGCCACACAGGGAAGTTCGGTCGCGTCTGCGGAGTTCGACGCGAGGGGGGTTGGCGTGGTCATCTGGAGCCTGGACCCACACATTGGTACTGGGCAGGTCTACTGCTCCGGCGAGCCCAACAGTGCGCTGTTCTCCGGCGGCGACATCATCGCACTGAACTTCACCGGGCTCATTGACGTTTACGACGGCCCGGGCAAGGTCATCCGCGGCATACCAGTGAGCCAGCTCCAAGGCGGCCACCATCTGTGTTACGCCGCGCCCTCACAGAACGTGTACGTCATCCTCACCATCTCTAACGGGGTTATCCACGGCACGCAGGGTGCGGGGCTCTGCCCTTCGACGTGAGCCGCAAAGTTGATGGTTTCAGAAGCTAACCATCGCGCTCAGCTCTATCGCTAGGACGCCACTGGGTGCGCATCTACGCGGGGAGGGCACCCAGGCGAGTGATGGCACAGCGGTGGCGGATGGTGGCGCGGCCCGAAGGAAAGAATCTGGGCGGACTTGTAAGTTCGACGTCAGTGACGACAATAAGTTGATGGAAGAAGTAACTGGTGGGCAAGGAACGTCCCAATGAAAAAGTCTGTAGCAAGCCTATCTGCGACTGTCGTTTTGATGTCGATGCTCGTTATGGCGCCAGGAGTCCCCACGGCGTCGGCAGCCGCTGCACCTTCCACGTGCTCGCCCTCGCATCTATCCGTTGGAGCAGGAAAATGGACCGGTGAGTATTCCATTTTGGGCACCGTCGAGTCATGGCTTTCTATCAGCATCACCAACATTGGGAGCGTCTGCGCCTTCAGCGGTCCACCAAAGATCGTCCCCTACGCGAAAACTCCGCACGCTCTCGAGAGTGCGGCATTGGATGCCACCAAGACCTCCATGTTGACACTCGCGCACGGAGAAGTTGCCTTCACCTATCTGAGGCTTGAGTACCGCATCAGCCCATTAGCGATTGCCAAGAAGTGGACCACGAAGTGCGGGCCTATTACTGCTTCGGGTTTTCATATCACCGTCGGACCGAAAGGGCACATACTCAGCCGCAACGTCAAGGTTCGGCTGCCCGAAGTTTGCACGACCGGTAAGGCGAACGACCTGCACACTGCACCGTTGTCTCTTGTGTCGCTCAATCCATAACGTGGCGTGTGGCTCCGTGATGATCGTGGCTACGCACGCCTAGATCGTCTAGATTCCTCATGAGCGCCACGACCTAATTCTCCAGTCGATTGTTGACGTCGGCCCGGCGTCGTGGCCAACATGAGGAGCACCAGGGAACGCACCGGCCTTCTCACGAACCTTCCCTTCACTCATTGCAAGGAAAGGACCGTAGTCGGGCTCACCAGGCCACGAGTCTGTCGAAGATGCGACGGGTCATGAAGAGGACGGTGCCTTGGCGGTCCTGGAGCGGCACACGGCGAATCGGTCGGACTCGTGGGGCTAGACGCCGAATGTTCCTGACCCAATAAGGCCGTCATAGAACGGTAGCGTCACATCTAGAAGTGAACAGTCTTGCCACGAGGAGGCTCTTATGCGGAGGACGAAGTATGTTGCCTGCGCGGCCCTCGTTCTTGCTGTCTTCTCAGCGAAAGCAGCGGGTGCCGCGTCTTCGCCCTATCCGGCGACGCTCAAAATGCAGCGTGGGCTCTACGAATCCTCGACGGGCCACACGCTGCCCTGGGGAACCACGCTGACCGCCGCGCAGGCACGGCAGGTGACGTTGAAGTTATCGGGACGCACCTACCGGTGGGGCGTATGGAGGGAGAACGCCGGACTTGGGCAGTTCCCGGTGCGCAGTGTCGACGGTGGGGCCCACTGGACCGCGGCCGGGCCGCAGCTCGCCACGGACTGGGTGGGTGGGGGGATTTATTTCGTCAGCAAAGTGATTTCGGAAGGTTCGTCTTCTGTTGTAATGGTCAGCAACGCAATCATTGATGTGACGACCAACGGCGGGCACCAGTGGTACCAGTATTTGAACGCAGCCAGTGACTGGACGATAACTGCCTACTCAGTTAGCGGTGGCATTGGCCTACGTATCAGTCCGTTTCCTGACGAGATGTTGCCGAAGGGAAGTTACGCCATCTACGAATTAGATGTCGCTCGACACCAATGGCGCCGGACGGAGCAGTCGCTTGGCTAACACTGGACATTTCGTCCAAGGAGTAAAGGTGGCAGTAGTTGGACTGTCCTGGCGAACAGGATTTGATTTGGCTCGACAAGCGTGGACCCAGTATTCGAAGTCGCGATCGGCTGTCATGCAGTTTCATTAGGGCGATTTAGCGTCGACTGAGTCAAGCCAGTGCATGGTTGCACACTTGTCACGTCGGCCCCCCGAGTCCGTGAAATTGAGCAGAGGTTTTGAGGGCCGATTTCGCACCGGCGCCGTAACACAATCTCAAACAGCGGTCTCCTTCGGGGTCGGTACGCTGAAGTACATCAGGTCAGTGGACCTGCGCCAAGGAGTCTTCCAAATGTGGTGTGTGTCGCGTCGTATCCGTGTCATGACACTTCTGGGTGTCGTTGCTTTTGACACTCAACTTGTCTCGCTAACGTCGTTGCCGGGTTTTATCACGACGAGTCGGGCGGGCTGATGGAGATGACAGCGCAAGAGGACAACGCACGCAAGTTCGAACTGTGCAAGAAGATGACCAATAAGAGCGTGAAGTGCCTCGCGCTCTTCTTCGCTGTGGCAATGGTTGGTGCACTGGCGCCGTTGGGCTCGGCCGTCGCCTCGATGAATCCGACCGACCCGGCCTGGCACGCGCGGATCGTCGTGAAGGGTCAGTTCGCGGACCTCATGAGCGCGGGCTCCAGCCTCTACGCCGTGGCCCTGCCCACGAAAGGTCCTGCGTCGAGCGGGACGCGCGTCGTGCGGGTAGATCCGACCTCGGGGAAGGTCGTGGCAACCTCTGCTGTTCTACCTGCGATCACGGCCCCTCAGTTCGTGGACGGGTTGGTGTGGGTCGCCGGAGAGAGGTCGCGCGGGACATCTTCGAGCCAAAGCCATTTCGTGGTGAGCGAGCTGTCGGCGTCCACTCTCCGGCGAATCCGAGTTATCCAGACGCCACTCGGCCGCTTCGGAGAGCCGATTCTGGCCGGGGGCCCTGGCGGACTGTTGTGGGTGGGGGTTGAAGGGGGAACCAGTTCGTGTGACCTGCGCCGGGTCAATCCCGCGACGGGGGGATCCACCACGATGGCTGTCGTTCGCGTGTCCCGGAATCCGTGCGCGGGCATGACTCTCGACACAACGGGGCGGTATCTGTACGCGGCGACGTCGGCGGGCAGCTCAGACGAGATCTACAAGCTCAATGCACGCACTGGAGCCATGATCGGTCACGGGTTCTTTCAAGCTCCCGCCGTTCTCTTCTCGATGGTCGCAGTCGAGTCCCGTCTCTGGGTCGCCGGCGGGTATCCCGGTACGGAGGGTTCGCTCACGTATCTATCCACATCGCCGCTGAAAGTTCTCGCGTATTCCAATGTCGGTGAGCAAACCGCTGGAACGCTGCCATCCTTTGGGCAGTTTCCCGTCGCCGATTACTCGGACGGTCGTGTTTGGGTAGGAAGCGATGCGAACCTGGCGTGCTTCGCGCCGACGAGCCCTCGCGTTCTCGCCCAAGTTGGGCAGGGACCTCCGAAGCCGATTGTGACGGACTCCCTGGTTGTCGCCGGCGGTCAACTATGGGCGAACGCGGACTTCGGTCCGCCGACGGGCCTAGCGCGACTCACGCCACCACGCACGTGCCTTCCGTGAAGAGAAGCGGCCACCGGCTGATCACTTTCGTGTACGGGTAGAGGGGGCGGTTTCAAACCGTCAGTGAAAGGTTGCAGACCTATCACGTCGGGTCTACGAAGCTACGACTGCTGAGGCGTCCGGGAACCAGTGGACGACTATCGCAGTAACGTCCCACTTATGGAAATTGCCGTCGATCTCTACTTGAGTGATCTGGCAAGTGATTCCGCTCGGTGGCAGCGACTTGGTCGCTACGGCACCGCATCGTTCGTCGACGGCCTCTTGAATGGTTTGACCGGAGTCGGAGCAATCACCCGTGATGAGGCGACAACGTGGAGAGACGTGTTTCTTGCTCCCTTCAGTAATCCTTCCGCACGATTTCGCTCCGCTGAGGACGTTCCGACAACCGATCGAACGCCCACGCCTGGAGCCTTGTCTCAATTCATCGAACTTGTTCCAGCAAATCAACCAGCGAAGGAACTACCCGATGTCTGTAGTTTTCAGATTCTCGGCGTCGAGCGCTATGACGTAAAGGGGGCGATTATTTGGCGCATGGTTCCCCTTGCCGGACGTGCGAATGCTGAAGACGCCGTCAATGTGGCTTCCTTCGGAACTGGTCCAGAGATTCGGTCAATTGAAGTATCTGACGACCGAGGAACCTCGTATCAAATGATGGGTGGCACCAGTGGAGGACGAATTGAAAGAGTCGGTCGATATGAGTTCCGCCCCGCCCCGGCGGATGATGCGACGACCCTGAAGGTCCAATGGCAAGGACTATTCTTCGAAATCAACATTGGCTCTAATCCTTGATTGCAAGTGAGTTTGATTTCGGTTGACACGTGACCGCATCAGAAGGATCGGCAAATTCTCTATTCGCTTCATTCTGTGAATCTTCATTCGGAGATTGTTGACGTCGGCCCGACGACGCTACTGTTTGCCAATTCAGAAACCTAGGAGCATCTTGGAGCGAGTCTGTGACGGGCCGGATAGTTCATATTCAAAAAGGGGGGGCGCAGGTCCAGTCGGTGACGGCCCATTGACACCCCAGCGACGCTGAATACTAGAAGAATGAAAGATTCCCAGACGGTGACCATTCCGGTGGGAGACGAGTGGCGCGCAACCCTGCGTCCTCCAGTCTTCGGGACCATGGGACTCGCCGCCGTATTCTTCCTGTACACAGCCCCTGTGAAGGAGACTCCTTGGCTGTTTGACCACGCGCCTTGGCTGAACGATCCATTCGACACCGTCATCTCATTCATGATGTTTTTCGTCCCTTTCGTGGCAGTTCTCTGCATCCCCCGGATACTGCTGTGCAGACGTTCGCAGCCACTATCCACCGCCCGGATTAGTGACGTGCTCCGCGGGTGCCGAGCAGTCCTGACCTGCGTAAGCATCACGCTCGCCAGCGAGTGGATTGCCCTAGTCATCCACGACAACAGACGCGCGTGGAATGGCGCGACGTGGCTCCAGATCGGGTTGCTTGCGGTCATGAGTTGCTGCACATCGGCACTGGTCGTATTNNCTCGCAACCCTCGGCTGGCCATACCCCAGTCGTCTGGCGCGGCGCCAGACTGGCTGAGTGACTCCTTCACATGGCTAAAGTCTCAGAGCCACCTCCTCGGCCCCGCTCAGCCATCTGTAGTTAGAGCATTGACCCACGTCAATGACACAGTCGCGGCGGTCGTCCGCCGACATCCGCTTTGGTCTGCTTTCGGGGTCTGCATGCTTTTCGGGGTGGGCGTTGGCATCAATCAGGGAGTCCGCGAGGGCTACTACGCATCGGTCACGATAGTGGTCAGCCTTCTACTCGCCGTAGGAATGTTCGGCCTCGTCGCGGCATCGGGTAACTATCTCGGACTCGTTCGCAGCAGCGCACCTTCACATGGAATCCGACGACGATTGATCGACGCCGCCGTGATCACGTGCATCGGAGTCCTCGTCCCATTCGCGCTTCGATACCACCTCTGGTGGATGGTTGGCAGCACCAATTCCGTGGCTGGACTGACCCAGCTGACAGAACTGCTCCTGCTCTTCGCCGGAGCGATCTTCGCAACGATCTTCTCCGTCGAAACTGGACTACGCCTATATTCTCCGGTGGTTTAGACGACATCAGGAATGGCAGGCGCAGGTGAGTCCTTGTGAGTCCACTTTGTGACTCTCTCCAACTTCGAATCCGCCAGTTAGATCGTTGACGTCGGCCCTCCGACACTGGCCGAGGATCCCAAATCGGCACATGTGAGCTGGGCTAGGGCCCATAGTCAACGTCAGTCTCGCTCGATAGCCAGCATTTGCGCGCGGGTCGCACCAAGCAATGATTTGTGAGGGTCATCCTCAGCGTTCGTTCGGCGACCGGATCCGAGTGGTCTCCGAAAGATTTCCCAAGGTGACTCGATTCGAAAAGGGCTCAGTCATGACCCCGACGTGCGTCCACACGGCGGGCGGCGAACATACCGAAGGCTGCGGCGGCCAGGGCGGCAACCCCGCCGATGAGGACTGGGGTACGGACGCCGACCGCGTCGGCGATCGCCCCGAGGATCGGTCCGCCGATCGGTGCGGTGCCGACAAGGAGAATAGTTTGGATAGCAAGGACTCGCTCGATCATGCGCGGCTCCGTTCGGATCTGGGCAATGGCGGTCGTCGCCGTCATGTAGGTGACGCTCGCGGCGCCAACCAGGGTCGCCACCAAGTAGGCGAGGGCGACACTGGGGACGGCTGAGAGCACAAGCATGGCCGCCCCGAGGCCCGCTGCACCGACCGCAACCGTCCGGATACTGACGGAGGAACGCCTGGCGACAAGCAGCGCCCCAACGAGGCCGCCCGCGCTGAAGGCCGAGTAGATGAGTGTGTAGGTGCCATCGCCGCCGTGGAGTCCCTTCTCGACGAAGAGTGGGAATACGACCGCGAAGTTGTAGCTCAAAGTGCCGATGAGCAGGAGCATGACAAAGGTGATCCAGAGGTCTGGCACCTTGAAGATGTACTTGAATCCGGCCCGGACCTGTCCGGCTCCGCGAGACATCACCGGCAGCCGCCGCAGTTCGGCCGTGCGCATCATGGCGAGTGCGGTG
>PLKM01000082.1:0-136 GCA_003141095.1 Acidimicrobiaceae bacterium | reverse complement strand
GTCACGGCGTTGGGTATCTCGTTGCTCGGCACCATCTCGTTGACGAACGTCCGCCGGACTGGGTTGTCCAACGCCAACATTGCGCCTCCTGTAAGGGCGATGCCGTAGAACGCGGCGAGCGGTGCGTTGTGCATGA
>PLKM01000054.1 GCA_003141095.1 Acidimicrobiaceae bacterium | reverse complement strand
CTGCCGGGGGCACCAAGACCGCAGAGCCAAGGAGCCTTGCGGCCTGAGAGGAGTGACGTGATCGGGCCCGTTGTTGACGTTGCGTGGTTGGAGCAACACCACGCCGAGGTGGTGATCGTTGATGTCCGCTGGTACCTCGACGGCCGCTCGGGCAGTGACGCCTACGAAGCAGGTCACATTCCTAAGAGCGTCTTCATTGATCTTGAGCGTTGGCTTTCCGGGGACTCGAACCCTTCCAGTGGTCGCCACCCGCTTCCCACCCCAGAAAAGTTCGCCGAAGGTTTGGTGCAGAGCGGCATCGCCAGTGACGACACAGTCGTTGCCTACGACGACGCGGGCGGAGTGATTGCCGCACGTCTCGTCTGGATGCTGCGAGTCACGGGCCATGGCGCCGCGTTACTGGACGGCGGCCTGCAGGCGTACTCGGGGCCGCTCGAGAGTGGCGTCGTCGCGCGCCCTCTCGCAGCGTTCGAGGCTCGACCGTGGCCCCCAGAACGACTCGCCGACATGTCCGACGTCACCGATCGCGCGAATGTTGTGCTCGACGCCCGCAATCGAGATCGTTATCGGGGAGAGTTTGACCCGGTCGATTCGCGCCCGGGGCACGTACCGGGCGCGCGCAACGTACCGTGCCGAGAGAGCCTCACCGAGGCCGGCACCTTCCGGCCCGTCGGTGAGATTCGACAGAAGTTCGTCGACGCGGGCGTCCTCGACGGGGATCACGTCATCTCCTACTGTGGCTCGGGCGTCACGGCTTGTCATAACTTGTTGGCACTGGAGCTCGCGGGCCTGGGCCGGGGACGGCTGTATCCCGGTTCCTGGTCCCAGTACAGCCTCGCCGTCGATCAGCCGGTCGCGACCGGGGACTCGCCGGGCTGACATTCTGGCGCCGTGGGCGAAGCGTCGTATCCCAGTATCGGTGTGCTTCACCCTTGGCAGGATCGAATCGCGCCGGGCTAACCGGTGCTGAGAAACGAGAAGAGGGGCTTTCAGTTCGCCTCCGGGCCCTGGGTCGATATCGTCTCGGGATTGGGGATATCTTGAAGTGAAATAGCTGCCGCTGAATCGAGGTCCCCATGGTTCCTTTCCCCAGTCACGCGAAGGCCCGCACCGTCGCCCTCGTTGGTCGCAGTGGCGTCGGCAAGACGTCGCTTCTCGAAGCTCTCGTCGTCGCGACTGGTGGTTTGGAACGCCCGGGCAAGGTCAAAGATGGGACCGCCCTCTGCGGCACCGACCCCGAGGAACGCCGGCATCAGATGTCGCTCGGCATTGCGATGGCGCCGGTATGGGTCGGAGGGGACAAGTTGACCATTCTCGACACGCCCGGATTCATTGACTTCCACGGCGAGGTCGAGCGAGCCCTCGACGTCGCAGATGTGGCGGTCCTCGTGGTGAGCGCCGTCGAGGGCGTGAAGCCTGACACGGTGCTCACCTGGACTCTCGCGCGTGACGCCGGCGTGCCCGTGGTCGTCTTCGTGAACTGTCTCGACGGCGAACGAGCGCACTTCGAATCCACACTCTCTGCGCTCGAGCAACTGATCGGTCCGACACTCGCGCCACTCGAACTGCCAATGGGCGAGGGCGCAGACTTCGAGGGCATCGTCGACCTCCTCGCCGACGAGGCAATTACCTACGGTGCTGCGGGCACGAAGCGTGGTCCAATCCCGTCGAGTCTGGCCGACATCGAGGCCAGGGTCCGCTCCAGCCTCCTCGAGGCGATCGTCGTCGGCGATGACTCGCTCACCGAGCGCTACCTCGAGGGAGACGAGCCGTCGATGGAGGAACTCGAATCCGTGCTCGGGGGTCTCATGAGCGACGGGAGAATCGTCCCGGTGACGTGCGGATCGGCGATCCGTGGCGTGGGCATCGATCGACTCGCTTCGTTGCTTGACGAGATCGCCGAGAGTCGGCCGATCCCCGCCGTCGAGAATGGTGCCGAGGTCCTGCTGGACCGGGATCCGGAGTCCGAGCTGGTCCTCAGGGCGTTCAAGGTCATCGTCGACCCTTACGTCGGCCGGATCGTCGTGATGGAAGTCGTCTCGGGCAGCATCACTTCTGACGTCAGCCTCATCAACGTGAGGACGAAGTCTGAGGAGCGCATCCACGGCCTTAGCTACCTCTTCGGTAGCAAGTTGGTACCAATCGACCAAGGATTCGTGGGTGACGTGGTGGCGGTCGCCAAGTTGAACAACGTGGTGGTCGGTGACGTGTTGATACGAAAGGGTCGAGAGATCTCGAGCCGACCGGCGCCGGTGTCGGCCCCCGCCCTCTCGGTCGCGCTCGTCGGCAGTTCGCACGACGATGACGAGAAAATCGCCACCGCCCTCCACCGGCTCGCCGAGGAGGACCCGTCGCTTCGGGTTCGTCACGATCCGGTCTCACGACGTCTCGTGATCGACGTGATGGGTGACGTGCATCTGCAGGTCACCCTGGAGCGACTGCGCCGCCGGTTCAATGTCGAGGTGGAGACGGCCCCGCCGTCGATGGAACTGTTCGAGACGATCGCCGCTTCTCGTGACGCGGAGGGGCGTCTGAAGAAGCAGACCGGCGGGCACGGCCAGTACGCCGTTGTCAACATCAAGGTTGAGCCTCTCGAGCCGACCGCACCTTTTGAGTTCGTCGACGCCATCGTCGGAGGGGCGGTTCCGCGCCAGTACATCGGGGCTGTTCGCAACGGAGTTGAGCGGGCAATGACCCACGGTGGACCGGAGGGACATCCGGTTGTTGGGCTGCGAATCACTCTGGTTGACGGCAAGTACCACAGCGTCGACTCGTCGGAGGCGGCGTTCGAGACCGCTGCATCAATGGGCTTGCGCTCGGCACTCGAAGAGGCCGGATCGATCGTGCTCGAGCGAATCATGCTCGTGAGGGCCGCAGTGCCCTCCGAGCACCTCGGTGAGGTCTTGAACGACTTCTCGGTTCGAAGAGGTCGAGTCATCGGCACCGATCAGGTCGACGATTCGATGGTGGTTGTCACGGCCCACGTTCCCCAGGCCGAACTGCACCGCTACGGGCTCGACCTGCGCAACATCACCGCGGGTCGGGGCCGAGTCACGATGGAACCGCATCACCTCGCGCAAGCGCCCAAGACCGTCGCGTCGCGATAGGCGGGACTTCTCGTGCCCGGGCCGATGGTTTGGCCGGGCGACGCCGTGGACGATGCGCCCGACGCCGAGGTCCCCCGTCATCGGATCCCATGATCTTCGACATAGGGGTTGCCCTTCGTCAGAGATGATGCGCAAGGGTGGACATTCGGGTCACGCCCGGTGTGCCATCGGGTCAAGACGACTTCGGGCTGTCGTCTTTCGGAGAGATCTCGGCGACTCTTAAATCAGAACGTGATTCGACCCTTACGCGACGACGCTCGCGCAGTGGCTGCACTTGGTGGCAGCAGACGGGAGGTCCGACGACAGGCACTCGGGACAGGTCTTGGTCGGAGCGGGGGGCTCGGGGGAGCCAAAGACCTTCTTACCCTGCTTCGCCATGTACGAGCGATAAGGGACAACCAGAACGATGTAGATGACGACCATGAAGATGACGAAGTACACAATTGCCGAGATGAAGGCACCGAGGTTGATGAACTGCCCATTGACGACCCACCCGAGACCCGGGGAGCTGCTTCCGCTGCCTTCCATCGCGTTAACCAAGGGCGTGATGATCGAGTCGGTGAAGGCCTTGATGAGAGTGCTGAAAGCCAGGGCGACCACTAATCCCACTGCAATGACGATTAGGTCACCCTGCATGAGGAAATTCTTGAATCCCTTGAGCATGGTTCCTCCTGTAGGTGTCTGTGACACGACCTTATAGACCTTTGCAATGCATGAGGAGTTGGAATAATTCATCGGCCCCGCGCGAGCGGTCGGGCCTATGGTGGGATGAGGACTTGGAGAGACGTTCCGAGGTTTCCCAACGACGGCACTTCGCCACAACCACTGCGTGAACTCTGAGAGGACGAGTATGTGTTTTTCTCCCGTCGGTGATTTGGTCGGAGGGACCGTGGTCGCGACGATTGGGATCGACGCGTGTCGCCACGTCAAGGGGCGAGGTGAGTATCTCGCGGTAGCGGCGTTGCCGCTGCTGCTCGGCCTTCACCAAATCGACGAGACCTTCGTGTGGTGGGGGCTGCAGGGCCACGTGTCCGCCGAGGTCGGCCGCGTGGCGATGTGGATCTATCTCGTCGTCGCTTTGGTCGTCCTGCCAATCCTGGTACCAGTGCTGATGTTGCTCCTGGAGACCTCCCCCCGACGAAGAATGCGGATAGTCCCATTCCTGGTGCTCGGAGCTGGCGTGTCGGCCGTTCTGCTCGAGGCGATGTTGGTGGGCCACCCCAGCGCGAGACTGGGTTCGTATCACCTGGCCTACACCATTGGCCTGCGCCACGGCATTCTCGTCATTGGGCTCTACATCGTCGCAACGTGCGGACCACTCTTCGCATCGGGCCGTCGAGCAATCGTGTGGTTCGGCGTCGCGAACCTGACGGCCGTCATTGTCCTGGCGCTTCTTTGCGCCAGCGGGTTCACGTCACTGTGGTGCTTCTACGCGGCACTGGTGAGTGCGGCGATCGCGCTGCATCTTCGATATTCGAAGAGATATGCGGGAAAGAAGTACCTGTTCCATTAACCAGCGGAGCGCGGAGTCGCTGGGCCGTGCCGCGCTCTCTGTCGTCGCTGGCGGAGGCTTCGAGATGGTACGTGCGGGCGCGGTCACCACGGCTTGTCGCCCGAGGAGTTGGTGGGTACGATCGACACCTGAGGCATCAACTGTTTGGGGGAAGTATGTCGGAGTTTGTCATGTCTATTGGCGGTGATCCAGTCGGCCCGGAATCGACGTTCGGCGTCATCAATCCCTCAACAGGAGAGGTTTTCGCTCAGGCGCCCGAGTGCTCCAAGGACCAACTGGACGCCGCCTTCACGAGCGCGCAGTCGGCATTTTCGTCGTGGCGCTCGGACGAGGACCAACGACGAAAGACACTGCTCGCCATGGCCGACGTGTTGCTGGCTTCGATCGACACGCTCGCCCCGTTGCTGACCACCGAGCAGGGAAAACCTCTCAACGACGCCGGCGTCGAAGTGTTCGCCGCGGCGATTTGGTGCCAGTACTTCGCGAACCTCGAAACCCCACCGCAGGTCATCCAAGACGACGCCGACGCGCTCGTGCACGTCGTACGACGCCCGCTTGGCGTGGTCGCGGCGATCACCCCGTGGAACTTCCCGCTCACGTTGGCCTTCTGGAAGATCGCCCCCGCCCTGCTCGCCGGTAACACCGTCGTCATCAAACCTTCTCCCTTCACGCCGCTGTCGACCCTGAAGGCGGTCGAGTTGCTCCAAGAGGTGCTGCCGGCCGGGGTACTCAACGCCGTCAGTGGTGGAGACCAGTTGGGTGCGTGGATGACGAACCATCCCGTTCCTCGCAAAGTCAGCTTCACCGGTTCGGTCGAGACCGGCAAGAAGGTCGCCCAGTCGGCCGCTCCGGACCTGAAACGGGTCACCCTCGAACTCGGAGGGAACGACGCGGCGATCATCCTTGACGACGCTGACCCGCAGTGGGTGGCCAAGGGAATCTTCGCCGGGGCCTTCAACAACAATGGCCAGGTGTGCTCGGCGATCAAGCGGGTCTACGTTCCCGACGAGATCTACGGCGAGGTCGTCGATGCGCTCGCTGACTTCGCGTCGTCGGTGAAGGTCGGCGACGGTCTCGATCCCACCTCGAAACTCGGCCCCATCAATAACGCCCCACAGTACGAGCGAGTGAAGATGCTCGTGGCGGACGCGCTGTCGAGCGGCGCGACGGCGGTGACCGGTGGGCACGCGATGGACCGTCCGGGATACTTCTTCGAACCGACGATTCTCACGGGGATCGCCGAGGGCACCCGCATTGTCGACGAGGAGCAGTTCGGCCCGGCTCTTCCGGTCATGTCGTACTCGTCGGTTGACGACGCGTTGGAGCGCGCGAACGCAACCACCTTTGGACTGTCGGGTTCGGTGTGGAGCGCGGACCCGGACCGTGCAGCGGTCGTCGCGAACCAACTGGAGTGCGGGACGGTGTGGATCAACACGCACCTGGCGCTCGCTCCGAACCAACCCTTTGGCGGATGCAAGTGGAGTGGCATCGGCGTGGAGAATGGTCCGTGGGGACTTTCGGAGTTCACCGAAGTGCAAGCGGTCTATCGTTCGCGCACGGATGATGGGCTTAATATCTCGACGGCGGGTCTCGTCTCGTAATCCAACTGGATTGGGCGTCCGTCCGCTGCGGAGCGACCGGACGCTTCGAGAGGGTCATGTGCCTTCGAGAGGTCGTCGGCGTTCAATGCGACTTCAGACGCTCGTGCGTTGACGCGGGGCGAGTGACTTAGGTCACCTCGTTCAGACGACTACGCAGGGGTACCATCCAAAGATGGCCCAAATTTTCAACACAATTATCGAGCCGTTCCGGATTCATTCGGTGGAACCGCTGCGCATGACTACTGCGCAGGAGCGTTCCGCCGCGATTGAAAGCAGCGGATTCAACCTCTTCAATCTCCACGCCGAGGACGTTCTCATTGATCTGCTCACCGACTCTGGAACCGGGGCAATGTCGCGTGACCAGTGGGCCGCTATTCAGCACGGCGACGAAAGCTACGCCGGATCGCCCTCGTGGTTCCGTTTCCAATCAGCGGTCAAGGAACTCTTCCCCTTTCAGCACATCATCCCTACGCACCAGGGTCGGGCGGCAGAAAAAATACTCTTCTCGGTGGTCGGTGGTCCCGGAAAGATCGTGCCCAACAACACCCACTTCGACACCACTCGGGCCAACGTCGAAGCATCTGGTGCCGAAGCCGTTGACCTCTTAATCGCTGAGGGTCATGACGCCGCGACCATCCATCCCTTTAAGGGCAATATGGACCTCGCGGCCCTGGAAGAGTTGCTGGCCAGGCGGGTGGCGGACGTTCCGGTGGTCTTTTTGACCATCACCAATAACTCCGGAGGCGGCCAGCCGGTCTCGCTGGAAAATATCCACGGCGTGAGCGAGATCTGTCGAAAGTACGGTGTTCCCTTCTTCTTGGACTCGTGTCGATTCGCCGAGAACGCGTGGTTCATCCACGAGCGCGAAGAGGGTCAAGGCGACCGGGAGATAGCCGACATTGTGCGTGAGATTGCCTCACTCGCCGATGGCATGACCATGAGCGCCAAGAAGGATCCGTTCGGAAACATTGGCGGATGGCTCGCAATGAATGATGACGCTCTCGCCGAACAGTGTCGCAACGTCTTGATTCTCACCGAAGGTTTCCCCACGTACGGCGGGTTGGCCGGAAGAGACCTGGAAGCGATCGCCCAAGGACTGAAAGAGGCGGTGCATCCCGACTATCTGCGCTATCGAATCCGTTCGACCGCGTACTTGGGTGACGCCCTTGACGCGGCGGGCGTTCCCGTAGTGAAGCCCATCGGCGGTCACGCGGTCTACCTCGACGCGAAGGCCCTGCTCGGACACATTGGGCCCCTGCAGTACCCGGGCCAGTCTCTCGCGGTCGCCCTTTATCAAACGGGCGGTATTCGCAGTTGCGAAATAGGCACCGTGATGTTCGGTCGCCAACCTGATGGATCCGAAAGACCGGCGGCGATGGAGCTCGTCCGCTTGGCCATCCCGCGACGGACGTACACCCAGAGCCATATTGACTACGTCATCGAGGTCGTCGTCGCCGTCGCGAAGGATGCCGCCGCCCTACCGGGCTATCGAATGGTGCACGAACCACCGGCGCTACGCCACTTCACTGCCCGATACGAACCTGTTGCGTGACCTCGCCACGACTCGTTCGCCAGGTTTTCTGATTACGGAAAATTACTCGTGGTTGCGATCACGTAAGGCGAAGGGCTGGCGACGTTCACTTTCTCGCCCCACTTGGAGAACAAGCTGGTGCCCGAGCCGTTCACTCCCTCGAGGAAAGCTGTTTTGAGTCCGATCGGGAGATAGGGCGCTGCGGTGGAAATGTAGACCGTTTGAGTTTCCGACGTGCCCGGGGTGGTGTCCGGCGGGGAGCCTTTAATGGCCACCGCTTCCTGGCCTTGGAACTTCTTGAGGCCGAGGTCCTTCAGCGACTTCATCCGAACCGTGTTCTCGATGAGCGAGGGAAGAAGAACCGCGTCAGAAATATTCGAATAGTTCGCGTTGCTTGATGGCACTCGAACCCATTGGTTGGCGAGGGAAGAATTCGACACGTTGAAATCCAAGCTGAAGGCGGTCGCGTCAGCGTAGATAAAGAGTGTCGTCCCGATGAGTCGGACCTTCTCGACCCCGCCACCGAAGGCTTCGGTCTGTGCACCCTTTGACGTGGAACTATCCGTCGTGAGGGTGAACGGAACGGTCCCTCCGAGCGACGACCTGTTTACGAGGTGGACACTGCCGGCCTTCGTCATTGCGGCGGACGTGCGGGCGAGTATTTGCGCGGGTGACTTGGAGCCAAATGGATTCGTTGCCGCTCCCGCCTGAGCCGGAAGGCCAACCAACAGTCCCAAAGCAACGGCCAGGGCGATAGGGGAGATTTGACGGCGCACGATGACCTTACGAATTACACAAGCCCACGGTGGAACTTCGGTTGGTTGTGATGGTAGTGCGTGCACGTCGGGTCGGCCCGACAACAGTTCGTGGTCGCCGCCCGTCTCGCCGCAGGGATCGAAGAGTCCGCCAATCAACTCGCGCGAATTCTCCCACCATCAAGGCTGTTCACGAGCTCGCTCGCGGATAGCATCGGTCAATCGCGAGCGTTCTCATTCCCTTGCCGGACCACGATTTCGATGTCACCGAGGTCGCGGTCCCGTGGAAGTTGCTGAGTCGCGCGGGCCATCAGGTGACGTTCGCTACCGAAGGTGGCGGCGAAAAGCCCCAGGCGGATCAGCGGCTTCTCGATGGCGTGATCTTCGGTCAACTGGGCGCGGCCAGTGAGGCCAAGGAGTTTTATCGAGAGATGCAGACCGACGCTGAGTACAGCTCACCGCGGTCGTGGTCGGCAATCAACGTCCAAGATTATGACGGCTTGCTTTTGCCCGGTGGTCACGCGCCGGGCATGCGTCAGTACCTAGGCAGCGAAGGGCTTCGCCGCAAGGTTCTCGAGTTCTGGAGACTTCAACGTCCCGTGGGCGCGATCTGTCACGGTGTGTTGGTACTGGCCCGCACGAGCGATCCCATTACCGGACACAGCGTCTTGTTCGGACGGCGAACAACGTGTCTGCCCAAGTACTTGGAGAGGTCCGCATACCTCGCGACCGGCTGGCGACTGGGTCGTTACTACCGCACGTACCGCGAGTACGTGCAGGATGAAGTTGAAGGGGTTCTTCGAGATCCATCAGATTTCGTTCGAGGGCCGCGGGAGTTTTCCCAACGTGGCAGCGATACCGATGTCGGTCCCGCGTTCTGCGTCGAGGATGGCAACTACCTCTCGGCTCGATGGCCGGGCGACGCCTATCTGTTCGCCAAGAAGTTCGCGAGCAGACTCGGGGGCGACTAAGGGCCGTTGACGCGGACGTTTCTCGTGGGACGCAACGGCGTGTCCTAGCGTGAGAGCGTGCACGGCGATTTCACATTCGACCAGAGCCTGGCGGTTCTCTTCGCTCTCGTCACGGCGCTCGCGAATGCTGTCGCGGTAGCGACGCAGCACATTGCCTCCACGAGAAGTGGGCAACGCCTTACGGGCTGGCGCCTCGTTGTCCACCTCTTTCGCCAACCCCTCTGGCTCTTCGGATGGGTGGCGCTTACGGGATCGCTGGTCTTCCAGGCGCTCGCCCTTCACTTTGGACCCATGTCCGAGGTGCAGCCAATACTCGTGACCGAACTGGTCATGGCGCTGCTGCTTCGTCGTTACTGGATACACCAGTCACTACGCAACGTCACGTGGATCGGCGCCGGCGTGACGTGCATTGGCCTGATCTCGTTTCTCGCGGCGACCGCGCCAAGCGGACACGCGAACGTGCCGACGACGTCGGCGTGGATTGGGCCAATTCTCTCGTGCCTCGTGGTCGCGGCGGTGTTGGTCGCCGTCGCGCAACGAGGTTCATCGTCTCGTCGGGCCGGCCTTTACGCGAGCGCCACGGGCGTCTTGTGGGCCCTCGAAGCAACCTTCATCAAGGCGACCACCGACACGATCGCCTCGTCGGGGTTCGCGGGTGCGCTCACTCGTTGGCCCATCTACGCATTCATCGTTGGCGGCCTGCTCGGACTGTTCAGCGAGCAGGCGGCGTTGCACGTCGGTCCCCTGAAGGTCTCCCAGCCGTTCATTGTCATCGTCGACCCAATTGTCAGCGTCGTGCTCGGCGTCTGGCTCTACGGTGAGAGGTTGCGCGGCGGCGTGGTCCACACGGGCCTGGGCGGCCTCGGCTTCGCCGCGATGTGCCTGGGCGTCGTCGTACTGACCCAGACGGCCCCGGATTCAATGGAGGCGGAAGTTCATCGACTGTGAGCCGACGGCCCTTCGTGGAGAAGTGCCGAGCCGTCGTGCCGTCATCGTTCGCGGGTCGACGGCCCAGAGTCTCGTCGAAGGTTCATCGACTCTCTGATCGCTAGGAGAGGGGACTCGTGGCCTGACTCGTCCCGGTGAAGTAGGCCACCGTCGCAGAGATCAGCAGCAACAGACAGGAGATTCCCAAGGCCAAATTCAGCCCATGGCCGAACGCCTGGTAGGCGGCGGCCACAACTTTGTTGATGATCGCCTGCACGGCGGCGCTGGTCTTGCCGCTCAGACCCTTTTCCTGCGCGCTCAGGGATCCCGTGGTCACGGCCGCGATGATCTGGGACCGGAACGTCGCCGGAATCCCTATGGCGACGAGTCGACTCGTCAGTTGTACGGTCAGTTGACCGTTGACGATCGAGCCGAGGATGGCGACGCCCGCCACGGCCCCGAGTTCGCGGCTCGTGTTCGTCGTCGACGCCGCCATGCCAGAGTGCTCGGCGGGAATGCTCGTAAGAGCCGTCGACGTCACCGGCACGACGAGAATTCCAAAGCCGATTCCAGCGATGCCCATTGTCCAGCCCACCGAAGTGAGACCGGCACTAGGTCCAATGAAGATGTCCGTGAGCAGAACGCCGGCGGCCGCGATGAGACAGCCCACCGTCATGGGTACGCGCGAACCCACCCGGCCGACCCATCGTCCCGTGAAGATCGACGCCAGCACCATCCCACCGAGCAAGGGCACGAAGTCGAGCGCCAGGTTGTAGGCGGCGACCGACGCGACCACCTCGAGGTAGAGGGCCACGAAGAAGAAGATCGAAAAGATGGAAAAGTAACTGGCGAACGCGATGAAGGTCGATCCGGCGAAGGCCCGGCGCCGAAAGAACTCAAGATTGAGCATCGGGCTCGCCACGCGTCGCTCAACGGCCACGAATGCCACCAGGCTCGCCGCGCTTATCGCGTAAAGGCTGATGACCCAGCTCGTGAGGTAACCGGCCGTCTCGCCGGCGATGGTGGCGAAGGCGGCGGTTCCGAGCACCGTGGCGCCGAGCACGAAACCGGCAAGGTCTGGTCGCGTTCGCGTGGGGTCCGAACTCTCGGGAAGCGTCAGCGCCGCACAGACGAACGCCAAGCCGCCGAAGAGCAGATTGAACCAGAACACCGCGCGCCACGACCATATTCCAACGAGCGTTGCCCCGACGACCGGACCCATCGCCAGCGCGAGACCCGAGACTGCGGCCCATGCGCCGAGCGCGCGAGCCCGGCGACGTTGGTCGGGGTAGATGTGACGGATCATCGAAAGCGTGCCGGGCTCGGACGCGGCCGCCCCGACGCCCATGATGACCCGTCCAATGACGAGCATGGTGGACGAACCGGCCAGTGCGCACACCACTGATCCGGCGCAGAAGATCGCCACTCCCACGAGGATGATCTTCTTGCGACCGTAGTTGTCACCGAGTGACCCGCACATCAGCATCAGGCTCGCGAAGGCGAGGGCGTACCCGCCGACGACCCATTGAAGTTGCGAGATTCCAGAGTGCAGTTCGGACTGAACATTGGAAAGGACCGCACTGATGATGGTGTTGTCAAGGAAGGTCAGAAAGAGAATGAGGAGCAGGGCGACGAAGCCAAAGTGACCGGAAATCCTACGCGTTGATGACGTCACCAACGCGTGACTGTCATGCGCAGCCGCTGCATTCGAGCTTTCCGCTTCGTTCATGTGATCCTTGTCGAGTAGTCGCCACCGGCGACCTCACGTCGTTGGAAAGTACTGTCCTCTATGCCCGTATCCAACTCATGGATCCGTTGAAAAATCTGGAGCGGCCACTCCCGCTGAATTCGAACGACCGAACTATTTCTTCGACTTGAAGGCGATTGGTGACGTCGCCGAGTCGCCGCCGGTGGCGTTGCCCACGCTCAGGTCGCAACTGCTCAAATTCGACGACTTCGTCCCGCACGTTCCGGTACCAATCTTTCCCGTAATGACCTTGAACTTCGTGGCAGGAAAGACCCCTTTTGAACTAATCGTTATGGGTGTTGGAATTCCTACGACGCTGCACCCGGCCGAGCCCTTCGCGGTCTTCAGGCACTCGACGAGGTAGACCGAATCCTTCGCCTTGAATCCAGTGCCTTTGACCGTCACGGATTCGCCGTTCTTCAAGCCGGTGGCGGGTGCAACGGTCAACTTGGGAGATGTGGCTGCCGAAGCGGCGCCCACTCCCACGAGGCCCGTGCCCAGTGAGAGGGCCACGGTGGCGATCACGCTCACACCGATTCGAATGGCTTTGGTCGATAGCATTTGTCTCCTTCAGGTGAATGGACTACTTGACTGCGCTTGATTCAAACCCCTTAACTGTTCTATGCCTATTTTCCCTCATCGTCAAGGACTTCCTCAATTCGAAAGTAGCACGAACAATCTGACCGGGATGAACCGCACCGTGAGCGACCATCGTCACGGGCGATGAGATGAGGTCTTCACCGGAACACCGTCAGAACTGACGTCGCATCGAACTGTCGCCCGCACCGACTATGGCGCCGGCTCCGCCACCACGGCGGTGCCGTAGGCCAGGATTTCTTGGAAGGTACCCGCGAGTTCGTTCGAGTCGTATCGCATTGCCAGTACGGCATTCGCCCCCACCGCTTCGCCGGCTTCCTTCAGGCGGGTGAGCGCTTCTTCGCGTGCTTCGTGCAGTTGCTTGGTGAGACCTCGAAGTTCGCCTCCGCCGAGCGCCTTGAATGAGGCGCCGATCTGCGCCCCCACGTTCCGTGTTCGAACAGTCAAGCCGTTGACCTCACCGATGACGCGCGTGATCTTGTAGCCGGGCAGATCATTGGTCGTTACGATCAACATGCTGATCTCCTTGTTCGTCCTGAGTTCAACCCTAAGCGCTCGCGGGCGCGACTTCGATCGCCCGCCCGTGAAAAGCGGGACGTGGGGTGAGCGCGAAGCGCGTCGCTTAAGGTTGGTCGTCACAAGGAGGCCGAAATGCGACTAGCGATAATGCCAAAGCGGGTAGCGGGTAGTCTCGTCGCGGGCCTCCTGACGGTGGGTTTCTGCGCAACGCCCCTGGCCCACGCTTCGGCGTCGACTCCGTCATCGGAAACCACGATCATCGTGAAGAATGCCGACACGTACGTGAACAACATCCGGGACTACTTCTTTTGCGAAACCTCAAAGTGCAAGAAGACGAGAAGCACCGAAAAGAAGACCGCCGCTCTTGACATGGCGGCACTTACTGACGAGGCGAAGAAGGTGGCGAAGAGCTCGGTGCCTTCGTCGCAAGAGGTAATTGTGGAAAAATTCGAGTCCGACGTCCACTCGCTCGCCCGCGCGTACGCGGCGTACCCGAAAGAGTCAAGCAGTGACGCCGTCGCGAAAAACACCGGACTGATTTACTATCAGTCCGCGAATGTCGGCTCGGACACGTATCTCCTCGCGGTTGACGTCAACGGCGGGACGGCGGCGTACGTTCCCTGGAGCGTCGGGGCCGTCGCAGTGCTCTACGCGATGCAACTCGACGCCGAGGCGTTGGACGTCAAGTCTTCAACTGTTCCGAATGACATCTACGCCAGCCAGAACCTGGAAGAGGAGGCCACGAGCCTCGAAAGCGACGCCAATGGTCCGAGTGCCACGTTCAACGCACTGATCACCACGTTCGCGAAGATACAAAGAGAGGTCAGCGCTGACGAGATTCTGATTCTCCAGAAGAAGAAGACGCCAATTTCGAGGACCCGGATATCGGCACTGAGCACCGAGCTGGGCGTGCAGTTCAAGGAGATCGTGAGTCTGCAGAACACGTTGTCGAAGTAGTTCGTCTTTCGCGAAGACTGAAGGCTGGCGACGCGCTATGGCGAGACGGGACTCGTCGCGGTGTTCGATGGATGCAGGGTCACCCTGTGCTTTGATCGGTGTGATCGCGGGACCCAGCGCGACGACAGCGGCGCCTCTGCTGGCGGCTTTGATGGCGGTGCGGATGCTGGCGAGCGTCAATGTGTGCACGAGGCCTGGCCTAGCCCTCCACCGGGTCCGATCTTCCCAGACTGCGTAGATTGTTATGTGGACTCTCTCCACTCGCACGCCGATGGGCTCGATGCTTGCGCCCTTCGCTTGCTCAGGTACGCGGGTCAACCAGTTCGTGGCATGGAAGAGTTCTGACAGTTTCAACATCACGCACGAGGAGACGACATGTCAAAAGAAGCCCTGCTCATAATGGATATGCAGAACGGCATCGTCGAACGATTCGCCGACGACTCCGAGGGCCTCTTGGATAGGGTGGCGACGGCGCAGGGAGCGGCGTGGGCTGCCGAGCGACCAGTGATTTACGTGCGGGTCGCCTTTCGTGAGGGTGCACCCGAGGTGAACCCGAAGAACAAATCGTTCGCCGCCCTCGCCGGTTTGGGCACGATGAGCGAGAATGCCGACTCGACCCAGGTGCACCCCAGACTGGCGCCACTCGCCGGCGAGCCAATCGTCACGAAGCGCCGAGTGAGTGCCTTTGCCGGAAGTGACCTTGAGGTGGTGCTGCGATCACTCGACGTCGACTCCCTGGTGCTCTGCGGGCTGGCGACGAGTGGGGTGGTGCTCTCGACCACCCGTCAAGCCGCTGACCTTGACTTCAAGATCACGATATTGAGTGACGCGTGCGCCGACGCGGACCCCGAGGTGCACCGCGTGCTGATGGAGAAGGTCTTTCCTCGTCAGGCGACCGTCATCACCACCGCCGAGTGGATTAAACAGTTGGCCTAGCCGATTCCTTGCGCTCGCGAGTTATTCGCTCATCGACTCCTGAGTGAGAACGCTTTGGCGGTCAAAAATGAGCGTCACCACAAAACTTAAGGCGAGGGCCGCGAGGACTCCGAGGTTCGCGTACGCCCAGGCCCCGGTCTTGCCGCCAAGATCGAAGGGCTTGAGCAGATAACCCTGCCACGTGAGCCATGACGCGTACGAGTTGGTCACGAGGCCCCAACCTACAAAACTGGTGGCGATGATCGTGAGAATCGGAACGAGGCGAACGTCGCCGTAGCGTCCCGCGCCGTTGAAGAGGTCGGCGTCGGAGTAGTCCTTCCTTCGAAGCACCAGGTCGCCGAGGAACACTCCACACCACGCGGCAATGAGAACGCCCACGGTAATGAGGAATCCCTCGAACGAGTTGAGGAAGTTGCCGTTTACAAAGACAATGTAAATCGTGCCGCCGACCATGATGACGCCGTCGACTCCCGCCGCAGCGTAGCGGGGGATTCTTATCCCGGCTGACAAGAGCGAGAGTCCCGACGAGTAGATGTCGAGTACTGCGCCACCGACCAGACCGAGGATCGCGACGATGGCGAAGGGAACCAGGAACCACGTCGGCAGCAAATTGGTGAGGGCACCGACGGGGTTGTTGCCTATCTCGCTGCTGAGTGAGCTGGAGGAGCCGGCTATGAGCAGTCCGAAGAACAGCAGCACCAGCGGAGCGATGGACGAACCAAACGTTGTCCACCACACCACGCCTTTGGTCGACGAGTTGCGAGGGAGGTAGCGAGAGTAGTCCGCCGCCGCGTTCACCCATCCGAGCCCGAATCCGGTCATCACGAAGACCAGCGCGCCGATCAGGCTTTGCGCGGACCCGCTGTGCACGTGTGACACGACGTGCCAGCTGATGTGCTTGAAAGTGAGAACGATAAAGAACACCGAGAGCACGCCGGTAATGACGGTGATGATCGCCTGCATGCGCATGATGAGGTCGAAGCCCATCACGCCGCCGCCAACGATGAGCGCGCCGATGACGACGAGGGCGACAACCTTGACGCCGGTGCCGCCGCCCCAGCCCAGCCGTGTAAAGACCGTCGACGTTGCGAGCACCGCGATCACCATCAGCGCCGTCTCCCAGCCCACGCAAAGTAGCCACGAAATCGCCGATGGCAAGCGGTTCCCTCGAATGCCGAAGGCCGCACGGCTGAGCACCATGGTGGGCGCGGATCCGCGCTTGCCGGCGGTGGCGATGATGCCACAGAGAAGAAAGCTGACGGTAATGCCGACCAGACCCACAACCACTGCCTGCCAGAAGGAGATTCCAAAACCTAGGACGTAGGATCCGTAACCGAGGCCGAGAACTGAAATGTTGGCGCCGAACCAGGGCCAGAAGAGTTCTCGAGGATGGCCTTTTCGCTGCGACTCATCAATGACGTTGATGCCGTTCTCTTCGACGCGTAGTGCGCCACCGCCGCCGGTCCCTAGTAGTTCGGAAAGTTCATCACTCACGCGGCCCCCTGGCGGAACGTCGAAAATCGTTGGCCAGATTTTAGGCGGGAGAATCAGTACGGCGAAGACGTTTAGGAAACAATTGAGCGTGGCGCCCACGCCGTGACGATCTTGGCTCGACAGCATTGCGACTAACTTGACCAACGTGACGGATGCTGCCGTGTTGGGTGGATCGAGGGCGTTTGACCGCGCCCACGCCACGCTCGCGGGACTCGCTCTTGGTGATGCGCTGGGGATGCCCACGCAGTCGCTCACTCGTGAAGAAATTGTCAAGGAGTTCGGCGAGCTGGTGACGGAGTTTCACCCTTCAAGTCCGACGCATCCGTTCGCCGCCGGATTGAAGTCGGCGACGGTCACCGACGATACGGAACAGGCGCTCATCCTCGCCGACGTTCTACTGGCGTCCTTCGACTCATTTGATGCCAGAGCGTACGCTCGACGACTCCTCGAGTGGGAGCAGAGCGTTCGACGTCGAGGACTGCTCGATCTGCTCGGTCCGTCGACGAAGAGGGCTCTATTCAATATTGAGATGGGCGTGGATCTTTCGCAAACCGGCGTCGCCGGCACGACTAATGGCGCCGCGATGCGGATTGCCCCCGTGGGCATCGTGTGCGCGAGCAGCAACCTCGAGGCGCTGGTCGCTCGAGTCGTTGAAGTAAGCGCCCCAACTCACAACACCTCGGTCGCCATCAGCGCCGCCTGCGCCGTCGCGGCGGTGGTGAGTGCGGGGATAGATGGGGCGTCGCACGACGACGCCATCGCCACGGGACTTCGAAGCGCGCAGCTCGGTGCGACGTACGGGTCGGCGAGTGGGGGCCCCCGAGTTGCCGCGCAGATCGTCAAAGCCGTCGAGCTCGGTCGCTCCTTCAAAGGACTACCTCTCATCGGGGCGATCAACGAGGTAATCGGGTCCAGTCTGGCTTCCAACGAATCAGTGCCCGCGGCGTTCGCACTGCTCGCGGCGTACGGTGAGGACTCGTGGAGCGCCTGCTGTGTCGCGGCTTCGCTCGGTGGAGACTGCGACACCATCGCAGCGATGACGGGAGCAATGGCGGGAGCGTGCGGCGGTATGACGTCATTCCCCTCGTGGGCCACCGCACTGGTCGAGGAGACGAACTCGCTGAATCTGGCCAAGGTCTCGCGTGAGCTGCTCGCCCTGCGTCGGTAAGGTGCTGTGGTATGGAAGTTTCACCACGTTTCTTCGTTCTCGATACGGTCATGATCGACGTGGTGTTGAAGATCTCCAGTCTGCCACTGCGTGGTTCTGACGCGCTGGTTACCAATCGACTCGTCACCGCCGGGGGTGGCTTCAATGCTATGAGCGCCGCGGCTCGTCAAGGTATGGCCGTGACGTACGTTGGCCAAGTTGGCGGCGGACCATTTGCCGATATCGCCCTCGACGCTCTTCGTGAGCAAGAGATTGAGGTTGCGGTGCAACCACGCGGCGATCAGGACCTGGGTATCTGCATCGTGCTCGTCGAAGGCGACGGGGAACGAACGTTCGTCACGTCACCCGGTGCTGAGGGAACGCTCAACGCCTCGGACCTGCTGTCGGTGGCAATCGGCGACGGTGACTACGTGTTTTTTTCTGGCTACAACTTCGTCTATCCCCAGATCCGAGGCGAGATGATGACCTGGCTGCGCCAACTTTCGTCCCGTGTCGTCGTCGCGTTTGATCCGGGTCCACGGGTGCTCGATATCCCCGCAGAGGTACTGCGAGAGGTCATGGCCCGCACGGACTGGTTCTTGTGCAACGCCGGCGAGGCGTCCTCGCTCACCGGCGACGAGTGTGCCAGCGCCAGCGCGGAGAGACTTCTCGCGACGACCGGACGACGTGGCGTCGTGGTTCGAGATGGCGTGCGGGGCTGCGTTCTCGCCCGAGCCGATCAAGCGATCGTTGAAGTGCCTGGTGTCCCAACGCAGGTGGTTGACACGAACGGCGCGGGCGACGTGCACAACGGCGTGTTGCTGGCGGAACTCGCGAGGGGGACCACTTACGTCGATGCTCTTCGCAGGGCGAACGTCGGCGCCGCCATCGCCATCAGTGCGTTCGGTCCAGCAACCTGCCCGTCGCGCGAAGTTGTTTCAGAGAAGCTGGCTCGTTCCTCCTAGGAAACGGCCGGGCGCGTGCTCTAACGTGGCGCTTAGTACGAGGGGGACTATGAAGCGCTATGAGCCGTTCGAAGGCAAGATCGGCCGGACCTTGGCCGATTCGACTCCGTGGTGGCCAACGCCCGCGCACCCGAAGCAGGATGCGCCCAATGTCGTCGTGATCTTGATTGACGACCTGGGTTTCTCGCACTTCGGGTGTTTCGGTTCCGACCTGCCGACTCCGAACATCGACGCGCTGGCGGCCGGCGGTCTTCGCTACTCAAATTTTCACGTCACGCCACTTTGCTCACCAACGCGAGCCGCTCTCTTGACGGGCCGTAACCATCACAGCGTCGGCATGCGCGGAATCTCCAACTGGAGTTCGGGGTTTCCATCGATGCGTGGTCAAATCTCCAATCACGCCGCAACCATGGGCGAGGTTATGCGTGAGAACGGCTACACGACGTTGGCGATTGGCAAGTGGCACTTGGTCTCGATGGAGAACTCGTCCTCGGCGGGGCCCTTCGATCAGTGGCCGCTCGCGCGGGGCTTTGATCGACACTACGGATTCCTGGACGGCGAGACCGATCAGTTTTCGCCCGATCTGGTCTACGACAACCACCGGGTCGAGCCCCCCAAAAGCGTGGGCGAGGGGTATCACCTCAGTGAAGACCTGGTCGATCACGCGCTGGAGTTCATCCGTGATGCGAAGTCAATCAGACCGGATCGACCATTCTTCAACTACTTCGCCTTCGGCGCCACGCACGCCCCGCATCAGGCGCCCGAGGAGTATCTTCTCAAACATCGCGGTCGATACGACGAGGGCTGGGACGCCGCCCGCGAGCGCTGGTTCGCCCGTCAAAAGGAACTCGGGATCGTCGCTCCCGACACCGAATTAGCGCCTCGCAATGAAGGCGTGGAGCCGTGGGATTCGTTGCCGGATAATCAGAAGAGACTGGCGTGTCGGCTCCAAGAGGCCTTCGCCGCGTTTCTCGAACATACTGATGCCCAGATCGGACGGTTCGTCCGGGGTCTCGAAGAACTGGGTGAACTCGATAACACCCTGATTTTGCTGATGTCGGATAACGGTGCCTCGCAAGAGGGCGGGCCGTTTGGCATATTGCACGAGATGAAGTACTTCAACTTCATCCTCGAGAGCCCCGATGAGGCGGTGAAGCGCCTGGACGACATTGGCGGACCGAGTAGTCACTCGAACTATCCGTGGGGCTGGGCGCAGGCCGGAAACACACCCTTCAAGTGGTACAAGCAGAACACGCACGAGGGTGGAGTGCACGTGCCGCTCATTGCGCACTGGCCGGACGGAATCGCGGCCAAGGGTGAGATCCGCAGCCAGTTCCACTACGTCACGGATATCGCACCCACGGTCTATGAAGCGGCGGGAGTGACCGTGCCGGAGGTCTACCGGGGCCTGGAGCAGATGCCGCTCGCCGGCGCATCGATCGGCTACACCTTCACGCGCGGTGATGCGAGAGGTCAACGGTCCAAGCAGTACTTCGAAATGGGTGGGCACCGCGCCATGTACTGCGAAGGCTGGAAGGCCGTCACCCGTCACGTGCCGGGAGTCTCGTTCGACGATGACCGCTGGGAGCTCTACCACGTGGCAATCGACGCCTCCGAGTGCCACGACCTCGCGACGTCCAGTCCCGAGAAGCTCGCCGAACTCGTGGCGCTCTGGTGGCGAGAGGCCGAAGAGTTCGGGGTGCTACCACTGGACGACCGGGGCATTGAGCTCTTCGGAGCCCGTTATCGCGAAAACTCGCCCCACCCACTCAGTCGCCATTACACCTATCGTCCGCCGCTCAGTCCTATTCCACCCCAGGCGGCGGCCGGGATTGGCGGACGCAGTTGGGATCTCGACGCCACTATTGACCGCCCCGCCGGCGCGGGCGGCGTGGTGATGGCCTCGGGCACGGAAAACGCCGGCGTCAGTTTTTTCGTGCAGCACGATCGACTGATCTTTGACTACAACATCTTCAACGAACACCACATTGTCGAGTCGACGGAAGTTGTCCCGACGGGGCCCTCGGTAATTGGTCTTCGATTCCGTCGCGGCAAGAACGACGCCGATGTCGAGCTCGTGATTGATGGTCGAGTGGTGGGATCTGGTCATCTCCCGTTTCTGATGCGCATCATTTCGAGCATCGGCATGAGCATCGGCCGTGACCACGGTTCACCGGTCTCCAAGCGCTACCGCGACGAGTTCGCCTTCGAGGGGCGTCTCGAGCGAGTGGACATTCAACTGATCTCCCAGAACGCCGGCGATGAGGAGGAAACGGCCGCCCGAGAGGGGATGGCCCGTCAGTAGCAGTATCGCAAATGCCCTACGACAAGAAGGAGAGATGATGCAACGAGTGCGTACCCCCGAGGAACGTTTTGTGAATCTTCCGGACTTCGCCTTTGAAGCGAAGTACGCAGAAGTGAAGGACCCTACCGGAGGGGAGCCTCTTCGCATGGCTTACTACGACGAGGGTCCGTCGGATGGCGACGTGGTCTTGCTGATGCACGGCGAGCCGAGTTGGTCGTATCTCTATCGCTTCACGATTCCCGCCCTGGTGTCGGCACGGCACCGAGTCATTGCACCTGACCTGATTGGCTTTGGCCAATCGGACAAGCCAGCCGACCGGGACGACTATACCTACGCTCGCCACGTCGAGTGGGTGCGCGAACTTCTCTTTGACCATCTCGATCTCCAGAACGTGACGCTCTTCGCCCAGGACTGGGGCAGTCTCATTGGGCTACGTCTCGTCGGCGAGCACCCCGAGCGCTTCGCTCGTGTCGCGATTGGCAATGGCGGACTGCCGACGGGGAACGAGCGGGTCAATGAGGCATTCCGCGCGTGGCAGGAGTACAGCCAGAGCGCGCCAGATCTGCACGTCGGCGGCATTGTCTCGGGTGGTTGCGTTGTGCGGCTGAAACCTGAGGTCGTGGCGGCGTACGACGCGCCATTTCCTGACGACACCTACAAACAGGGGGCCCGACAGTTCCCGCTGCTCGTGCCGACTTCTCCCGAGGACCCGGCCCACGACGCGAACGCAGCCGCCTGGGCCGTGCTCGAGAAGTGGGAGAAGCCCTTCCTCTGCTGCTTCTCGGACAGCGATCCCATCACCAAGGGTGGCGACAAGAAGTTCCTCGCCACGGTGCCCGGCACCAAGGGCCAGGCGCACGTCACCATCGAAGGCGGCGGGCATTTCTTGCAAGAGGAGAAGGGCCCGGAACTCGCGGCGGTGCTGAACGTGTTCGCCGGCGTGAAGTAGGAACTAGTGGTAGTGCTCGCCGAGCGCTTCACTCCAGGGGGCGACGCGAAGCTCGCCGCGCGGCACGCTCCAGCGAAACACTGGCTTGATATCGAGAACCGGCGTGCCGTCAATCCCGTCAAGTCCGCGAACGGTGAGCGAACGTTCTGCGATCGAGTCAACAGCGACGGTGCTGAGCAGGATGCGGTTGGGGCGGTCCTTGTTACGCTGCGCGAACACGCCAACGTCGGGCCACTCCTCGTTGCCGCGAGGGTGACGATGCCAGGGTCCCGGCGGAACGTCCTCGGCCCAGTCAGCGAAGAACACGATCTCGACGTGGGAGAACTCGCCGAGCCCGAGCAGCGCCTCACTGGGCACGTCCTGGGCGAGTTCGACGGTGCTGAGCACGTCGTCCCAGTTGTCGTCCAGCGCTTCGCTTCGCTCGTTTCGGATGTAGGCAATGGCGCGCACGCTGTAGTTCATACGCCCAATCTAGCTAGAGTCGTGCCGGCTCTCCCCAGCTGATCGACCGGTGCCACGGAGTATCGTTAAGCGTTCGCGAAGCGATGTGAGAAACCAATGGCGGAACTGACTTTTACATACGGGACGATGGCCGCGGGAAAGTCGACCCTGGCGTTGCAACTCTGCTGGCAGTTGCGCGAAGGGCGTAGTGACGTGGCGCTGTGGACCTTCGGCGACCGCAGTGACGACGGCATGGTGACCAGTCGCATTGGTATCGAGGCCGAGGCCGAGGCGGTCATTCCGGGCAGCAGTTTGTCGAGCCACCTCGACAAGGCGCTGAGGGATGCGACGAGGATTCTCGTCATCGACGAGGTTCAATTCGCGACCGTGGGACAGGTCGACGAACTCGCCCAAATGGTCGACGACCACGGCATCGACATCCACGCCTTCGGCCTGTCGGCGGACTTTCTTTTGAACGTCTTTCCCGGTTCCGCGCGACTTTTCGCAATCGCCGACTGGGCCCACGAGCTACCGCTCACGTCATCGTGCTGGTGCGGTCAGAAGGGCCGGTGCAACGCCCGCGTCGTCGACGGGGTCGTGGCCCGGGAAGGAAATCAGTTCTTCACCGGCGACGTCATTCACGGCAACGTTCACTACCAGGTGTTGTGTCGACGGCACTACCGGGCTGGTCAACTCGGACCCGACGAACGCTAACTCGCTTCCGGTTCTAGAAGAACGCGGCGCAGAGGTCGTAGAGATCGCGGGGAACCTGGCGCTGACCGTTCGCCACGGTCGCCAGTGGCACCAACTCCACGTGGCTACCGCGCACCACGGGAATCATCCCGAACTGTTCGGCGACCACCGCGTCAAAGGCGGCGGCGCCTACCCGGGTGGCCCAGATGCGGTCGTACGCGGTGGGGCTGCCGCCGCGCTGGAGGTGACCGAGGACGGTCGTTCGAACCTCGAAGCCTCCGTGGGCGTCGATTTGAGCGGCGACGAACTGACCGACGCCCCTCGTCGCGAGGCGAACGCCACCGATGCCCTCGGTGGGCACGCCGCCCTCCTCGATGCCGCCAAGGGTCTCGAGGTTGATTCCCTCGGCGACCACGACGATTGAAAAGGCGTTGTTCGAACTTCGTCGTTTTACGAGGTGCGCAATGATTTGGTCCATGGTGATGGGGAATTCGGGAATCACGATCAAGTCCGCGCCGCCCGCGAGCCCGCCCATGGCGGCGACCCAGCCGGTGGCGCGCCCCATTGTTTCGACCACCATGACGCGGTGGTGCGAGGCGGCGGTGGTGTAGAGCCGGTCGAGCGACTCGGCGACAATGCTGACCGCGGTGTCAAAACCAATGCAGTAGTCGGTGCCGATCAGGTCGTTATCAAGGGTCTTCGGCACGCCGACGACGGGGGCGCCGCGTTCGGCGAGCCAGTTGGAGATTCGTTGGGTTCCGTCGCCGCCGATCGCCACGAGGGCGTCGAGGTGTTCGCCGATGGTCGCGAGCACGCGGTCCCGCCCGCCCGCTGGATGGTCGAGGTCGAAGCGAGCCGTGCCGAGCAGTGTGCCGCCCTGGCCCACGATATTGCTGAGATCATCAGGATAAAGAGGTCGTCCGGAGAACTCCTCGGCCAGTCCGGCCCATCCGTTCGCGATGCCCACGATCTCGTGTCCGTTGCGAAAGGCCATTTGGCCGAGCCCGCGAATGGCCGCATTCAGTCCAGGTGCGTCTCCGCCCGCGGTAAGAACACCTATGCGCATCAAAAGCCCGCCTCGTACGAAATTGTTCCCCAAAAGCACTGTAGGACAAATTGACGTCGAAAAATCTTACGCGGCGGTAATCATTCCGGTGAGCCGTCGCGTCATTCATAATGGAACGATGCAAGAGCTCAACACGCCAGAGCCCGCCGACGTTGTCGGGCGAGGGACTGACTGTCTCAATCGGTTCGGCGTCTTTCACGAATGCCCGCACTGCGCGTCGCCACTCAGCCCCGAGCACGCTCATTTCCGCTGCACCACCTGTGGTTGGCGCGACAGCTGCTGCGACTAGAAAGTCGCTCTCTTTCCAGTGTTTTAAAGACTTCTTCAATAATTCACCTGGCGAGTCCGTCGCCGTCACGTGCCGTTCACTTTTCGTTTCTAAGGTCTCTCGTGGCAAAAGGTTCGCTGGCGGCGAAGGTCGTACGCATCTGCACTTGGCCATAAACGAATCACTTTCTTTAGGAGGAAAGTTCAGAATGAATAAGACACTCAGGTCATTAGCGGCAGCAGCGCTGACCGTCGCTGGTCTCCTCGCTGTTGTCACCTTGCCCGCCGGTGCCGCGTCCAAGCCGAAAACTAGGACGATCACCTGCTACGAGTTGACTTCAACGGCACTCAAGTCCAAGAAGGTCAAGGCCGTAAGGCCAGCGTGTCCGAAGGGCTTCTCAATCCACAAGCCCAGCCTTATGGGTTCGGGTCTCAATGGCGACACTGACCTCAACGTCCCCGGCACGGTGTCGCTGGCCATTAACGGTTCGTCATTCGACGCGCCATTGGTCGGTGCCACCACCAGCGGTTCAACCGCGTACACGGCCGGCGGCAAGGTGTCGTTCAGTGCGTACCCGGCCGCGGGTTCGGGAACTGGGCGCTCGGGTATCACGAGCGGCTCATTGAGCATTGGCTTCTCGGATGTTCCGATGAGCGCGGCCGCAGGAACACTCCCAACGGGGGCCACTGAGTCCAGCTACGCGCAAGTCCCGTACGCTTTGGGAGGCGCCGTGATGGGCTACAACCTCGGAGCGGGCTTTGACAACTTGAAGCTCACCGCGACCGAAGTTGCCGCGATTTACGACGGCAAGATCACCCAGTGGTCGGACCCAACGATCGTCGCGACCAACGGTGGCACGAGTACGACAGTCGGCAAGGCGCTGGCCAATCTGGGCACGAACAACGAGGCTCGCGACACCATCAAGGTCCTCTACCGCAACGCCGGCTCGGGCACGACCGAAGCCTTCACCTACTGGCTCTACCAGGCTGGCAACTCAGGTCATGCCCCTAACGGCGGTAGTCCGATGGAAGGTTCCGGCGGTGCGTGGGGTGCCACGAACATCAACGGTGTAGCGAACAATGCGGGCATGGCCCAGGGCATCGTCAACACGCTCGGCGCCATTGGTTACGTGGAGTACAGCTACGTGCTCATTCCCGGCAACGACGCCATCCAGGTGGCCCAGTTGCAGGACAAGAATGGCGCGTGGTTGGAACCCAGTCTGACCAACATCGGAAACGCCGCTAGCGCGGCCGGTTCCAGTGTGACGCCGGACAACTTCGCAATCACCGACGAGCCGGGAACCAACGTGTGGCCCTTCTCGACCTACAGCTGGGCCCTCGTGCCCAAGGCACAGACCAGCGAGGCGACCTGCGAAGGAATCACGAAGTACCTGGACTGGGAGTCTCACGGCGCTCAGAAGAAGGACGCGGCCGCAGAAGGTTACGTCCCGCTGCCCACCGCCGTTCAGACGTACGCGCGCGCGCAACTCCAGACGATCACGGTGTCCGGTACCGTCTGCGTGAACCAAAAGTCGTAAGTAGCAAGAAGGTCAAAGAGCAGGGATGAGTTGATTTTTCAATGAGCGAAATCTTAAATGAATCAATTGTTGCTCTGGAGTTAGGTGACGAAGCTGCGGGGGGGTACAACCCCCCCGCAGCTTCTCGCACCTGGTATCACTACCTCCTGCTGGCCGGTGCGATTCTCTTCGCCGCCGTCAGTGTTGGTTTCGTTGGCACGATCTTTTGGAGTTCGTTGCCAACCTGGCTGCACCACGCGGGCACGCTCCTCGGTGGCAAGGGATGGGCGTCGCCGCTCGGACCCTTCGGCGGTCTCGCGATGATCACCGGAACCTTCGAAACATCGTTGATCGCCCTCGTCCTGGCGGTCATTGTTGGACTCGGGACTTCGATCGCCATCGTCTTTCTGATCCCGAGGCGATTTCGCAACGTGATCGCGACACTCGTCGAGTTGCTGGCCGCGGTCCCGAGCATCGTCTACGGTCTTTGGGGCTTGCTGGTCCTGGCTCCGTGGATGGAGACGACGGTCAATCCCTGGTTGAACAGTTGGCCCTTCGCGAAGGCGATCTTCGGCAACCCCGGACAAGAGTTCGGCACCTCATTGCTGCTCGCTTCAATTGTGTTGGGGATCATGATCCTTCCGACCTTCGTGGCGATCAGTCGAGAAGTTATCGCCGTTGTCCCACAGGACCTCATTGAGGCCAGCCTCTCCTTGGGTGCGACTCGATGGCAAGTAATTCGCGGAGTGGTGCTGCCAACGGCGAAGATCGGCCTCTTCGGCGCCACGTTCTTGGCGCTCGCTCGCGCGACCGGCGAGACGGTCGCCGTGGCCCTCGTGGCGGGTGGGGTCGCCAACGTTCAGTTCCACCTGCTCTATCCGGGAACCTCGATCGCCGCGTGGATCGCCACTGAGTTCGGTGAGTCACAAGGCAATGAGATAGCGGCGCTGATGGCGCTCGGTGTGCTCCTGATGCTTTTGAACTTTGGACTTTCGCTCGTGAGTCGCTGGCTGGTCCGCCGTCAGCGAAGGGTACTGGCACTGGTATGAGCGACATGACTGAAATCCAAGAGCCCAAAGAAGTTGGCAACGAGATGCGTGGCGAAATTCGACGAATCTCATCACACTCGCGCGCGCGAAGGCTCGCAGTCTCTCGGATGATGATCGCACTGTGCGCCATCGCGCTGCTCGTGTCGGCAGTGCCCTTGGTGATGCTGCTGTACCAGTTGTTCAAGCAGGGCCTACCGGTTATCGACAAGGCTTTCTTTACGACGCTGCCGTCGACGCCTTCGCTGATCGCCCCCAACGCGACGGGGGGCGTCTCGAACGCGATCGTGGGCACCTTGGCGCTCACGATCTACGCGTCGGTGATGGCGATTCCGGTGGGGATACTCGTCGGGATCTACCTTGCCGAGACGGAGTCGAAGCTGGCCTCGTCCCTGCGCGTGATCGCTCAAACAATGGCGGGCGCTCCGTCAATCTTGATGGGCCTCTTCGCGTTCTCGTTCGTCGTCCGCGACCTCAACGTCGGTTTCTCAGCGATCGCCGGTTCCTTCGCGCTCGCGGTCTTGATGCTGCCGGTGATCGTCATCTCCACCGAGATCGCCGTTCGAAACGTTCCGAACACCCTGCGAGAGGCGGGTCTGGCTCTCGGGGCCAAGCCCCACGTAATCTCGCTGCGGGTAGTCCTGCCCGCCTCGGCCTCGGGCATCGTGACCGGGACGATTCTCGCCGTCTCGCGAGCGGTCGGTGAAACGGCACCGGTGATGTTGGTGATCGCCGGCGGGTTTACGAACTCGTGGAAGCCGTTCGACCCCGTCTCGGCGTTGCCACTAAGCATCTACGAGAACGCCAAGTCCGAGTGGCCCAGCCTGCGAGCCCAGGTGTGGGGCATCGCGTTGGTGCTGGTGGTGTTCATCTTCGTACTAAGTCTCAGCGCCCGCATCTGGGCATCTAGAAAGCAGCAGGTTAAAAACTAATGGAGCAAGAGATCATGACAGAAACTCATTCCGGAACCGCCGTGACGGCGTCGCCCAATCGCCAAGCGATTGCGATGCAGTTGAAAGACGTGGCGGTGTCGTTCAACGGCCGAACGGCGGTGCGTGACTGCACCTTCGACGTTGCCAAGAACCGCGTGACGAGCCTCATCGGGCCGTCGGGTTCGGGCAAGACTACGTTGCTGCGTGCGCTCAATCGCCTTCACGACCTCACCTCGGGCGCCAAGGTCAGCGGCCACATCCTCCTGGAAGGCACCGACGTCTACCGCGGCGATCTCACGGTGACCGAACTGCGCACTCGGGTCGGCATGGTGTTCCAGCGTCCCAACCCATTTCCTACGATGTCGATCTACGACAACGCCGTCTCGGGCCTGCGATTCAACGGCATCAAGAAGAAGGCGCTGTTGGACGAGGCCGCCGAGACGTCACTTCGCGCGGCCGCCCTGTGGGACAGCGTCGAGGGCCGCTTGAAGGTGGCCGCCTCGAACCTGTCGGGTGGAGAGCAGCAGCGTCTCTGCATCGCTCGCGCCCTCGCGATGGACCCCGAGGTTCTCCTGATGGACGAGCCGACGTCCGCGCTCGACCCGATCGCCACGCTGCGCATCGAAGAGCTGATGACCACGCTGAAGAGCCGCGTCACCATCATCATCGTGACGCACAATATGCAACAGGCCGCTCGAATCTCCGACGACTGCGCCTTCTTGCTCATGGGCGAGGACCGCGCGGGCGAACTCATCGAGTTCGACACCACCGAGAAGATCTTCAACAACCCTCGAGACCCCCGGACCCTGGACTACACCCTCGGCCGATTTGGTTGAATTTGGTCTCGCCCGAGTGGCGTGACAAACTAACCGCAAAGTCAAATTCTGGGGGAAGCAATGGGTCAAGAGTTGTGGCAGGAGTCCGCGTCGTCGCTGGCGCAGAAGATTCGAAGCGGCGAGGCGACGTCGCGAGAAGTTGTCGAAGCGCACCTCGAGCGGATCGAAGCCGTCAACGGCTCGATTAACGCCGTCGTCGAAGTCCGGCCTGACGAAGTCCGCAAGGAGGCTGACGCCGCGGACGCCCAAGTGAGGGCCGGGGGTCCGCTCGGACCCCTCCACGGGGTTCCCTTCACCATCAAGACGAACCTCGACGTCGAGGGCTACGCCACCACCGAGGGGGTCACGGCGCTGAAGGATCTGATCGCGACCCGTGACGGACCTGTGGTCGAGCGAATGCGCCAAGCCGGAGCGGTGGCGCTCGCGCGCACGAACATGCCCGACCTCGGCCTTCGCGTGAACACCGAGTCGTCGCTCTACGGCCCCACGCACAACCCGTGGCGCCACGGGTTCACCGCGGGGGGCTCGTCGGGTGGCGAGGCCGCCGCCATCGCCTCGGGCATGAGCCCGATTGGACTCGGCAACGACATCGGTGGCTCACTACGCAACCCGGCGTACGCCTGCGGCATCGCGTCGATCAAGCCGTCGCGCGGACGGGTGCCCCAGGGAAACCCCAGCGCGTTGATCGACATGCCGATCAACAGCCAGATCATGCTGGTCAATGGCGTGCTGGCTCGCCACGTCGGTGACGTTCGCATCGGACTCGAGGCGGTCATGGGCGCGCACCACCGCGATCCCCAGTCAATCAGCGCGCCGCTTCGCGGCAGCGCCGCGCCGCGCTGCGTCGCGCTGGTGCCAAGCCCCAACGGCGGAACCACCGATCCCGATATCGTCGAGGGAGTGCGCATCGCGGGCCGGGCGCTCGAGGCCGCGGGCTACGAGGTGGAAGAGATCGAGCCTCCGATGTTGTTCGAGGCGTACTTCGCCTGGACGGAACTCATGATGACGAGCCTCGAGATTCAAAAGACGATGCTGCTCTCGCTGATGGGCGAAGGCGGCCAGAAGTTCTTGAATCTGACCGACGCGATGTTCCCGCCGGCGACGGCGGAGTCACTCTTTGTCATGCATCAGACTCGCTACGCGGTCGCGAAGGCGTGGCGGGAGTTCCTCACCCAGTATCCGTTGATCGTGGGACCGACCTGGACCCAGCCCCCCTTTGCGCACGGCTACGACATCGAAAGCGCCGAGTCGGCGATGAACGTCGTCGAGCTCTTTCGCTTCGTGCTGCCCGCGAATCTCTTGGGCCTCCCGGCGGCCTGCGTGCCAACGGGGGTGGCCAATGGGCTGCCCACGGGCGTGCAGATCATTGGCGACGCCTTTCGTGAGGACCTCTGCTTGGACGCCGCCGAAGTGGTCGAAGCGAGCGTCGGGGTGCTCACGCCCATTGATCCGCGCGCCTAGACCAGTGGTCGTCGTCCGCCCAGTTGAGCGCGCCGACATCCCCGCCGCCGCCCGCGTGCTGCAGGGCGGATCCTTCAGCCCCGACGACGAGCACCCCGACGACGTGGACGCCTACTGGCGCGCCGTCATCGTGACGCGTAGCCGTCGTGGCGACGTGCTGGTGGCGCAGCTCGGCGAGGAGGTGGTCGGCGTCTGCCAAGTGATGGTGTTCCCGCACTTTCAGCGCACGGGAGGTTGGTGCTGCGAGTTGGAAAGCGTGCACGTGCGAAGCGACGTGCGAAGCCAAGGGATCGGCACTCTCTTGCTGCGACGCGCCGAAGAACTGGCCCGGTCCGAGGGGTGCTACCGGATTCAGCTGACCAGTCGCAACGTGCGCGACGACGCCCACCGTTTCTATCGGAACAACGGCTTCGACCAGACGAGTCAGGGATTCAAGAAATCGTTAGTCGGCTGAGACTTCGCGCAGATCACCGTCATCGACGTTGAAGACGAAGCCACGAAGCTCGGTGCCGTCGATGAACGGACTTCGCCGCAGGGTCGTGACGGTGGCGCGCACGTCTTGGTCGACATCGCGGTAGGCGCCGAGACGAAAAGGCGGTCGCTCGCCGAATTCGGCCTCGAGTTCGCGCTGGAGGGCTTCTTCCTCGAAGCCCTCGAGTCCGCAGCGCGTGTGGTGAATGACCATCACCGCGTTCGTTCCGAGGAGCCTCTGACTGAGCAGCAGCGAGCGAACGGCGTCGTCGCTCGCGAGTCCGCCGGCGTTTCGAACGAGGTGCGCCTCACCCAGATCGAGACCTAGCGCTCCGAAGAGATCGAGCCGCGAGTCCATACAGGTGAGCACGGCGAGGCGCAGTTGGGGCTCGGTGGGGAGCTCACGGTGGCCGTGGCTCGCTACGTAGAGGCGATTGTTGGCAAGTACATCGTCAATTACGCTCACCTCTCCATTCTAGGGAGCGAGCCACGGCTCCGGTTGCGGACACGACCGCACCTCATCGCTACGCTGCACATTGGAGGTGGCCATGGAACACATGCACGAGGTACGAGAAGAACTTCGCCAGCCGGCGATCGATCTGCGCAGTCTCATCCCTGACGTCATGAAGGGATACGCAGAAGTATCGCGAGCGGCGATGGGCGAAGGGGAACTGTCGCGCGCCGTGAAGGAACTCGTGGCGCTCGCCATTGCCATCACGCGTGAATGCGACGGCTGCATCGTTGCCCACAGCCGAGGCGCCGCGCAACAAGGCGCCACACGCCAGCAGGTCGGCGAAGTGGTCGGGGTCGCTATCTTGATGAACGGTGGGCCGGGAACGGTCTGGGGCCCGCGGGCCCTGCGATCGTTCGACGAAGCGGTGGCTGCTCGAGAGTCGTAGGAACCTAGAAGCTGTAGGGGAGATGCTTGATGCCGTTCACGAAACTCGAGGCCAACTGCGAAGGCTCGCCGGTGGCGTGAATGTGGGGTGCGCGGTGCAGCAGTTCACGCCACATGACGGTGATCTCGCGCCGAGCGAGGTGCGCGCCGAGGCAGAAGTGTGGTCCCGGAGCACCGAAACCGTAGTGGTCGTTCTTGGTCCGACCAACGTCGAACGTGTAGGGGTCGACGAACGCCTCGTCGTCGCGGTTGGCGGAGTTGTAGAAGAGCACCACCTTGTCGCCGGCCTTCAGCTCGAAGTCCGACAGCGTGTGATCGACCGCCAGGGTGCGACGCATCCAAATGACCGGCGAGGCCCAACGGACGATCTCGTCGGTGGCAGTCTTGGCGAGCCCCTCGTAGTCGGCGATCAAGCGGGCCTTCTGATCAGGATATTCGCTGAGCGCGTGCAGCCCGTGGGCGATTGCCGTGCGTGTCGTTTCGTTCCCCGCCGTGACGAGCAGGACAAAGAACGAGGCCAACTCCTGCTGCGAAAGCTTCTCGGACTCGATCTCGGCGTTGACCAGGGCGCTGGTGATGTCGTCAATGGGATGGTCGAGCCGGTACTTGCCGAGCTCCTCCATGATCCCCGTCAGCGTCGCACCCGCCTCGAGGAACGCCAGGATCTGATCGGTTCCCTCGGGAACCAGTTCGGGGTCGCCCGCGGAAAGGATGATGTTCGAACACTTCAGGACCGTGGCGAATTCGCTCTCGGGAACGCCCATCATGTTGCAGATGATCTCGAGCGGGAACGGGGCGGCGACGTCGTTGATGAAATCGCCGGAGCCGCCGTCCATTGCCTTGCGGATCACCTCGTCCGCGATCCTTTCGATTGAATCCTCGACCGCGCGAACATTGCGCGGGTTGAACGCGTTCGAAACGATCCGCCGCAGCCGAGCGTGCTTGGGATTGTCGGTCGAGATCATCCCGGAGAAGTACTCGACCATCTCGGGCGGCATGTCGATCTGCGACACCGCTCCCGGACCGGAGAGGAAGATTTCGGGGTGTCGCGAAGCCTCGGCGACGTCGCGGTGGCGCGTCAACGCGTAGTAGCCCTTCCCCCTGGGTATCTCAATGACGCTACTTTCGATGACCGGCTCGTCGTAGTAGGAGATTGGACGCTCGCGACGAAGGGTGGCAAAGGCCGCTTCGCGCTCGGCCCAGGGCAGGCGCCAAAAAGCAAGGTCGGAGAGGTCAATCTCGTCGGGGTTCCACTCTGTTCGAGGAGTCATCTGGCAAATCGTAGCCACTTGGGTGTGGGCGGTCACGTCGCCGCATTTTCACGGCAGACTGGTCGGGTGCAAGAACTCACCGACCAAGAACGCTCCAGCCGACTGAAGGCCCTCAACGCCCTGCTGGACCTCATGCGTCCGGCGGTGCAGGCGGACGGTGGCGACCTGGTACTTATCCGCGCCGACGTCGAGACGGGCGTGGTGGAGGTGCAGCTGCAGGGCGCGTGCTCGAGTTGTGCCATCTCGTCGGACACCCTCCAGGGCGGGGTCACGAGAATCCTCACCGACCGCTTGGACTGGGTCACCGAAGTCATCGGCGGGGTCGACGACTCGATGGACCCCGAGGACTCAATGTCGCTCGGGGCCGGTGGTTACGTGCCTCGCTACCGCCAGTTGTAATTAAAAGTTTTCACGCGTGAGTTCTCGCGGCGCCTGATATTATTTAGTTAGGTGAACTAATGGATGAGACAACGACAGAAACCGCGGCTCGGCTGCGCCGGTCAATCACCCGGCTCAATCGAAAGTTGCGTTATTCTGCGCTCGGCGGCGTCTCGCCAGCCCAGGCTTCGTTGCTGGCCGTGATCAACAATCGCGAGAATCCCTCCCTGGGCGAGCTGGCGCTCGCCGAACAGATTCAGCCGCCGTCGGTGACGAGGCTCGTGAAGACCATGGAACTGGCCGGACTGATCGCGAGTAGTCCCGATTTAGACGACCGCCGGTGCACCCGCGTGCGACTCACGCCACTGGGGCGCAAGGAACTGGCCGCGATTCGACGACGTAAAACTGAGTTCCTGGAGAAGAAACTCCTGTCGCTCTCGACGAAAGATCAACTGAAGGCGCACGAACTCGCCGTCTTCCTCGAAGCGCTGTTGGAAGAAGAATGAGCGCGGCGAAGCGGTTCTCGTCAAAGACCTTCGCCGCCCTGTCGGTGCGCAACTTCCGGCTCTATTTCATTGGTCAGCTCATTTCGGTGTCCGGAACGTGGATGCAGTCCGTGGCTCAGGGCTGGCTGGTCTTGCAACTCACGGGCTCTTCGGTCGATCTCGGCATCGCCGTCGCGCTGCAGTACCTGCCAATGCTGCTCCTCGGTTCCTACGGCGGGCTCATTGCCGACCGGCACGAGAAGCGGCGCATCTTGTACTGCACCCAGGTGTCGGCGGGCCTGCTCGCCCTGGTGCTCGGCCTGCTGGTCACTTCGCACCACGTCACCGTCGACACCGTGTACGTGCTCGCCGCCCTGCTCGGCGTCGTCAACCTCTTCGATAACCCCGCGCGTCAGGCCTTCGTCCAGGAGATGGTCGGGCGTGACCTGATCGCCAATGCCGTGAGTCTGAACAGCGTTTTGATGAACGCCGGACGCCTGATCGGCCCCGGCATCGCCGCGGGGTTCATTGCGGTCGTTGGAACCGCTGTCTGTTTCTACGCCAATTCGGTGTCCTACCTCGCCGTGCTGCTGGCGCTCGTCCTGATGCGGCGCAGCGAGTTCTTGCCCATGAAGATCGTCGAGCGTCAAAAGGGCCAGCTGCGCCTCGGGGTCAAGTACGTGGCGCAGAATCCGCTGCTGCGTAACGTCATACTGTCCGTGGCGGTGGTTGGCACCTTCGCCTATAACTTCACGGTGACGCTGCCCCTGCTGACCCGCCACACTTTTCATCAGACGTCGGCGGCGGACTACGGGCTGCTCATGGCGTCAATGGGTCTCGGCGCCATTTTTGGCGGGCTCTTCATCGCTCACCGGTCCCGACCCACCCCCAAGCTGCTCGCCACCCTCACGCTGTGCTTCGGGTTCTTCATGACCCTCACGTCGTTCGCGCCCTCGATCACCTGGGCCGAGATCGCGCTGGTGCCCACCGGCGCGTTCTCGATCGCCTTCATATCGACGGCGAACGCCACGGTGCAGTTGAACTCCAGCCAGCAGATGCGCGGCCGGGTCATGAGCCTCTACGCCATCGCGTTCCTCGGCACGACGCCAATTGGCGCGCCGCTTATCGGGGCAATCGTGGCGCTGAGCAACCCGCGAGTGGGCATTCAGGTCGGCTCCGGCGTCGCACTGGTGACGGGCATCTGGCTCGTGCTCTCACTTCGCCAGGACGAGCGCAGCACCCAAGTGCTGCAGATGGCCTAAGCCTTCAGGGGCTTCGGTTCCTTCGGAAGCCCGAGAGCCCGCTCGCCAATGATGTTGCGCTGGATCTCCGCGGTACCGCCCCAGATGGTCTCGGAACGCGAGAAGAAGAAGGACGCCTGCAGCTCAGAGACCGGGTAGTCCGCTCGACCGCGAGTCAGGCCCTGGAGCATCCCTTCGGAGTCTCCCGTGCCCGTGAGAATCTGGGCTTCCATGCCCAGGACGTCGAGCGCGAGCTCCATGCTCGCACGATGCGCTTCGGACCAGAACATCTTGTTGCACGCGCCGAGTAGGGCGGTGTTGTGGGTGTTGTTAAGAGAGTCGGTCAACGAGCGGTAGCCGTTGATCTCCATGATCTTCACTTTTTCCCACGCCTTGACGAGGTCGTTACGCACGCGAAGATCCTTGTTCTTGTTGAGACGCGTGGCCTCTTTGACAACGACCTCCCACTCCTTCAAGAAACGCCGGTAGCCGGTCGTCGACGAAGAACCGCGCTCGAAACCGAGGGTGGTCATGGCGACCTTCCAGCCGTTGTTGACGCNNGAAGAACACCTCGTTGAACTCGGCGGAGCCATCGACCTGGGTGATGGGGCGAACCTCCACGCCCTCTTGGTGCATGGGCACGAGGTGGTAACTGATGCCAGCGTGCTGGGCAGCGTCGGGATCGGTGCGAGTCATCAAGAACACGTAGTCAGCGTGCTGGGCCTGGGTCGTCCAGACCTTTTGGCCGTTGATGATCCACTCGTCACCATCAAGCACGGCCGTCGTCTTCAGGCTCGCGAGGTCACTTCCGGCGTCGGGCTCGGAGAAGCCTTGGCACCAGGCGATCTTTCCCTGCAGGATGCCCGGAATGAACTCGCGCTTCTGCTCCTCGGTGCCCCACTGCAGGATGGTCGGGCCCACCAGCGTGTCGCCAAAGAAGTCCGCGCGCATTGGCGCCCCCGCCTTCGCGAACTCTTCGTTGAGCACGACTTGCTGGAGAAGAGAGAGTCCCTTGCCGCCGTACTCGGCGGGCCATCCAGCGCAGATCCAACCGCCGGCGAAGAGCGTGGTCGTCCAGGTCTTGTTGAATTCCTTGCGATCGTCGCCGCTCAGTTTGAAGCCCGGCTCGAACCAGCCAGTGGGCAGGTTCTCTTCCAGCCAGGCGCGAATTTCTGCGCGGAACGATTCAGCTTCAGCGGGGTATGTCAGATCCATAGATGGCAGCGTAGTCACCCTGGCGACACCCGTGAAGTGGCATTTGTGCCAACTAGGGAATTGGGGGAGAATATGGAACTGCGAACCCCGAAAGTTGGACCGTGCCTCGAGCCTTACGCCAAACGATTGCCGATACCAAGGCGTCGTGGGCCCTCTCCAAGACCATCCGGACCCCCGCTCACGTGCCCGCTCGGCCGGCCCAACCGGGCAAGCTGCGCATCGCGTTCTTGATGTATCGGGGCAATCCTCGCTGTGGTGGCCAGGGCGTCTATACCCGCCACCTCACTCGTGAACTCGTGAACCTGGGCCACAGCGTCGAGGTGTTCTCCGGACCGCCGTGGCCCGAGTTGGACGAGGGCGTGGGTTTCACGGCCGTTCGCGGCCTCGACCTCTACCGCGACCCGGACCCCTTTCGAATTCCCGCCCGCTCAGAGTTCAAATCACTCGCGGACCTGGCCGAGTTTGGCGTCATGCTGTGCGCCGGCTTCGGCGAGCCCCTGGCCTACTCCATGCGGATCGAGAAGATCCTGAAGCGTCGCCGTGGCGAGTTCGACGTCATCCATGACAACCAGTGCATGGGCCCAGGAATCTTGAAGTTGTATCGGGCCGGTTGGCCCCTGCTCGAAACCCTCCATCATCCGATCACCGTGGACCGGTCCATCGCGCTTGATCACACCCAAGGCGTGTGGAAGCGCTTCACAACCCGTCGCTGGTTCGGCTTCTTGCGCATGCAGGTACGGGTGGTGAAGCAGTTGCCCGCCGTGTTGACGGTGTCGCACAACTCGAGAACTGACATCAACGCCCAGATGAAGGTGCCGCTGGAACGTCTTACCGTGGTGCCCGTCGGCGTTGACCACACTGTCTTCAAGCCCTACGACGGCGTGGCGAAGAAGAAGGGTCGCCTGATGGTCACGTCGAGTTCGGACGTGCCGATGAAGGGCCTCGTGCCGCTGCTGGAGGCGATCGCCAAACTGCGCGTCGAGCGTGAGATTGACTTGGTCGTGATTGGCCAGCCCAAGGCCAAGGGACGCGTGGCGTCAACGTTGGAGCGCCTTGGTCTCAACGACATCGTCACCACCATCTCTGGCGTGAGCGACGAAGAACTGGCCCGCCTCTACGGTGAGGCCGAGGTCGCCATCGTGCCGAGCCTCTACGAGGGCTTCTCGTTGCCGGCCATCGAAGCCATGAGCTGCGGCGTTCCCGTGGTGGCGACGACCGGAGGCGCGCTGCCCGAGGTGGTCGGCGTGAGCGGCGAGACGGGTCTCTTGGTCGAGCCCAACAACCCCGACGCCCTCGTGGGCGCCATTCGCCAGCTGCTGGACGATCCGGCGCTGGCGAGCCGTCTCGGGGCCAACGGTCGCGAGCGGGTGATCGAACGTTTCACCTGGCAAGTCACGGCTCGCGGAACGGCGGCGTGCTACGACGCCATTCTCTCGGGAAAGCCCCTGCCCGCCTCGGTGGACTTCGACTGATGCTGACGGCTGATTACGACCTGCTGGGCTTGACGGACGGGGACAAGATCCTCGACCTGGGCTGCGGCTTTGGCCGCCACGCGTTTGAGGCCGCTCGCCGCGGCGCCAATGTCGTCGCCCTCGACGCGGGCCGCGATGAAGTCGAGGGCGTCGCGGCGACGTTCGCCGCGATGGTCGAGGCGGGCGAGTTGACGGCGCCGGACCTGCACACGGCCGCGGTGCAGGGCGACGCCATGCACTTGCCGTTCCCCGACGGGGTATTCGACCGGGTGATCTGCTCGGAGGTCCTCGAACACATCCCCGACGACCTGGGGGCGATGCGCGAGCTGGCGAGGGTGCTGCGCCCCGGCGGGACCATGGCCATCACGGTCCCGCGTTTCGGACCGGAGATCGTCAACTGGGCACTCTCGGACGCTTATCACAACGTTCCCGGTGGGCATATCCGCATCTATCGAAGGTCGGTGCTCGAGGCCCGACTTGGATCGGTCGGCACGCGAGTGACGGGGCACCACTACGCGCACGGGCTGCACAGCCCCTACTGGTGGTTGAAGTGCATCGTGGGAACCACCAACGACAAGAACTTCCTCGTCAGGAACTACCACCGTCTCCTGGTGTGGGACATCACGAAGGCCCCGCGAACGACGCGCTGGATGGAGAGGGCGCTCGCGCCCCTGATTGGTAAATCCATCATCGTGTACGTGGTGAAGCCCGCGCCGTGAGCGCCTCGACGAACTTCATGTCCGGCGTGCCGGGACTGCTGAGCGCGAGTGAACTGGCCCTGACGGCTTCGCAGTTGGCGTCGCTCCAGGTGTCGAGCGGTCAGATTCCTTGGTTCCGTGGTGGTCACTGCGATCCCTGGAATCACGTGGAGGCCGCGATGGCCCTCACCATCACTGGCTACCGCGACGAGGCCCGCTCGGCGTATCGATGGCTGGCGAGCAAGCAGCTCGGCGACGGCAGCTGGTTCAATTACTACCTGGGTGGCGGCGTCAAGGACACCCGGCTCGACACCAACGTGTGCGCCTATATCGCCACCGGCATCTATCACTACCTGCTCGCCACCGACGACATCGACTTCGCCCAGAGCATGTGGAGCCACGTCGAGCGAGCGACCGAGTTCGTCCTGCGCTGGCAGCTGAGCGACGGCACGATCCGTTGGTCGCTCGATTCGGTGGGTCGTCCCGAGACCTACGCCCTGCTCACCGGCTCGTCATCGATCTTCCACTCACTTCGCTGCGCCGTGGCGCTCGCACAACGGCTCGGCTTCGAAAAGCCGTCGTGGGAGTTCGCGGCGGGTCGGCTCGGCCACGCCGTCGCGCACCACCCGGGAGCATTCGCTCCGAAGAACGAGTTCGCCATGGACTGGTACTACCCGATCTTCTCGGGCGCCCTCGCGGGCGTCGCGGGGGAGAGGCGGATCAATGACGGATGGGAGCGCCACGTCATGGAGGGTTTCGGGGTCCGTTGCGTGTCGACCAACGACTGGGTCACCGCCGCGGAAACCGCGGAGTGCGTCCTCGCCCTCGAGGGGCTGGGCCTTACGAACCTGGCCCTCGACCTCTTCAGCTGCACCCGGCGCCATCGCCGAGAGGACGGTGCGTACTGGACCGGGATTTCCTACCCCGAACAGGTGACGTTTCCGGACCGCGAGACCACTTCGTATACGTCGGCGGCGGTCATCCTCGCGGCGGACGCCTTGACGTCATCGTCGCCGGCGTCGGGGCTGTTTCGCCACGGCGAGTTGCCGGTCCCGCTCGATCTGTTCGAGCCGGGCTGTCCGCTCACGTTGCTTCGCTAGCCAACGCGCCGGAGAACCCGTAGGGAGCCTTCGCTCGCCACGTCGACGAACCGTCCGCTTTCGAGGGCGGCGAGGTAGATCTCGAAGGGCGGACGACCTCCTTCGGCGGGGTCTTCAAACACGTCGTGAATCATGAGCAGGCCCCCGCTCACCACCTTGGGCGTCCACGCCGCGAAGTCCGCCCACGCGACCTCGGCACCGTGGCCCCCGTCAATGAACAGAATCTCGAGTGGTTGGGCGAAGTGGGCGGCGACGACGAGCGAGGGTCCCACGAGGCCCAGCACCGTGGCTTCGAGCCGGGCGTCGGCGATAGTCCGTTGCCACGTGGGCAGGGTGTTGAGGCGACCGTCAACGCTGTCGATGAGCGAGTCGTCGAAATGCTCCCAGCCCTCCTGGTTCTCCTCGCTGCCGTGATGGTGGTCGAGCGAATAGAGCACGGCGTTCACGGACTCGGCGGCGGCGCCCAGGTACACGGCCGACTTGCCGCACCATGCCCCCACTTCGAGCCACGTCGCGCCCGCCGCGCTGGCGTGCTCGAGCGCGAGGCGGTGAAGCGCGAGGCCTTCATTTCGAGGCATGAAGCCCTTCACCGTGTCGGCGAAGGCCAGGAGTTCCTCACGCCGGCTCATGAGGTGAACAACTTCACCAGCGTGTAGACACCGAGTGCGGCGAAGATCAGCCCGCCGGCGAGGCGGATCATTCGTAGGGGGACGACCCGCTGCAGCAGTTGTCCGCCGTAGGCGCCGAGGAATGAGACCACGATCAGTGCGAGCGAAGCAGCGAGGAAGACCTCCAATGGCTGGTGGGTCTTGGCACTGAAGTTCGCGGCCTGAATCTGGGTGAGGTCGCCGAACTCGCCGAGGAAGATCACGACGAACGCCGTCGTGATCTCGCGCCAACGCGTCGCGGGATGTTCAGCCTCGGCGGTTGCCGCCCCCGACTCCTCGGCCTTCTCCTCAGAGGACAACAAGAGGTACGCGGCGCCCCCGAGGAAGAGCAGCGCCACCACCAAATCCTTCAGGTGCGCGGGCAGCAACGTGAGAAGGCTCCCGGCCGCGACCGCGATACCCATCTGCACCATGAAGCCGCCCGACGCGCCGATCACAATCGAGGAGGGTCGGACCTTCGTGCTCATGACGACGGTGGCGATCATGGACTTGTCGGGAAGCTCCAACAAGAAGATCAGGGCGAAGATGCCCAGAAATGCCCCAACAGTCACACGATCTACCTAGAACTGTTGGCGAATCGCGCTCGCGAACGTTATGCCCACGCGCATGCGCTCGATCTGTTGTTCGACGGTGCGCTGCTCGCCACCGAGCGGGTGCTCGGTGTGGAACCTCGCTACGTCATCGGCGAAGTTTTCGTCGCTGATGAAGCTCGGAAGGCCGAGGGCCAGACGCGAGTGCGAGTTGAGCGGGAACTTCTCCAGCGCTTCGTCCCAACGCTTCGTGAAGAACCGCCACACCGCTGGTCCCGTCTGGGCGTTACGACTCAAGAGGCCCAGCACGATGGCGGCGTCCTGATTGCGGAACTCGGAGAAGCACCGTTCAGCCGCGTCGAGCGCCTTCGCCTCGTCGCCAAAGTCGGCGAGGCCCCATTGGTAGCGCTGCTCTTCTTGAGGGTTGGCGGCGTGGTGATACCGGTCGAGGAATAGCTCGTAGTCGCCGGGGCGGTTCTGGGTGGCGACGATGCGAAGAATCGTCCGCGCCAGATCGCCGTCCATGGCGTTGGCCTCGAAGCGCTTCACCGCTTCGCCCCGGATTGAGTCGTCGCGGCCGATCGTTCCGAGCGCGCCCAGCACGACGGCGCGCATCTGGGGCGTCAGTTCGCTCTCGCCGGCCAGCGCGTCCCAACCGAGGCGGGCGAACTGCGGGGCGAACAGATTTCGCACAACGCCAACGAACGCCTCGCGCTGGTCAGCGTCGAGCGCGCGGTTCACCCAGTCGACCGCGGTCGCGACGGTGCCCCACGGCGTGGGCTCGTCCTGGTCACCGAGGCCTTTCGCGATGTCCAAGAAGCCGTCCCACTCGATTTGACCGGCGAAGAGCGAGGCCCAGCTGTCGGCGACGAGGGTGGCCCGCTCGAGTTCCTCGAGCTCGTCAATGCGCGGGGCGATCGCCGCGAGTTCGCTCGCTCCGTAGCGCGAGCGAAAGACCCCCGAGCCCCCCGCGTTGAGCACGACCGGCGACTCATCGATGACTTTCAGCGGCTGATCGGCCAAGAGGTGCCGACTGGTGGGCCCGCCGTTCAATGATCGGGTCAGTACCGGTATGAGCCACGATGAGCCAATGGCGCTCGCGCCCCTGGGCTTGGCGTAGGAGAAGGGCTGCTGGTGAAGCTCATTGTCTTCGAGGGTCACGAGCGGGTGTCCACCTTGGAGAATCCAGGTGTTCATCATTTTGCGAACGGGCTGTCCCGAGGTCTCTTCGAGGGCGTCCCAGAGGTCGGTGGTGACGGTGTTGGCGTAGCTGTGCTTGCGCAGGTAGTGACGAATCCCGTCGCGGTAGGTCTCTTCACCCAGGTACTGCTCGAGCATGCGAAGTACCGAGCCGCCCTTCTCGTAGGTCAGTATGTCGAACATGCCCCGGGTGTCGTCGGGCGAGATGACCTCGTATTCGATCGGACGGGTGGAGTGCAGGCCGTCAATCTGGAGTGCCGCGTCGCGGTCGACTCCGAAGCCCACCCACATCTTCCACTGCGGGCGTAGGGCGTTGGTGCAGAGCACTTCCATGAACGTGGCGAACGCCTCGTTGAGCCAGATCCCCTCCCACCACTCCATGGTGACGAGGTCGCCGAACCACATGTGCGCTATCTCGTGCGCCACCACGGTCGCGACGCGCTGCATTTCGGCGAGCGACGCCGACGCCGGGTCCACGAGCAGCGCGGTCTCGCGGTACGTGATGCAGCCCAGGTTCTCCATCGCGCCAAAGGCGAAGTCCGGAATCGCGACCATGTCTAGCTTGTCGCCCGGGTAGGGAATGTCGAAGTACTCGGCGAAGAAACGCAGTGCGAACGCGCCCGACTCGAGCGCCAGTTCGGTCAGATGACCCTTGCCGATCGGATAGACAATTCGAAGCGGGGTGCCGTTGACATCCAGTGGCGCCGTCTCCTCGAAGGGCCCGACGATGAAAGCCACGAGGTACGTCGACATCTTCATCGTGGGGGCGTAACTCACGGTGCGCTGACCGTTGCCCAGATCGGTGTTGGAGATCTCGGGGGAGTTCGAGTACGCGGCCAGGTGGCTCGGCACCGTCAGATTCACCTGGTAGGTGGCCTTGAAGGAGGGCTCATCCCAGCACGGAAAGGCGCGACGCGCGTCGGAGTGCTCGAACTGCGTCGTGGCGATGGTGTGCGTGGTTCCCGACGCGTCGTTGAACGTCGAGCGGTAGAAGCCGTGCAGCTGGTCGTTCAAGATGCCCGTAAAGGCTATTTCAATGGTTGCGGCGCCGCTCGGCAATGCGTCATCGAAGGCGAACGTGGCCGTTTCGTACGTCTCGTCAAAGGTCGGCTCGGTCGAGCGGCAGGTGGTGCCATCGGAACTCACCGATGCGGCGCCGAGGGTCAGCTCGATGGCGTGCAGGGTGAAGGCGGACGCTGCTTCGTTGATGATTACGTCAATCTCGACCCGCCCGGCAAAGGTGGCGGCGTCGAGATCCGGGGTCAAAAAGATGCGGTACGCCGACGGTACGACGTTGCGATCGAGGCGGTAGGGGTTGGAAACAGGACTCATAAGTCGCCACCTTAGGGCCAAAAGTTCTACGCTCGCTAAGTGACAATTCCATCAACGCCCGTTTCGCTGCGTGTCAAGCCCGGCCCGAACCGCCTCGCCGTTACCGGCATCGGCAACGCCATGCTCGACATCATCACCCAAGATTTCGATGAGGTTTACCGACAGCTCGGCCTCGTGAAAGCTTCCATGGCGCTCATCGACGTCGACCAGCTCGAGACGTTCTACAACGCCATGGGCCCGACGATCCAGATGTCGGGCGGCTCGGTCGCCAACTCGATCGCGGGCGTCGCGGCGCTCGGGGGCACGTGCGGCTACATCGGTAAGGTTGCGGCCGACGAGTTCGGCGAACGGTTCACCCACGACCTTCGTTCCATGGGCGTCGAACTCGACCTCGCCATTGCCCAGGCCGGCGAAGGGGCGACGGGACGCTGCCACGTGTTCATCACCGACGACGCCCAGCGCACGATGGCCACGTATTTGGGGGCCTCAAACCAGCTCCACGTGAACGACATCAAGGAAGATCTGATCTCGCGCTCGGAGATTACCTACGTCGAGGGCTACCTCTTTGACCTCCCGCCGGCCAAGGAAGCAATCCGCAAAGTCGTGAACTTCGCCCACGAGCACGACTCCATGGTCGCTCTTTCGCTCTCGGACATGTTCTGCGTCGATCGTCATCGACGCGACTTCTTGGACTTGGTGACGAATGACGTCGATGTTCTGCTGTCGAACGAGGACGAGATCAAGTCGCTCTTTCAGGTCGACTCACTGGAGAGGGCCTTTGACGCCATCGAGGAGTTGGGAATCCTCGCGGTGATCACCCGTGGTCCGCGCGGCGCGGACGTGGCCACGTTCTCGGGCGTCGTCACGGTGCCCGCCCACGAGGTCGAGCACGTGCTCGATCAAAACGGGGCCGGCGACATGTTCGCGTCGGGGTTTCTCTACGGCTTGGCGCTCGGCGCCGATCCGGTGGAGTCCGCCGAGTTGGGCTCGCTCTGCGCGGGTGAAATAATTGCTCACCTGGGCGCGCGACCGGAGAGCGACCTCGAGGAACTCGCCATCAACGCGGGGCTGCTGTAGGGCTAAAGGCCCTGGGCGTCGAGCTCGGCGTCGAGTTCTCTCGTGCGAACGGTCTCCCACTTAACCCAGGCGACCGCGATGGGGATGCACGCGAGCAACATCAGCGCGTCGCCACCGATCCACATGATCGCTCCACCCAGGTGAATGTTCGCGAGTATGGACGTGCTGGTCGATCCCATGGGCGACATTGTGGCGTAACGGGGGAAGGGGTCGTGCGACGACATGTTGAGGGCGAGTCCCGTGAAGGTGTCGACCGGCACGGCGGCCATGACGTAGACCAAGCGAAGCCCTCGATGGATCTTGAACCCGCGCTCGAGCCCGAAGGCGACTCGAAAGAAGAGATAGCCCACGACGAGGAAACCGATCTGCTCGAGGTGGTGCACCCATTCGTGTTCCATCATGAGGTTGAAGAGCCCCGTGAGGTGGGTCAGGGGAATGAAGACGAAGTAGGCGCCAAAGCCGAAAAGAGGGTGCGTGACAGTGCTCATGAATCGTCCGTCGAGGAAATGGCGGATCCGCTCGCTGCCGGCTTCGTAGGCCAAATCCAGCGGGGCACTGAGGGCGAAGAGGGGAGCCGCCACCATGATCAACATGAGATGCTGGATCATGTGGTCGCTGAAGTACTCCATGTCGTACACGCCAATGACCGACTGCGTCGCGAGAAAGGTGACAACGAGGCCGAGACCGAACCAGACGCTTCGAGAGGTTGGCCACGTGGCGGCCCTTCGAACACCGAGGCCGTAGACGAGTCCAGCCCCCGCCAACAGGAGAATCGGCAGGATACCCAAATGCCATTGATTCAGATGATGCCAGGAAAACGGTTGCGTCATTGTCATGGCGAGCACTAATCAATCTTACGTCGGACGTCGAGGCGGACGACCTCGGTAGGATGGGGCCGTGAAGTCGAAGTATTTTTCTCGCCGCGCCCTTGGCCTGCATCTCGTTCTTATTGGCTGGATTGCCATGTCCGCGTCGGCTGCGTGGTGGCAGGTGGGTCGCGCGATCCAAGGCAACTCGCTGAGTTTTCTCTATTCAATCGAGTGGCCGGTCATCGGGGTCCTAGGGGTTCTTGGTTGGTACGCCCTGCTCAACATGGAAAAGGTGACCGAGCATCAAGAGATCGCCCGTCGCGAATACGAAGACAAGATGCGCGCCGAGGCGCTCGCCGCTCGACGACGCAGCGAAGAGGCAGAGGACCCGACGATGTCGGCGTACAACGATCATCTGGCCGAACTTTCGACTCACCCTAAAAAGAAGCTTTGGGGTCATTAGTGGAGAAGGCTTTTCAGCGGTACCGCATCATGTCGTTCGTGACCGGAACAACGCTTCTCATCCTCTGTTGCACGCTGCTGCTGCACACGGTTGACCTGAAGTTGTGGAAGGACATCAAGATCTTCGTGGACGTGGTGGGCATCGGACACGGCGTGGTGCTCTATCCGATCTATCTGGTCATGTCCTTCCAGTTGGCCCTCAAAGCCCGACTGCACCTTGGTTACGTCGTGCTCATGCTGGGCGCGGGTTTCGTTCCGGGTCTGGCCTTCTACATGGAGCATCGCATGCGCGTGAAGCTCTACCCGAACGGCTTCCGTCACGCGTGAGTAATCCGTGGCTCGAGCGGCGGGTGGTGGCCTTCGCGCACCAGGGCGGGTCGTTCGAAGGTCCCTCGTCGACGTTGGCCGCCATCACCCACGCGATTGAAAACGGGGCTAGCGCGGTCGAACTGGACGTTCACGCCACGAAAGACCGCCGCCTCGTCGTATGCCACGACGAAACAGTCGATCGAACGACCGATCACAAGGGTGAGATCGCCCAGCTAACGCTGAGCGAACTTCGCGAGATGGACAACGCCTACTGGTGGATTGCGGGCGAGGCCGTCACCCCCGGTCGAGACGCTCGCGAGTACGTCGATCGTGGAAAGGCGCCGGCGAATCGGGATTTCGCCATCGCCACGCTCGAAGAGGTGTGCGAGGCGTTCCCCCATGTCGTACTCAACCTGGACGTCAAACGCACCGCGCCCGACGTCGAGCCGTACGAGGAGTTGCTGGCCGACGAGTTGCGCCGACTGGATCGCAACGCATCGGTGATCGTGGCGTCGTTCCACGACGAGGCGATTCAGAGATTTCGAGCACTGGCGCCCGACGTGCTGACCTCGGCCGCCACCGGGGAGACGGCCGCCTTCTTCTACTCGCTGCGAGAGGACTCAGCGCCGCCGGTGCCGCCGGTGTGCGCCTTTCAGGTGCCCGCGACGTACGGCGAGCTCACCGTGGTGGACGAGCGCTTTGTCGCTGCGGCCCATCGGGTCGGTGTGGCGGTGCACGTGTGGACGGTCAACGACGTCGACGAAATGAACCGACTGCTCGATTTGGGTGTTGACGGCATCATCAGCGACACGCCAACGCCACTCGCCACGCTCCTGAAGGAACGGGGTTGTGCGTGGGACGGGGCGCTTTAAACGGGAACGGCGTTAGCCGCGACCGCAGTTCGGCTTCTTGCCGTGATTAGCTTTTTTCTTTGCGCGTAGCTTTCGCTTCACAGTCCGCTTTGACATAGGTGACAATGTTAGTGGGTGCAGGGCTCTAAAGGCCAAACGAGGGGACACGAGTGGAAGTTCTTGGTAAGGACCGAACCGCGGGCCAGTTGGTGGTGGTGGCGACGCCCCTGGGCAATCTGGGCGACATCTCTCGTCGGGCCCTCGAACTGCTCGCGAGTGCCGACGTGGTCTACTGCGAGGACACTCGCCATTCGAGAACGCTGTTCAGCGCCAACGACATCCCGGTTCACGGAAGACTGCGCGCGCTGCACGAGCACAACGAAGCATCACTGTGTGAAGAGGTTGTGGGGCGGGTGCAAAACGGTGAGGTGGTGGTGCTCATCAGCGACGCTGGAACGCCCGGCATCAGTGATCCGGGCAGTCGGGTCGTGGCCGCGGTCTCCGAGGCGGGCCTGGTCGTCACAACCGCGCCCGGGCCGTCGGCGGTGATTGCCGCGCTCACCATCAGCGGGCTCGCCACCGAACGGTTCTGCATGGAGGGGTTCGTGCCTCGAAAGCGTGGGGAGCGAGAGGCTCTCTACGCCCAGTGGGCGCGAGAAACGCGCACCATCGTCTTTTACGAATCGCCCCAACGCCTCGCCGCAACGTTGGCGGAGCTCGCAGAACATTTTGGGAGTCGCCGCGTGGCGGTGGCCCGCGAGATCACGAAGTTGCACGAAGAGGTAGTTCGCGGCACCGTGCGCGACGTGGCGGGCATTATCGCCACGCGCGACGTGCTCGGCGAAGTGGTGGTGGTCCTCGAAGGCGCCGCCCAAGCACCGGTGGTAGATGATGAAACCGTCCGCGCGGCACTTCGCGAACAACTCGCCAGTGGCGTGAGTGTCCGTGACGCGGTGGCCTCGGTGGCTGATGCGCTGGGCACGTCGCACCGCATTGCGTACCAGTTGGCTCTCGAAGTGCGAGCGAGCCAGGGCGCGTAAGTCAGTACCCTTGATAGATGGGCCGCTTCTATATCACTACTCCCATCTACTACGTCAATGACGCGCCGCACGTGGGTCACGCCTACACAACCGTCAACGCGGACGCATTGGCGCGATGGCATCGTCTGTTGGGCGATGAGACCAAATTCTTGACCGGAACGGACGAGCACGGCCAAAAAGTGGCCGACGCTGCCGAGAAAAATGGGCTGACGCCCCAAGAGTGGACCGACCGGACGTCGGCGCGATTCCGTGAGGCATGGGACGCGCTCGGCATCAGCTACGACGACTTCATTCGAACCACCGAACCGCGACACTACGAAAGTGTGCAGAAATTTCTGAGCGCCATTCACGATAACGGCTACCTCTACAAGGATGTCTACAAGGGTCTCTACTGCGTGAGTTGCGAGGACTACTTCACGGTGGAGTCCAGCATCGACGGGAAGTGTCCCATTCACGGCCGCGAACTCACCGAGATGGAAGAGGAGAACTGGTTCTTCAAATTGAGCGCCTTCGAGGACCGACTACTCGAGTACTACGGCGAACACCCCGAGTTCGTTACACCCGAGACCAAGCGCAACGAGGCGTATTCGTTCATCAAGGGCGGGCTACGCGACATCTCCATCACACGTACGTCAATCTCGTGGGGCGTGCCCGTGCCGTGGGACGAGAAGCACGTCTTCTACGTCTGGTACGACGCGCTCGTCAACTACCTCACCGCTATTGGCTACGGCCGCGAAGATGATGAGGTTGACAAGTGGTGGCCCTCGTCGCACCACCTCATTGGCAAAGAGATCATTCGTTTCCACTGCGTATGGTGGCCGGCGATGTGCATGGCCGCAGGGCTCGAGCCCGCGTCGCACGTGCAGGTCCACGGTTGGTTGCTCGTGGGCGGCCAGAAGCTCTCAAAAACCATGGCGGCCGAGGGCGGGGTTCGTCTCACCGACATCGCGCCGGTCGTGCTCACGAACGAATTCGGCGTGGATCCGATCCGCTACTACCTCTTGCGCGACACGGTGCTCGGCAATGACGGCGAGTTCTCCCATGAAGGCATAACCTCGCGCTACAACACCGACTTGGCGAATAATCTCGGAAACCTAGTGGCTCGCGTGACGACGGTCGTCAACTCAAAGTGCGCAGGCATTGGACCAGCCTCTCGGGCCGACTCCGAGCTGCGAGGTGAGGCCGAAAAGGCGATCACCGACACGGCGGCCGCGTGGAATCATTTCGCTCCACAGAGCGCGCTCGAGGCAACGTGGGGACTCATTGGCGCCACCAACGCGTATCTCGAGCGGCACGCTCCCTGGAAGATGGAATCGGGAGCCCAGGTTGAGGGCGTCATGGGCGACGCCCTTGAGGCGATCAGACTCGTCACGATTCTGGCGTCGCCCGCGATGCCCGCAGTCTGCGAGGAGATCTGGCGCCGTATTGGACTCGGTGGCTCTCCGACTGATCAAACGTTCGAGCGCAGCGCGAAGTGGGGAGAGTACTCGGGCGGACAGCGCGTGGAGAAAGGTGCCCCGCTCTTTCCTCGCATCAAGAGTGACGCGTGAGTCACTGGACCGACGCCCACTGTCACCTGCAGGATCGCTACCTCTCGGGCGATGAACAGGTGGCGACGAACGCGCGAGAGACGCTCGCTCGCGCCTACGAGGCCGGCGTGGATCGCGTCGTCGTCGTTGGCACCGACGCACAGACTTCCGCGGAGGCGTTGGCGATCACTGAGATTGGCGGTCCCGTGGAGATCTACGCCACGGTGGGCCTGCATCCTCACGACGCCTTAGACGACATAGCGCCCACGCTCTTCCTCGCTCGCAAGGGCCACCCGAGGCTCGTCGGCATCGGCGAATGCGGGCTGGACTACTTCTACGAGCACTCGCCACGCGTCGCCCAGCGCCAGGCATTCGCCACCCAGATCGGATTGGCGCACGAATTGGATTTGGCCCTCGTCATCCACGCCCGAGACGCATTCGACGACCTTCTTGACGTTCTAGGCAGCGAGGGCGTTCCGCCCCGTACGGTGATTCACTGTTTCACCGGCACCACCGCTGACGCGGAAGCTTGTCTCGACCTGGGCTGTGATATTTCGATTTCGGGCGTCGTGACGTTCAAGAACGCCGAGTCGCTTCGCGAGGCCACGAAAATTGTGCCGCTCAACCGGCTTCACGTGGAGACCGACAGCCCCTTCCTCGCCCCCGTTCCCCACCGAGGCAAACCCAACGAACCGGCGTTCGTGAGCATCGTGGGCGAGTTTGTGGCGCGTCTGCGCGGCGAGGAGGTTTCCGCGTTTCGCGACGCCACGGCCAGAAACACCGCTCGTCTTTTTGGTCTGCTCCCGCGATAAATACCTTCTGACAAGGATAATTAGAGTTTTATTCAATTTTAGTTGCCTTCGGGCCTTCTCTTGCCTAGCGTTGAAGGGCGGGAAGTTCGGAACGGCCCGTTGTCCTGGCGGAGGGTGGAGATCTGAGGACAATGACCCGACGGGCGATTCGTCGCCCGTTGTCACTTTTTACCGTGATCATTTTCTTGATGAGTTCACTGGTGCTCACCACGCCTGACGTCGGCGCCTCGACGGATCACGCCCGGGTGCATATGCCCAATGTTGTCGGACTCACCCGGGCGCAGGTCTACGCCGCTATGAAGCGTACCCAGCTATTTTTCCGCACCGAGGGTCCTGGCAGTTCGAACGCCAGGTGGGTTTCGGTCGTGCGCGAGTCGCCCGCTGCGGGCGCGCTCGTTCCCTGGCGCTCGACAGTGACGCTCACCACATCGCTCGCGGATAGCCACGAGCCGCGCAGGATGCCCCGCCTGGTCGGTCTCACCAAGGACAGGGTCTACGCCGCCATGAAACGTGCCCAGCTCTATTTCCGTACCCGGGGCCCCGGCAGTGCCGACGGCAGATGGACCGCGGTAACCCGTCAGTCGCCGGCTCCGGGTACGCTGGTGGCCTGGCACGACACGGTGACGGTCTCGACGAGCCAGAGCGTTGCCCACGCGAGGCGTCGGGTGCCTCGCCTGATTGGCCTCAGCAGGGCGCGCGCGGGCACGATCGTGCAGTCGAGCCAGTTGCGTCTTCGAACTCAGGGACTTGGCGCCACCAACAACACCTGGACCAGGGTCGTTCGCCAGTCGCCGGCTCCGGGCACGCTGGTGGCCTGGCACTCGATCGTCGTCGTGAGCGTCACGAAGCCAGTTTCTCGACTGGTGTCCTCGACCCCCACCCCGACCCCGACCTCTACTTCGTCCTCGACCACCAGTTCAACCACGACCACGACGTACCCGGGTGAGACCACCACATCCACCAGTTCAACCACGACCACGACTGCGCCGGTCACGACGACGACCCGCAAGCCGTCCACGACGGACGACTACCGCATTGGCGACGCCACGTGGTACGTGTACACCCCTGGTCGCTGCGCCACGTGGTACTTGCCCTACGGGACCCGAGTCACCGTTCGCGATCTGGCGACTGGTAGGGCGATCGTCTGCGTGGTCACCGATAAGGAAGCCGCGCACGGCGATCGCGTGGTCGACCTCAACCAGAGCCAGTTCGCCCAGTTGGCGCCGCTCGCGACTGGGGTCATTCGTGTCAAGGTTTCGTGGTGACCCACACTCGCACCGAGCTCGTCGCTCTCATGCAAGAGCACGACCTCAAGCCGTCGCGCGCGCTGGGCCAGAACTTCGTCGTTGATCCCAACACGGTTCGACGAATCGCGCGGCTCGCCAACGTCGGGCCCGGCGACCTCGTCCTGGAGATAGGTGCCGGACTCGGCTCGCTCACGCTGGCGCTCGTCGAGACCGGGGCCGAGGTGCAGGCCATGGAGATAGACAAGTATCTTCTTGGGCCCCTGACGTCGGTGGTCGCACCGCTCGGGGTGCCTGTTCATCACGCCAACGCGCTCAACGCGAACTACCAGGAGATACTGGGTGGCCGCGAAGCGATTGTCGTCGCGAATCTCCCCTACAACGTGGCGACGCCACTCGTGCTGCACCTGCTCGAGGCGGAGCCCTTGATCAAGCGCATGCTCGTCATGGTTCAAAAGGAAGTGGGGGAGCGGTTCGCCGCGCACGCGGGCGATGAGGCGTACGGCGCTGCGTCGCTTCGCGTCCAGTACTTCGCCGACGCGCGTGTGGTGGGGAAAGTGGGCCCCAACGTCTTTCTGCCGAAGCCCAACGTGGATTCGGCCCTCGTCGCGATCGATCGAAGGGACGCGGTGCGCGTTGACCCGAGTCTCGTGAGCGAGTCCGATCTCTTCGAGGTAATTCGAACCTCGTTCGCCCAGAGGAGAAAAATGCTCCGACGCTCGCTCGCGGGTTGGGTCACGGAGGGAGTCTTTGAGCGCGCCGACGTCGCCGAGACTCGTCGACCAGAAGAGTTGACGCTGGAGGAGTTCGCCCGATTGGCTTCGTCACGATGATCGAACTTGTGGCCCCGGCCAAGCTGACGTGGTTCCTCGAAATCACCGGGGTGCGCGAGAACGGCTACCACGAACTGCGAAGCGAGATGGTGACGCTCGAGTTCGCCGATCGGCTCACGGTCGACCCCGAGGGTGACTATCTGCGACTCGCCGTCGAGAGCCCCGGCGTTCCCCTCGACGCCTCAAATTTGGTGGCTCGGGCGCTCAGCCTGGTCGGCCGTCGGGCGGGCGTGACCCTTGAAAAGGTGATTCCCACTGGCGGAGGACTCGGCGGGGGCAGCGCCGACGCGGCCGCCATCCTGCGCTGGGCCGGGGGCGTCAGCGCCCGCGACGCCCTCGCGTTGGGCGGCGACGTCCCGTTTTGCCAGTTGGGGGGACGAGCGATGGTCGAGGGGGTTGGCGAACGCCTGACGCCACTGGCTTTTGTGAGGCGCGACGTCACCTTGATGATGCCGGATTTCTCGGTGGATACTCGTCAGTGTTATGAGGCCTTTGACGAATTGGTCGCCGGCGGTGCACGGCCGAGCGGAAGAAACCATCTAGAGCGGGCCGCCGCCCTCGTAGCACCGCGCCTCGCGCGAACGCTCGCATGGTTGCGCGCCGAGTACGGAGCCGAGGTCGAACTCTGTGGGTCGGGATCGACGATGTTCCTGGAGGGACATCTAGATTCCGGGGTCAATCACTGGGGCGTGACAGGTCCCGAAGGCACTGTGCGGTTTCGCCAGACAACTACCACGCCAACGTAGGCGCGCAGGAGAGCTATTTACCGGCGGCGCGACGCTGGAAGCGAGTTCGCTTCAGCATCTTCTTGTGCTTCTTCTTGCGCATGCGCTTACGGCGCTTCTTAATTAGTGATCCCATGGCTCGTATGACACTACTAGGTTTTGACCGTCCTCGAAGTCGAGGGGCTCTACCGCTCCTCGCCAACTCGATGATTGTCAGGCGGCACTTCGCGTGCAATCAGATCAGTGGCGTGTCTCGCCCTTCACGTTCTCGCGGGCGGGGAAGCCTCCGTCACTGGCCGCCAGGTGCGGCCAGTGACACGAACGTGACGGCGTCAGCGAGCATCTGAGCGAGACGATCAGTGCACTTGCGGAGTGACTCGTTCGCCCCCTCGTAACGCGATGATGACGCCGGTAACCAGTGTCGTTGCGACGGCGCGCTGGCACGTCAATTGCAGTTACTATCGCATTTGTGCAATCACCTCGGGACTGAGTAACGAATCGTGCGCGCCAGTGCGCGCCTGAAAGTTCGATCGATTCGTCGGCTCGCCGCGCATCTGCGCGACACGATCAGTGTTCATCCCAGGAGATTCCCATGCATAATTCAGACGAGGTCGTGCCTTATCGGGCGCTGCTGCGGCTGCCGGGGGCGATGCGTGCCTTCGCTGCCTCCAGCCTCTGCCGGCTCTCGTACAGCACGGTCGGGCTCGCTCAGCTCTACGTCATTGAGCGCGCAACGGGCTCATTCGGTGTCGCCGGGTTGGCCAGCGCGGCGTTCGGTGTCTGCGCGCTGTCGGCGCCGCTCAAGTCTCGGTTGGTCGACCGCTACGGGCAACGCCGTCTCATCGCGGTCCTCGGTGCAGCGTATGGCGCATCCCTACTCGCACTCGCAGTTTTGGCGATCGCCGATGTCCGAAACGGTGTGATCTACGTCACCGTCGCTGGTCTGGCCGGGCTGCTCGCGCCGCCGCTTGGTCCGGCCATGCGCGCGGTGTGGGCGACGCTTAGTGAGGGCGTGGCAACTCGTCAACGGGTCTACAGCTTCGACCTGGCGGTCGAGGACACACTGTTCACCGTCGGACCACTGGTCGTCGGCGGGCTGGTCGTGCTTCACGGTCCGACACTCGCCGTCGTGGTCACCGCCGGGCTGATGCTCGTCGGCAGTCAGTCGTTGGCGAGATCGCCGGCGGTGAAGGCGCACGACGAGAGGGCGCCGACGTGGCAGAAAGGGCCGCGGAGCGGACCGCTTCGTTCGCCCGGCTTCGCCGTCCTGGTAGGCATCGTCCTCGTCCTGTCGTCGGGCTGCGGAGTTGTCGATGTCGCCGTGGCCGCGCGCGCCCTTCGGGCCGGGACACCCGCGGCCGCGGGCTACGTGCTCGCGGCGCTGGCCCTGGGCAGTGTCATCGGCGGTCAGCTCTGGGCGAGACGCGCTCGAGCAGGCACGATCTCCACGCAGCTCGCGGTCTTATCGGTTGTCTTGATTGTCAGTCTCGCTGGCGCGGCCGAGGCTCCGGACCTCGCCGTCCTCGCCGTAGTCCTCGCCGTGTTCGGAGCGGCGCTCACGCCGGTCCTCATTGTCGCGTACGTCGCGGCCGACCGGCTCGTCCCCCGGGCTGGTCGGACCGAGGCATCCACGTGGGTCAACACCGCGTTCAATGCAGGCAATGCGCTCGGATTGGCGGTCGCCGGCCTCGCCGTCGACCGAGACGGGCCGACCGGCTCATTCTTCCTCGGCACCGCCGTTGCGGTCATCGCCCTGATCGTCATCGTCACGCTGGGACGCCGACTGGACCGATCGCTCAGCCATCAGGCGAGTTCACCGGACTAGAACGACTGCGACCGGTCGAAACCGCTCGCCGCACGCAACGCCAATGGTTACCAGCATCATCGACCCGCGACGAAGAGGGCTGCGCGTACTATGCGTCGGCCGGTGACTCTTGCATCGACGACCCGGCGACGACCAGGGAACTCAGTGCGGCTTCTTCTCGCTGATTCGATGAATGTGCAGTGCCTGGCGGGGACAACCACGTTCGGCGTAGCGAGCTGACTCGTAGGTTCCTGCGTCGGCGAGAGGGACCGGATCGCTCTTCAAGATGGGATAGCCCCATTCGTCGGTCTTCACCAACTCCGGAGCGAGCTCCGCGCAGTGACCGAAGCCGTCGCAGAGGATCGGATTCACCTGCAGGATGAATGCGCCCGAACGGCGTCTCACTCCCATACGAGTTCCTCCTCACGCTCGAGCGATGGCACGCTCGCGAAGTGCTTGGTCGAACGTGAACCGTTGCAGACCGAGCCGTGCACGTGCTCGGTGAAGTCAGCGGCGAAGACGTCGAGTGCCGAGCGCACGAACCGTATGACGCCGTCGGGGTGGCGACAGGCTCCGCGGCCTTCGATCACGGCGCAGCGCTCGATCAGCCGTTGGCGCGCGCCCTGCGGGTCTCGAGACGGGTGGGCGATGTGCGTGAGGTCCTCAGCGAGGGCCGGCAGACCAAAGGCGCACGGGCCGCACTGGCGCGCGCTCTCGTTGGCCATCCAGCGAACGACGCGCTGGGTCTCAACGATGCCGCAGGCGTTCTTGGGCAGCACCACAATGACCCCCGCGCCGGTCGAGACCCCGAAAGGCTTCAGGGCCTCGTTGTCGTAGGGGGCGTCGAGGTGCGACGCGCTGAGCCAACTTCCGCCGTAGCCGCCCAGGAGCACCGCCTGGGGGTCGGGGTCCGCCCCGGCGGTGTCCAGTATTGCCCGAAGCGGCGTGCCGAGCTCGACTTCCACCACCGTTGGATGCCCCACGGCCCCCGTCACCGACACGAGGGTGCTTCCGGGGTTGTCGGCGGTGCCGAGACTTCGGTACCATTGGGCCCCAAATCGCCCGATAAGGCCCACGTTGGCGCACGTTTCGGCGTTGTCCACGAGAGCGGGACCGTGGCCGATCTTCAAGATGTGGGGGCGGTTGGGCCGATACTGCGGCAGCGATTCGTTGTCGTCCAGCCAGTGAACCAGGGCGGACTCCTCACCGGCGACGTAGCGCCACGGGGGAGTGTGCAGTTCGAGCTTTGGTCCGCGCAAGCTTCGCCGCGTACGTTCGTGGAGGGCGCGCGTCATGTGATTCACCACCGAAGGATTGTCGCGAGCGACGCACACGGCGATGTTGTTGGCTCCAATGATGGAGGCGAGGTACTCCGCACCGTCCAACACGAGATGGGGATTCGCGCTCAGCAGCGTCTGGTCCTTGTGCGAGGCCGGTTCGCCCTCCATGGCGTTGACGACCATGAACTTGTTGTGGCCACGCTGCTCGCGCAGCAGTCGGGCCTTTCGCCCGGTGGGAAAGCCGGCCCCGCCCCGTCCCGTAAGGCCCGACGCCTCCAGCTCTTCTAACAGCGACGTGACGGGCGAGGTTGACGCGAAGGCCGTTTCGTGTTGAGCCAAGGTGAGCGGACGCTCCGAGGTCGCGTGCATCAGACGCGGCAGCGAGTGGGGGTCAATCATCGCCGACCCCGTTCGCGCGTGGGACGTTGTGAGACGGGAAAGGGCCTGGGCGCATCGGAGGTCGCGCGAACGGGGTCCTTCGACGTCGCCAGTGGCGACAGCGCCGTTCTTCCCGCCGCTCGGGTCGGGCGACCAAAGAAGCGCCACAGCGCGGCGGCCGCGACCACCGCACCGCAGGTCGCGACGAGCACGAGTCCGATGCCAGTTCGACTGTCGGTCCCGGTCATGTAGGCGTGTACGAGGGCGGTCGTAAAGCCGAGCCAGCTGAACCAGTGGATGAAGCGCCACGAGGTATTGGCTATTCGAAGTTTCAGCAGACTCGAAATCCACACCGCCAGGATCAGATCGAACGCGACTGCGCCAATTGCGACGCCGACGCGCTTGAAGTCCGACGTCATGGGTACGAACGCCGAAATGAGTCCGGTCGGGACGTAACTGTCCATCACCGTCGTGAGGATGTGAATCGCGAGGAAGGTCAGCGCCACCATGGAGAGCGATCGGTGGAGTTCGTTGATCTCGAACCGGCCGACGATGGTTCCACCGATGCGATTGGCGACCAGCGTTCCGAGCGACACCACCATGGTGAAGAGGATGAGCGCGACTATGCCGGTCGCTCGTGTCGTGTACCAAAGGTACGGCGTGGTGAGAGCAATCAAGGGATCAACGTTTCTTCATGGGGCCAGCCCCCTACGAATTCGACGCTACCGTCGTGGCGAACGAGGCGGCCGGACCATCCAGCCTGGGCAATGTGGAACCCGGCTTCCTCGTCCCACAAGAGGGCAGCGGTCGCGAAGGCATTGGCGATGACGCACGTTGCCGCACTCACGGTCACCGTGGCGAAGGCCCCCTTGGCGCACGAGCCAGTTCGCGGATCAATGATGTGATTAACGGTCTGTCCGCTCGCGGTCCAGGTGCGAGTGGTTGTCGACGACGTGGCAATTCCCCCATTGGTAAAGCTGACTCGAGGCTCGCGACCCGAGATGGCGAGCGAATCGGACACGCCCACGACCCAAGGTCCGAGGGGCCCGCGTCCTCGCAGGGCGACGTCGCCGCCAAGCTCGACCACCACCCCTCCAAAAGCAGCGACGTCGTTGGCGACCAGGTCAGCGACGAGCGCCTTCGCGCTGGCACCCAGGTCTAGTCGGCATCCCGGGGCGAGTTCGACGGTGTGGCGTTCTCGGTTGAAGGTGATTGCGGCGGGCCCGGGGGAGGGTTTCGTCACCGCCGCCACCGTGTCGACTCGTCGCACGAGCTCGTCGTAGTCGCGGTCGTAACCTAACGCGAGAAGCGAGTCGAGCACCGTGGGGTCGCAAAGACCGTCCGTAGCGGCGGCGGCCTGCAGCGCGGCGTCGAGCGCGAGCGCGAGCGTGTTGCTCACGACGACGGGCTCTCCGTGTATCGAGTTCAATCGAGAGATCTCCGAGTCCGAGCGGAATCGATTGCACGCGGCGTCGAATTCGTCGATCCGATGCCAGAGTCGTTCTTCGGCGAAGGGCATCTGAGATTCGTGTTCCGTGCTGAGTGAGCCGGTGAGGCCCCAGATGTTGAAGTTCATCGTGCGCCTAGTTGCAGGTCGTCGTGCCCGACGGGGTCGTGGTGCAGACCGTGGTGGTGGTGACAGGCACGGTGGTCGGAGGCGAGTACGTCGTGGTCGGGGTGCCCCGCGACGACGAGGTGGTTGTTGTCGTGCTCGTAGGGGTTGACGTGGGGGTCGTCGTGGTCGTGGGCGTCGTGGTCGTCGTCGTTGGTTTGGCGATGCTCGCGGCGTAGCCAACAAACATGGCCGACGCGACGCCCGAACCGATGAAGATCATCGTGGTCAAGTGACGTACTCGCGCGAAACGGCGGTCGCGTTGCTGGGGGGTTCTCGTGGAGGGGCTCATAGAGTTTTTTACTGTTGAAAGTCTGGCACGGCCAACTAAGGCGTGGGCAATCGCTCCCTAAGAAAATCGACAACGAGACAACGAGAAGAGTTGACTACTCTTCGAATTCGCCGGTGGGCAGGGTGATCGTGAAACGGGCACCCCCAAGTACCGGGTCGCGGTCAACCGTGACGGTGCCCTGAAACTCGGCGACGACCTGGGCCACGATGGAGAGGCCCAGCCCGGAACCGGGCAGCGAGCGCGACGACGCCGAACGCCAGAACCGGTTAAAGACGAAGGGCAGGTCATCTTCGTTGATGCCCGGACCGCTGTCACTGACGGTGATCGTGCCGTCATACGAGGCAACGTGAATCTGGCCGCCGTTCGGCGTGAATTTCACGGCGTTGGTCAGAAGGTTGCTCGTGGCACGAATGAGCCGGTCTCGTCGGCCTTCGACCGTCGAGGGTTCAACGGTGGCGTCGATCGAGATGTCCTTGATCCGAGCATACGTACGGGCGGTGTCCACGCACTCGTCCACGCACTCGTCGAGGCGCAACGCGACAATGGCTCCTTCACTGCGCTCTCCGCGCGCGAGTTCGCCGAGGTCGGTGACGAGTGCCGCGAGCTCGTCGACCTGGGTGACCATGTCGTTGGTGAGTTGGTGAAGGTCGTCGGGATCGAGTTCGCTCGCGCGCGAGAGCACCTGGGCGTTGGTGCGAAGCGACGTGAGCGGGGTGCGCAGCTCGTGGCTGGCGTCGACGACGAGTTGGCGCTGGAGGCTCTGGCTGTTCTCGACCGACGTGAGGAGTCGGTTGAACACCCGACGAAGTCGCCCCAGTTCGTCGGCGTCGCCCTCATCGAGTCGGCGACGCATGTCGCTCGTCTCGGTGATCGATTCGATCTCGTTGGTGACTTGCTCGAGCGGGTGCAGCGCCCCGCGAGCGAGCATGAAGCCGAGCGCCAGCGCGAGCAGCAGGCCGCCCGCGGCCACGAGCAGCAGGGTGCGCACGAGGTTCTTGAGTTCTGTGACCTGACCAGTGACGTTCACGACGTAGATCTCGGCCGACGTGGTGGGCACCTCGCAAATACCGGCCGAGCAACTCACGAGCGACTTCGCCGGCAGGCCGAGGATGAGCTCGCGATAGGACTGACCGTGGATCTCCACGGTGCGCAGCAACTGGCCCGATTTGCCCTTGGCGTAGTCACGGATCGTCGCGTCGATGGGCACGCCGGTCGTCGGTTCCGTCTGGCCGTTGGCGAGGACCAGTTCGTTGAATGAGCCGAGGATGTGGTCGTCGCTACCATCGCCTGAGATGGGGCGTTGGGACTGCTGGACGAGTGACTCGTCCACCGAGTGCAGGATTGCGTCGCGGGTGGTGAGATAGGACGCGAAGCACGCCAGCACGACCGCGAGCGCCGCCGCGGAGACGGTTGCCGCGATGACGCGGCTGCGAAAGGTCACGACTGGCGAAGCGCGTAGCCCACACCGCGAACGGTTTGGATGAGTCGGGTCTCGCTGCCCTCTTCCAACTTACGGCGCAGGTAGCCAATGTAGACAGCGAGCGAGTTCGTGCCCGAGTCGAAGTTGTAGCCCCACACGAGGTCGAGGATCTGGTCGCGGGTCAGTACTTGACGGGGGTGCTGCAAGAAGAGCTCGAGAAGGTCAAATTCAATCTTCGTGAGCTCGATGCTGCGAGCAGCCCGGTGGACCTCGCGAGTGTGGGGGTTGAGCGTCAGGTCCTCGAAGCGCAGCACCGACTCGTCACCTTCGCCCACGCCGCGCCGTCGCAGCAGCGCGCGCAGTCGCGCGAGCAACTCGGCGAGATCAAACGGCTTCACGAGGTAGTCGTCGGCCCCAACGTCGAGTCCCTCGACACGGTCGTTCACGGCGTCTCTGGCCGTCAGCATGAGGATGGGCGTGGCGTCGCCGGCGCGCCGGATTCGACGGCAGATCTCCAGCCCGTCGATGTCGGGGAGCTGGAGGTCGAGGACGATGGCGTCGGGCGCTCGAAGTTGGATGGATTTCAGCGCGCTGGTGCCGTCTTCGAAGAGCTCGACGTCGTAGTTCTCCATGCGAAGCGCCCGCCCGAGGGCCGTGCGGATGGCGCCGTCGTCATCGACGATGGCGATGTAGGAGTTTGGGGTCGGAACTGTGGTCACGGCGCGGCTTTCTGTACATTGGTTACAGGCTCTAGTGTTGCTGGTTGGTATTAACCTTCACAAGTCATTCGCTAAGAATCTCTGAAGATTGTCGCAGTAAACGCAGTGGCGGGTAGTTCAATTGGCAGAACGCCGGACTTTGAATCCGTAGGTTGGAGGTTCGAGCCCTCCCCCGCCAGCCAAGAGCTCTAGGGGCAGAAGCGATTCAAGAGGGCGGCGAGCTCGAGCGGGGCGTCGCCCTGGATCGAATGGCCCGCCTTCGCCACGTGCACGATCGTCGCGTGGGGGCACCGGCGCAGAAACTCGGCCTCGTCCTCGTCGTCCACCACCGAGCCCGCGGCCATTGCGCGCACCAGCGTGACGGGCATCGTCAACTCTTCGAGCGTGGCCCACAGGTCGCTCACCTGCGGAGCGACGAGCTCGGACTTCGGGTGTTGCTGGTGGCGCCAGACCCACGTGCCGTCGCTGCGCTGGAGGGCGTTGTGCAAGATGCCGCGCCGCAGCGAGGACACCGTGCGCGTGGGATTGTGCGCCACGGTCCGTGCGAGCAGCGCGTCAAAGTCATCAAACGAGGTCGGCCCGTTCACGAAGTCGGTGATGTGTTTCGCCTTGTCGGCGTTGACCCCTGGGGTGATGTCGATCAAGACCAGCGCGCTCACCAGATCGGGGCGCTCGTGGGCGACCACCAGCGACACGAGGCCCCCGAGGGACATGCCCACGAGGGGCCGGGGACCGTCGAGCAGTTGCTCCAGCGCGCGGATGACGTCACTCGCGTGGCTCATCACGGCCGATCCGCCGTACGGGGAGCCGTCGGAGTGTCCGTGGCCCGGAAGGTCGAGGGCGACGAGGGGACGCTGCATCGCCAGCGCGACCGTGTCGTAGGTGTGGGCGTTCTGTGCGCCACCGTGCACGAGCACCAGCTCGGGCGCACCGTCACCCCACTGGAGACCGCTCAGTTGACGAAGACCATCGACCGCCACGAAGAAGCGTCGAACCGGCGGGATGGGCACGTCGAGGTCCCACTCGCTCAGGTTCTCTTGGAAAAGGGCAAACTCGTCGTACACGGAATCAGTCATATTTTGCATCGTAGAAGATGGCTGCTAAAGATGGAAGGGTGACTCGACCAACTTGCGTTGTGGTGCTCGCTGCGGGCGAGGGAACGAGGATGCGTTCATCGCGTCCGAAGCCCCTTCACCATCTTTGCGGACGGCCAATGGTGATGTACCTGCTCGACGCCGCGGCGCAGGACGAGGTTCGTGCCACCATTGTCGTGGTGGGTCAAGGTGCGACCTGGGTCGAAACGGCCTTGAAGGAACGCAGTCGCACCGACGCCCATCTGAGCTTCGTCGAACAGTCCGAGCAGTTGGGCACCGGTCACGCGGTGTCGGTGGCCCTTCCGACCATCGGCGACGAGATTGGTGACACTGACGGTGACGTCTTGATTCTCCCGGGCGACACCCCGCTGCTTCGCCACAGCACCATAGGAGAGCTCCTCGCGCACCACCGCGAAAGCCAGGCCGCCTTGACGGTGCTGACCGCGAACCTCGAGAACCCCTTTGGTTACGGGCGCATTGTGTACGCCAAAGACGGGACGGTCGCTCGAATCGTGGAAGAGCGCGACGCGACCCTCGAAGAGAAGGCCATCACCGAAGTCAATACCTCGATGATGGTGGTGCGTGAAAGCCTCCTGGGACCCGCGTTACGGCTGATTGGCCGCCAAAACTCCCAAAATGAGTACTACCTGACCGATCTCGTCTCCGCACTGCACGACGCTGGTCACCTGACGAGCGCCATGCTGCTCGAAGACCCGAGCGAAGCGTACGGCGTGAACGACCGGGCCCAACTCGCCCGAGCCGAAGCCGCGCTGCGCGAGCGAATCAACGAGAACTGGATGAAGTCGGGCGTGACCATGTGGGACCCCGTCCAGACCTATATCGACGCCGATGTGCAGATCGAGCCGGACGTGTCGCTGCTGCCGGGCACGATCCTGAAGGGTCGCTGCGTGATCGAGCAAGGTACCCAGATCGGGCCTAACGCGAACCTGACCAACTGCCACGTGGGAAGAAACGCCGTGGTCGGCACCGTCGAAGCGATCGACGCCACCATTGGCGATGACGCCCTCGTCAAGTCATTCGTGGTTATTGGCAAGGGCTCGCACGTTGATGCGGGCGCGGTGATCGCGTCGTTCGATTACCACACCCGATAGGCCCCTCTCCACACCTTGTACGATGGCGCCGTGGAGTCTCTCGCTAAGCGTCGCCTCGTTCTCGTCACGGGGCGCTGTCACCCCGCGCTCGCTCAGGACATCGCCGAGCAGTTGGGCATCCAACTGACCGAGGCCAACGTCCGTGAGTTCGCCAACGGCGAAATTCACTGCCGGTTCGACGAATCCATCCGTGGCGCGCACGTATTCATCATTCAGACGCACTCCTCGCCGGTGAACGACGCCGTGATGGAGCAACTCATCATGATCGACGCCGCGAAGCGGGCCTCGGCGAAGAGCATCACCGCGGTTATCCCGAACTACGGTTACGCCCGCCAGGACCGAAAATCCGCGGGACGCGAGCCAATCACGGCGAAGTTGATCGCCGACATGCTCCAGACCGCCGGGGCCACCCGCGTGCTCTCCGTTGACTTCCACTCGGGCCAGATCCAGGGTTTCTTCGATATCCCCGTCGACCACCTGGTGGCGGCACCGGTCTTCGAGGACTACCTGAAGGCCAACGCCAATCCCCACGAACTCGTGGTCGTGGCGCCCGATGCCGGACGGGTGAAGGTCGCCGAGCGATACGCCCAGCACCTGGGCTGCGAACTCGCCCTTGTCCACAAGACCCGTCCCCACGGCACCGCGAACATCTCCGAAGCCCGTCACATCGTGGGTGACGTCAACGGGCGCCACTGCGTCTTGATCGACGACATGATCGACACCGCGGGAACCATTGTCGCGGCGTGCGACCTACTGAAGGAGCATGGAGCGGACGAAATTTGGGTCATGGCCACCCACGCCGTGTTCTCCCCGCCGGCGGTTGACCGACTCTTCAATGCTCCGGTCAGTCGGGTCATCGTCACCGACACGCTGCCGCTCGGCCCCGAGCGTCGCTTCGAGAAGTTGGAGATTCTCTCGGTCGCCCCGCTGGTCGCCAACGCTATTTCCGCTATTTTTGAGGACTCTTCGGTCTCGGAGATCTTCGGTGGCGAGAACCTTCTGTAGCTCGAGAGGGCAAACACGGTCGGACGGCTAGACTCTGTACCCTGTGCGTGGCCCAATCTGGGGCGTCAGCCGTTCGTAAGAGGAGTTTTCATGTCAAAGGTCACGTTGAACGCGTCGACGAGTCGCGAAAAGGGTTCCAGCAACTCGCGTCGACTCCGCAGTGCGGGCTCGATTCCCGGAGTCGTCTACGGCCCTGGTGTAAGTCCCCTCCCTATCTCGGTGGACGCGAAGTCCTTTCGTACGGCGGTTTCGGGCGACCAGGGGTTGAACTCGATGATTGAGCTCGACGCCGACGGCAAGAAGTTCCTCGTCATGGCCCGTGAGATCCAGCGTCACCCCGTTCGCGGCACCGTGTCGCACATCGACTTCCAAGTCGTCGACCCCAAGAGCACCGTTATCGCCGAAGTCCCCCTTCACATGGTTGGTGATGCCGTTGAAGTGCGTCACGCCGACTGGGAAATCGACCAGCAGATGTTCAGCCTCGAGATCAAGACCCGTCCGGACACGATTCCCACCCACATCGACGTCGACATCTCGGACCTGAAGGTTGGCGATTCGATTCGCGTTTCCGACATCGTGCTCCCCGAGGGCGTCGAGCCAGCGGTCGACCACACACTTTCGGTCGTTACCACTCGTGCCGGACGCACCGTCAAGACGGCGGGCGGCCCCGAGACTGCCGCGGTTTAGTTCGTTGTGGCGCTTCGGCGCTCACGTGATGAAGTCCGCCGGGGCGTCGCGAGTTCACTCGTAATAGTTGGACTCGCCAATCCCGGTGCGGAGTACGAAGGATCGCGACACAACGTTGGCGGTGACGCCGTGCGTCTGGTGGTCGAACGCCGAGGCGCGAAACTCAAGCTCGAAGGCCGTCAAAGGGCGCTCAGTGCCACGATTGTGACGCCGCGCGGTCCCGTCACTCTCGCGGTGCCCATCACCTTCATGAACGAATCGGGGAGCGCCCTGCCGCCCCTGCTTCGTCGGAGCTCTCTCGACGATCTGACCCATCTGGTCATTGCTCACGACGAGCTCGACCTCGAGCCGGGCCGCCTGCAGCTTAAACAGGGCGGGGGACTCGCTGGTCACAACGGCCTGCGCTCCATCGCCCAGACCCTGGGCACCCAGGATTTCGCCCGACTTCGAATTGGAATTGGCAAGCCTCGTACCAAGGAGCAGGGTGCGGACTACGTGTTGCAGCGTCCCACCGGAGCGCGCAAGAGCGCCCTCGCGCTCGACGTCGCCGCGGCGGCCGACGCCCTCGAGATGCTCCTCGACTACGACTTCGAAGACGCGCAGCGTCGCGTGAACGGCGCGCGTGACTGAGTCGCGGGGCCTTCGCCGCGTCCTCGAGCTCGTCGGCCCGTCGCTGCGAGCCCAGAATGCCTCTGGATCGTTCACCCCCGGCAGTTACGCCACGCCGCTCACGGTCGCGTCCTACGTTCTCGAAGCACCGTTCGCGCTCGTCGTCACCGCCACCTCCACCGAAGCGGAGCAGTTGCGCGACGGCCTCGTCGCGCTGCTCGGCGATGCTGAGGTGGCGCTCTGGCCGGGATGGGACACGCATCCCCTCGAGCGCGTGAGTCCCGATAGTTCGGTGATGGCGACTCGGGCCCTGCTGCGCTTCCGGCTCGGCCAGGCCGACCGACCGCGCGTGGTGGTGGCGTCCGCCCGCTCCATTGCCCAAGTGCTGGCGCCCGAGCCGGTCGTCGCCCCACTCGTGGTCCAACGCGGCGCGGAGCTCGACCGCGACCGGTTCATTGACGATTTGGCGGCGCTCGGGTACCGGCGCGAAAGCCTGGTCGAGCACCGAGCCGAGTTCGCGGTGCGCGGGGGCATCGTCGACGTGTGGCCCGCGCAAGGCAACGACCCGCTGCGCCTCGACTTCTTCGGCGATGAAGTCGAGCGACTCACGTCATTCGACATCGCGAATCAGCGGTCGCTGCACGACGTAGACGAGGCGAGCATCGCGCCCGCGCGCGAATGGCTTCCGAGCGCCACGACGCGTGCTCGAGCCGAAGAGCTCATTGCCAGCCAGCCTTGGGGGCGAGCGACCTTCGACCGTTTGGCGACCGGCCAGCTCTTCGACGGCATGGAGGGCTGGATGCCCCTGTTCATCGAGCAGCCATCGACGTTGCTCGACGAGCTGGGCGACGTCACGTGCCTGGTCGTCGAGCCCGAGCGGGTACGTCAGCGCCTCGGTGATCTTCTCGACGAGGAACGCGAACTCACCGACGCGGTCGCCGCGACGTGGCAGGCAACGACGCACGTCCCGCTCCTGCACGAGGCGTGGGACGACGTGCTCGAGGGCCGTGTCGACGTGGCCCTCGAGCCCACCGTGGGGGCGCTCTCGGGCGGCACCATGAACCTCAGTTCTCCGCCCGTGGTCCAGGGCGACGCCGCGCGTATCGCCGCTCACGTGCGTAACTGGTCCACGAAACGACGCGGGGTGGTGCTCACGTCGAACGCGGCCTCGGTCGAGCGCATGGCCGAGCAGCTGCGCGCCGAGGGGATGGAGGTGACCACCGATCCCGACAAGGTGCTCGATGTGCGCATCACCGTGCTCGAGAGCTCGCTGCCCGCGGGCTTCAGCCTGGACGATCCCGAAATCGTGGTGTGGAGCGAGAGCGACCTCACCGGACGGCGCACGATTCACCGGGTGGCCCGCACGCGGGCGCGCAACGTCGACGGCTTCTTCGACGACCTCGCGATTGGCAGCTACGTGGTGCACCGCCAGCACGGCGTGGCGAAGTTCTCCGGCACGACGACGCGCGCGATCAACGGCACGACGCGTGACTACCTCATCCTCGAGTTCAAGGATGGGCGCAGCTACTGGCCCACCGAGCAGATAGATGTCCTCACGCCGTACTCGGGCGGGGACGCGCCGGCGCTCTCTCGCATGGGCGGCGCCGAGTGGCAAAAGACGCGCGCCAAGGCCCGGGCCGCCGCCTTCCTGGTGGCCCAAGAGCTGGTCGATCTCTATCGCCAGCGCTCGGTGGCGCAGGGTCACGCCTTCAGCCCCGACACGGCGTGGCAGGGCGAGATGGAAGAGCTGTTCCCCTACACCCTCACCGCCGATCAGGCGCAGGCCATTGACGACGTGAAGGCCGACATGGAGAGTGCGCGGCCAATGGATCGTCTCATCTGCGCCGACGTGGGTTTTGGCAAGACCGAGATCGCCGTGCGGGCGGTCTTCAAGGCGGTCCAGGACAACAAGCAGGCGGCGGTACTGGTGCCGACGACCCTGCTCGCGAGCCAACACTTCGCCACCATGACCGACCGTTTTGCGGGTTTTCCCGTGAAGGTAGCCCTGCTCAGCCGTTTCGTCGATGACGCTGAGTCTGCACAGACCCTGCGCGGACTGCAAGAGGGAACGGTCGACGTCGTCATCGGCACGCACCGTCTCCTCTCGGGGAACGTCACCTTCAAGGACCTGGGCCTGCTGGTCGTTGACGAGGAACAGCGCTTCGGGGTCGGCCACAAAGAGGCCATCAAGTCGCGTTCGCTGGGCGTGGACGTGCTGACCCTCAGTGCGAGTCCGATTCCTCGCACGTTGGAGATGGCGTTCGCCGGGATTCGTGATCTTTCGATGGTGACGACGCCGCCCGCCGATCGGCGCCCCATCCTCACGCACGTGGGCGAGTACAACGAGCCGGCCGTCGTGGAAGCAGTGCGTCGCGAGCTTCTTCGAGAAGGACAGGTGTTCTTTGTCCACAACCGGGTCGCCGACATCGACCAAGTGGCGAAGCGTCTCGCGCAACTGGTCCCCGACGCGCGCATCGCCGTGGCGCACGGCCAGATGGACGAAGGCACCCTCGAGCGCGTGATGATCGATTTCTGGCAGCGCCGTTTCGACGTGCTGGTGTGCACCACGATCGTCGAATCGGGCATTGACTTGCCGTCGGTGAACACCCTCATCGTGGACCGCGCCGACCGCCTCGGTCTCGGTCAGATGCACCAGCTCCGCGGCCGGGTCGGCAGAAGCGGGCAGCGCGCCTACGCCTACCTGTTCCATCCCGCCGATCAGGTCCTGTCCGAAACGGCCTTCGAGCGGCTTCGCACGATTGGCGACAACACGGCGTTGGGAAGTGGCTTCAAGATTGCGATGCGCGACCTGGAGATTCGTGGAGCGGGCAACCTGCTCGGTCACGACCAGTCGGGTCCGGTCGCGGCGGTGGGCTACGACCTCTACATGCAACTCGTCGCCGAAGCGGTCGCCGACGCCAAGGGCTTCGTCGCGCCAGAGATCGTCACCGTCATTCTCGACGTGGCGGGCGAGGCGCACCTGCCCAAGAACTACGTCGAGGCCGACGACGCTCGACTCGAGGCCTATCGTCGTTTGGCGGGCGTCGCGACGATGGAGGAGCTCTTTGACCTCCGCAGTGAATGGATTGACCGGTACGGCCCCCTCCCGAGGGCCGCCGAGGGCCTCTTAGAACTGGGCGAACTCCGTCTCCTGTGCCTCGAACTTGGCGTCACGTCGCTCGCGGTACTTCCCGCGAAGGTGGGGGTGCGCTCGAAACCAGTGGTGAGAATGGGCCCACTCGAGTTGATGCTCAGCCAGCAGATGCGCCTACGGCGCAAGTACGGATCGCACGCCTACGACGAGGCAACCAAGGAGTTCCGCATTGAAGTGGGACTCGAGGACGCCTCGCCGAGGGCGCTGCTCGGGCTGCTACGCGAGCTCGTTGCCGAGTCGGCGGGCCAATAGTTTGTACTCGGTAGCATTGCTACATGCGCCGTCTCATTGCCTTGCTCGTCGTTGCCCTCGTTGGAGCCACCGCCTACGGGCTCACCAGTAGTTCCACCGCAGTGGCGGTGAGCGGCCTCAGGGTCTCGGACAGCTCATTCTCCAGCGAACTGAAGGCCATCACGGCGACGCCGGTGCTGCAGTGCTACATGGAGGCGCTCGGCAACGAGTCCTTCGCCGCGGGCGCGGGCTCGGCAACGATCGCCGCCGCCTCCGCCGCCGAGTGGGCGAACATGCGCATCGAGGGACTGGCGATCAGCCAGTACGTCAAGAAGAACTTCAACTATGTGCCCAGCGCCAAGGATCTCGCAGAGGCGAAGTTGTCACTCGAGGGCGAGTTGACCTCTGCGGCGACCGCAGCGAAATACACGTGCCCCGGAACCTCCGTTGCGGCCGTGGCCGCCATGCCGAGCGAGATGCGTAGTGCCGAGATCGAGGATCAGGCGACCTCGACCTACTACGTGAGCCGCCTCGACGGCACGATCCCGCTCACCCTTGCAAAGATGAAGGCTTACTACTCCTCGCACGTTTCGCAGTACGACACGATCTGCGTGAGCATCGCGCTGGTCGCGCCGACGAACCTGACCGCCTTCAACGCCGCGCGGGCGCAGGGCTCCTCCGTCGCGGAACTTGCCAAGAAGTTCTCGTCGGATCCGTCGGCGGCCAAGGGCGGCGCCTACGGTTGTTTCGCGCCATCCAACAGTTCGTACGCCAGCGTTCGCACCGACGTCGCCACCACCGCGCTCAACAGCTTTCCTACCAACTACCAGGTCATCAACGACAACGACGCCGAGTACGCACTCTTCGTCGCACCGACGAAAAAGACGGTGACGCCTTTCGCGAGCGCCACCAGTGCCGTGCTCTCGGACCTTCAGACGTTGAACGCGACGAACGCGAAGACCCAGGAAGAGAGTGTCGTCTACCAGGCGGCCGTCAACGTCGACCCGGCGCTCGGCCAATGGGGGCTCGGCTCCTCGGGCCCTTCAGTCTTCGCGAATGCGTTGCCGAGCACGGCAAACCTCAGCGACGCGAAGATCTTGTCGACGGCGACTGCTGCAACCTATAAGTGAGCCAGCCAACGGTCCGTGTGGTCGGCCTCGGCCCGGGTGATCTCAGCCTGGTGACGCGCCGGACCCTTCAACTGATAGAGGACGCGCCGGTCGTGCGGCTGCGCACCCGCGTCCACCCCGCCGCAGGTGCGCTGATCGACGTGCAGAGTTACGACCAGTGGTACGAAGAGGCCGACTCCTTCGAGGCGCTGTACGCGAGGATTGTCGAGGATCTGGTGAGCCTCGCCACGTCATCGGCGAACGGCGAGGTCGTGTACGTGGTCCCGGGATCGCCGGTGGTGGCCGAACTGACGGTGGAGCTTCTTCGAATGAACGCGGACGTTCGCACGATCTGTGAGCCGGCCGTCTCGGTGATCGACGTGGCCTGCGCGGCGCTGGGACGGGATCCCATGTCGTCGGGACTGCGGATGGTTGACGCCCTGGCGTCGAGCGAACCGCTGCGCGGTCCCGGTCCTCTGCTCGTGCTGCAGGCCTACGCGCCCGAAGTGCTGGCCATCATCGCCGGTCGCCTGCCACCAGCGACGATCGTGACGGTGCTGCACCACTTGGGACTCAGCGACCAGGTCATCGTCGAGCTGGCCGCGAGCGAGTTGGCGACGTTCGACGGCGCCGATCACCTGACGTCGCTTTGGATCGAGGGCCTTCGAACGGCGGGCGAGGCGACGGACGACCTCGTGAGTTTCATGCGTCGTCTGCGCGCCGAGTGCCCCTGGGACCAGGAGCAGACCCACGCGTCGCTCACGCGTCATCTCCTCGAAGAGGCGTACGAGGCGCTCGACGCCCTCGAAACGTTCGTTCGTGCGGACGAGCTCGGTGAGCCGAGCGACGAGGCGACGGCCCACGTCGAAGAAGAGCTCGGCGATCTTCTCTTCCAGATCGTCTTTCACGCCGAGCTTGGCGACGAGGAGGGCCGGTTCAACCTCGCCACCATTGCCGACGCGGTGCGCGACAAGCTGACCTACCGCCACCCGCACGTCTTTGGCGACGTGGTCGTGAGCGGCTCGAACGACGTCGCTTCTCGCTGGGAGGTGCTGAAGCAGGCGGAGAAGGGTCGCGAGAGCGTCATCGACGGCATTGCCTGGCAGTTGCCGGCGCTCACCCTCTACGCGAAGCTCTTGCGCAAGGCCGCACTCGTTGCGCCCCACCCGGTCACCGGTGAGGTTGCGCGCGACAGCGCGGTCAACTCGTTGCGGGCACTCTCTTTCTCCGGCGACGGGGCGAGCGACGCCGAGTCATCGTCGGACGTCGCTTCGGAATGGGGCGACGCGCTGACGTCGCTGCTCGACGCCGCACAGTGGGCCGGTGTCGACCTCGAGGGAGTGCTGCGCAACAGGGCGCAGCGCCTTCGCGATGAGATTCGAAGCAGCGAGGAACGTTCGAAAGGGTAATCGGCCGACGGCTAGTAGCCTTGAAGCGAGACTAAGAGGAGAAACGCCATGAGCGCGATTGAAGTTGTCCTAGGCCGTCAGATCCTGGACTCTCGAGGTAACCCCACTGTCGAAGCGGAAGTTCATCTGGAATCGGGCGCCTACGGGCGCGCGGTCTCTCCCTCGGGCGCCTCGACCGGTACCCGCGAAGCCGTCGAGTTGCGCGACGGCGGCCAGGACTGGGGCGGCAAGGGCGTACGCACCGCCGTGCACAACGTGAACACCGAGATCAACGACGCGCTCGAGGGCTACGACGCTCACGACCAGCGTTCGGTCGACTTCGCGATGATCGACCTCGACGGGACCGAGAACAAGGGCCGTCTCGGAGCCAACGCCATCCTCGCCGTGTCCATTGCCGCCGCGAAGGCCGCCGCGATGGAGAGCGAGCTTCCCCTCTTCCAGTACATCGGCGGCGTGAACGCCCACGTGCTGCCCGTTCCCATGTTCAACGTCGTGAACGGCGGTGTGCACGCGAAGAACTCCATTGACTTCCAGGAGTTCATGGTCATGCCCATCGGGGCGTCATCATTCTCCGAGGCCCTGCAGTGGGGCGCCGAGACCTACCACGCCTTGAAGGACGTGCTGGCCAAGCGCGGGCTTTCGACTGGCGTCGGCGACGAAGGCGGCTTCGCGCCAGACCTGCCGGACAACGAGACGGCCGTGAAGGTCCTCGTCGAGGCGATTGAATCAACCGGCCGCACGCCGGGACGCGACGTCGCCATCGCCCTCGACCCCGCCGCCAGCGAGTTCTTTCGCGACGGTGCCTACCATCTCACCGGTGAAGGCCGGGTCCTCTCGACGTTGGAGATGGTGGACTACTGGGCCGACCTGACGAGCCGTTATCCGATCGTGTCGCTCGAAGACGGCATGGCCGAGCAGGACTGGGACGGTTGGGTGGCTCTCACCGAGAAGCTGGGCAAGAAGCTGCAGCTCGTGGGCGACGACAACTTTGTGACGAATTCGGCCCTGCTGCAAAAGGGCATCGATCTGGGTGTGGCCAACTCGATCCTGATCAAACTGAACCAGATCGGCACCCTCACCGAGACGCTCGACACCGTTCGCCTCGCCAGCATCAATAGCTACAGCGCCGTTATCTCACACCGTTCTGGCGAGACCGAAGACGTCACCATCGCTGATTTGGCGGTGGCGACCAACGCCGGCCAGATAAAGTCGGGCGCCCCGGCACGTTCTGACCGGGTGGCGAAGTACAATCAACTCCTGAGGCTCGAAGAACAACTCGGGGATCAGGCTCGTTTTCTAGGTGCAACGTCTTTGTCGGGGGCGGCAGGTGTCAGTTACTCATAGCGTTACAGCGCGCAAGCACAATCACTGGATGCCCCTGTTGGCGTTCGTGACGGCGGGCACCATGCTGGTGCTGTGGTTTCCCCTCAGTACGCTGTGGCATCAGCAGAGCGTGCTCAACGCAACCTCCGCGCAGATCGCCGCCATCAGGCAGCAGGATCAGTCGCTGACGGCTCAGGCGAAGTCCGTCTCGTCGAAGGCGCAAGCGACCCTGCTCGCTCGAGAGCAGTACCAACTCGTTTCGCCCGGCCAAAGCCTGATCCAGGTCCTTCCGGGCGACGGGTCCGGCTACGTCGCCCAGAACGCCGGTGATCCTGGATTCCAGCCCCTCGTCTCGCCGCTCTCGGACACCTCACTCACCAGTGATCCGGCGCTCGCCGGTACCGCCAAGCACACCACCTCGGACGCTTTCGTGGCGCGATTCGTGCGCACCCTCGAGTTCT
>PLKM01000078.1 GCA_003141095.1 Acidimicrobiaceae bacterium | reverse complement strand
GGCCAGGGGAGCGAGGCCTGGGACAGGATGTCAGCACCAACCAAGGTGTGCCGTTTGATCATCTCGAACTCGAGGGAACTGAGCCTTCCGGGACGCGTGAGAATTTCAGCGGGAACGGCAATTTTCCCGATGTCGTGAACCTCCCCGCTCTGGCGAATCAACGTAATCAACTTTGAATTCAGGCCAAGCTGCTTGGCGATCGCCTCGCCGAGGGCGCCGACGTGATTTTGGTGGCCGGCCGTGTAGGGGTCGCGAGTCTCGGTCATGAGAGCCAGGGCCGAGAGGGTCCCCTCCACAGTGGACTCCAACTGCTTAATCGAGCGCACGTGAGCGGTGGCGAACACGTACTCAGAGAAGATTCGGGTGAGTCGTTCGACCGTCACCTCATTGAATGCGGAGATGTGCCGATCATAGATAGTGAGTACGGCCTTTTGTCGCGTGAGGGACAGGGGAATGGCGATACATGAGGCGAACTTGAATTGGGCGGCGTGATCGCGCCACGAATCAAACTCGGGATCAGTGGCCACACCGTTGGCCACTTGGGTGACGCCGGTTCGCAACGCAGTCCCCGTCGGACTCCTCCCGCTCTCCGTCGACCCCCACCACGACGGCATCGAGTTCAAGAGGTAGTCGGTGTCTCCAGAGGAGTGAATGGCTTCGATGCCGCCTGCCGCGCCGGATGCGACGCCAATCCAAGCGAGGGGGTACTGGCCGACCTTGACGACGGTGTCGGTCAGGTGTTGAAGGAGGTCGGCTTCGTCGTTGGCGTTCACGACGTACCTATTCAGGTCCATAAACATCTCGACCGCTAGTTCCGACTTTCGCTTGTCGGTGATATCCAGGAACGAAATGACCACGCCCACTGGCTCCCCATCGACGTTAAGCCGTCGCGCGTTGAGTGAGACCCAACACAGTCCCCGTCCGGGGATGTCGCCCCCCATGATCTTTGCGGTAATTGATTTACCGGTTCGGAAAGTGGCATAACCCGGACGGTCGAGGCTATCGATGGCCTTTCCGTCCTTAGACACCGTAAAGACCAGTTCGCTGATTTCTTCTCTGAGTGTCGCGTCAGAACTAACGCCGAGGAACTCGACCGCACTCCTATTGGCGTCGATGACCTCACCCACGGCGTTGTACACGACCATCCCCTCGGCCAGTGAGTCGAAGAAACTGCGAAAGTCCATCCCCAAAGGTGGATGCTTGTGATCATTCCAATCAGAAGGCAAACTGCCTTCCTGATCTGAGAACGCTGTCAGTGTGCTCTTCACGTCACCACCCAACTCTCGCCAGGTCATTCGAGTCTGTAACTTGAATGTTCACCTGACAATCAAGATTAAGTTCCTAATATCACAGGTTCATCTACTGCATCACAACGCAAGAGCAGGCTGTTTGGCTCGTCAGGGAATCTTCAGGTGGCGGCTTCAAGGAGCTCACGGCGAGTTGAATAGCCTGTGACTGGGGAGCGAAGGAAGATTGATGAAACCCTCACCCAGCGTCTGCACGTGTCGTTCGAGTTCGCGATGGTGGCGACGGACGGGCCGGCTCTGATCACCAGCGTCACGGCCTCGTCTCCAGATTCGCGAGTGAACCCCCGATACGCACTTCCCATTACGAGCATCTTCCAGTACGAGGTGCCCATCTAACGAGGTCAAGGCCATGCCGTGGTGGGACCCGCAGCAAACATCACCTGCATGGCGAAAACCAAGAACTGGAAGGCAATCCATTAGTGGTTCCGTCGGTCGTGTGGATCATTCCGCCTTGGTATCGTCACAATTCCCAGTCAATGCGTCCGAGAGATCGGTCGGAATTCAAGGTTTCGACGGGCGGTGTGCGACAATGGCCGAGTGACCGGCGGCCGCGATCGCAGAGTGTTTGGATGGAGTGCGAAGAGCCAATTTCTCGGACTCCACCTCCCTCTTTCACTCTCGCGACGTGCGCAAATCACGTCGGCCCTCTTCTTGGTCGGAGCCCTGGCGCTCATTCCCTGGACAGTCTTTCTGGGGCTCACCCTCCCACCGAAATACGACGCGGGACATTGGGGCCTGCTCTGGACCGGGTTCGATGTCGCACTGATCTGCGTTCTTCTTCTGGCTGCGTGGGCTGCGAGATACCGCCGTCAAATCCTGGCGGCGATCGCCATCGTCGCGGGGACACTGCTCTTGTGCGACGCGTGGTTCGACATGGTGACGTCATTCGGGCATCGGGACGAGTGGCTCACGATGCTCACGGGTTTCGGAGGTGAGCTGCCACTCGCAGTTTTCTTCTTCTGGCTCTATCACCGAATCGTGATGAACACCTTGACGGTTTTGCACAACGAGAAGGACAACGGCCCGCGACCGAGACGCTTGCGGGATTTCAACTTCGTGCAACCGCCGAGTGCGTCGCCAAGCGAGGAAGGTAGGCGCCAAAGCGACCCCTGGACCGACACATGAATTGAATCCTTCCGAACCAAGTTGGCGAACCAAACCACGTTGACTTTTAGAGAAGACCACACGAGTACCCTGGCTGCGGTCGATCAGGGTTCATGAACCGGCGGTTGCGGGCATGCCGCCAGAAGAAGAATGCGGGCAACGACCTGAAGAGGGTTGGTCGACGTATCAAGAACGCTAAGAAAGGAGCAGCCAGGTACAACAGGAACAGCGTGACGTAGTCGAGGCGGATTCCCTCTCGATTGGTTTCGCCGCGGTACACCTCGGCTTTGGCGCGCAAGCAGTTTCGCGGCGAAACGTCGAGTGGCACTCGACTCTCTAGATTGTTTCTCCATCGAAAGTCAGAGCGGCTGAGGATCGATACCTCCCCGTCGTGGAGATGTTGTGGCCAGTTGTGAGAGAGATATGACTTTCGGCCCTGTCGCTTCTCACGAGCATTCTCTACGGTGAGCACTGGGTGGGGTGGCGTGGATTCAGGTTGGGGCGCCACCCTCGCCCAGAACGAGTCTTGACGCTGAGACCCCACCTTCACCATCGCCACCCGATCAGGTTGGCCTTCTCGTTTCCGCCACTTGCACGCAATTCGTGATCACCGTTTCTTCTGTCAGAATCGGTCGCAATGCAACGTCTCGAGATCATCGGATTCTTAATCGGTTCATGGCGAGTGGAGCGCCTCATTGAAGATCACCGATTCGGAATAAGAGGGACATTCGACGGAACGGCCACCTTCACCGAGTTCGGACGCGCCGATAACTCCTCTTTCGAAAGGCGGGCGCGTTTTGACGAGACGGGCGAAATGCGCTTTGGCGCCTACCGCGGACCTTCCCGTCGCAGCTTGGACTACGTCCAGAAGGAGGGAGCAGCGGCGCAGATTTACTTCACCGACGGTCGACCCTTCATCGACCTCAATCTCAGTAGTGGAACCTGGCGGAGCACGCACCTTTGCGGCCATGACCGCTATGAGATCAACTTCTCCGTAAAGTCCGATGATCTGCTTGAGGAGCGATGGCGAGTGGAAGGATCAAACAAGGACTATGAAGCATCGGCGACCTTGACGCGCAAGAGCGCACCAACTCCTCCCACGGTGGCGAATCCGTAAACGCTGATTCAAAAGGGGAGCACGTCAGTTGTCGACGCGCCGCGGTCCGTCGAACGTAGCTCTCCTTCTCGACGAAGTTTGTTGCACTGGCGCTCCGCACGCATCTCGGGGTGCTCGGCGAGGGTGGGGCCCTCACGGATGCTCTCTCGAGGTCGCCTTTGGCGCATCCATGAATGCAGACAGCCTTCGGAGATACCGAAGTCCTCGGTGCGCTTTGGAATGGGATCATCACGCGCTGATAACGATATGGGGAACCTAATGTGAACACCGGCCCTTCACGATCCATCCCTGCGGGTGAACAATGGATCCGGCTCACCCGATTCAGGATCTCCGTGCAGAATTTAGATGGAGTAACGAAGGGTCAAGCCAAAGGCACGGCTGTTATCTCCGGATTGGATGCGCCTTGCTCGTTCTGGGCGACGAGTTGGGTCAGCGCGGTCTGAAAGCCCAGCGTGATGAGTCGGATTGGGCCATCAATGTCAATCCCCTCATCGATCTGCGTCATGACGAGGAGACCATCCGAAATCGCGATGATCACGTTGGCCAACTCACTGGCGAGCGAATGGCGGTTCTCGCCAAGTATCTCGGGCAGGCTCCGTTCCCACCAGTCGGTGAGCAGGTCGCGCGTCTCGTCTCGAATCTGACGGAAGCGTTTTCGAGCGGCCAGTTCTGTCACGCGACGTTCCAGCGACAGCATGAGACCAAGGCGTTGGAAGGCTGGTTGAATCAATGCGCCCTGGAGGACGTGCTGCATCACGAACTCGACGTTCTCGGAAAGGTTCGTCGACGATCGTTCGTAAATCAACGTCGCACGCGTATCGCGCCATTCGCGGTAGTTCTCTTCCACGACTTCGGCGAGGAGCTCGTCCTTGTTCTCGAACTGCCAGTAGACCGAACTCGGCGGAATTCCCGCTCGTTTGGTCACTTCGGACAACGTAGTGCCGTCGTAACCTCGCTCGGCGGCAATCTCGAAGGCAGCCTCCAGAATGCGCTGACGTGACTCAATCCCCTGTTGATGCCGGCGATTGCCGATCCGGTCACTCTTCTTCGCCACGTGTTCACTCTAAGTTCATTGCTGCGCTCCACGATGCCATATTGCTGAAAAGCCTTGATATAACGGCAATTGAGCCATGGGCGGTACCCGAGTGCGTCAGATTCGAGTTGATCGAAACTCGTTGACCACTCTCTCGACGAGTGTTAGTGTTCCTTTCTGTAGTGATGACTAGAGAGAACGTCGCCTCGCGGGGTTTCCTCTGAATGGCACATTGGGGGGAATGTGATTAATGAGTTGAGTTATGTGGGATTCAGGTCGCCGAACTACCTCGAATGGGAGGCCTTCGGCCAAGACATCATCGGGGCTGAACTAGTAGCGCCGGGTTCCGACGGCGCCGTACGTCTCCGATTCGACGAGGTCAACTACCGTCTGGCGATCCACCCTGGTATTCGTGACGAGTTGGCGTACGCCGGCTGGGGGGCGAACACCGAGGAGGAGCTGGTGTCCTACGTTGCGAGACTTCGCGCGGCTGGCGTTGATGTCATCGAGGGCGACAGCGAACTGCGCGCCGAACGTCAGGTGGCGGCCATTGCGTGGTTTGTAGATCCCTTCGGTCTACGCCAGGAGCTTTCATGGGGCAAGTACGCCACCCCGACCACGTTCAGGTCACCGAGGGGTGTACGGGCCTTCGTCACTGGCGATCAGGGTTTAGGCCACGTGGTCTTCGTTGTGCCGGATCTTCAGGAAGCGCACGAGTTCTACACCAAGGTCATGGGCTTCAAGTACTCCGACGAAATCGCCTCACCGACTGCGACGTTTCGCTTTTACCACGTGAACGGTCGCCATCACTCGCTCGCGATCGTGGCCGTTCCCGGCATGGTGGGCTGCAACCATGTGATGCTCGAGGTCGCGGACTTCGACGACCTGGGCAAGGCCATCGACCTTTGTGTGAAGAACGGCGTCGACATCCTCAGGTCCCTCGGTCGGCACACCAACGACAAGATGCTCTCGTTCTACGTCGCCACGCCGTCGAGCATTCAGATCGAGTACGGCTACGGGGGCTTCGTCGTTGATGACGAGACATGGGTAGCGCGCACCTACGAATCCCCGACGGTCTGGGGTCACGCTCGCTCGGCGCGTGCCGTAAGCAACCCCCCGGGCATCGTGGTGCCGGTCGAGTCGCTAAAGGTTGGCGCGTAGCGATGGCTGGCGACGCGAACACAATCCGTGGCGCCGTTTCGCCCCAGGTGATGCGGTCGGTCATGTCGTATTACCCGACGGGCGTCGCCGTGATCACCTCGATGACCAAGGACAAGCCAGTTGGCTTCGTGGTGGGGAGTTTCACCTCGATTTCGCTCGACCCACCTCTGGTGGGCTTCTTCGTTGCGACCGAGTCGAGCACGCTCCCGCTGATTCAAGAGGCCGGCGTCTTCTGCTGCAACGTCTTGAGCTCCGATCATGGCGCCCTGAGCGCCAAGTTCTCCTCCAAGACCGGAGACCGATTCGACGGGGTGGATTGGCGTCCGGCCGGCACGAAGTCACCCATCTTGCGTGAAGCCGTGGCATGGCTGGACTGCGCCCATTACGACACGTACCAAGTGGGAGACCACTACCTCGTGGTCGGAGAAGTCTTAGAGCTTCGCGCCGCGCGCAACGTCACGCCGCTGGTGTTTCACAAGGGGAGTTACGGCACCACGGGTCAGCAAAACGATCTGGCGCCGGTGAGGGAGACGATGTAATGAGCGATAAAGAGGCACTCAAGAGACAGGCCGCCCATCGTTTGCGCGAAGCGCAGTCGACGCGAGTGCCCTGCGCCCCGGTACGGGACCTACTTGACGGCATGAGTGTCAAGGACGCCTACGAGGTCCAGTCCATCAACATCGACATCGACGTGCAGTCCGGTGCTTGCGTCGTTGGCTGGAAAGCTGGTCTGACCGCCGCGTCGGTGCGACAGCAGCTTGGTGTCGATGCGCCCGACTTCGGCGCCCTTCTCAACACCTGTGGCTATGGAGACAACGAACCCGTTCCACTCTCGCGATTGCTGCAACCCAAGATCGAGGCCGAGGTCGGTTTCGTCCTCGAACACGACCTGCCGACTCGTCGGGTCACCGCCGCCGACGTCATGCGCGCGACCGCCTTCGTTGTCCCCGCCCTCGAAATCGTGGCGTCACGCATCCAGAACTGGGATATCACGATTCTGGACACCGTGGCCGACAACGCGTCGTCGGGCCTCTTCACGCTTGGCCTGAAACCAGTGATGTTGAAGGACGTGGACGTGGGCGCGGTCACGATGTCGATGACCAGTGGCGGCGACGTTGTCTCGCAGGGTTCGGGGGCGGCCTGCATGGGCAATCCCCTCAACGCCGTCGTGTGGCTGGCCAACACGTTGTGCGACCTTGGCCAGCCGCTGCGCGCGGGTGACGTCATTCTTTCGGGAGCCCTCGGCCCGATGGCATCGGTATCGGGGCCCTCTCGCTTCGAAGCCTCCATCGAAGGACTAGGGACAGTGCGAGCGGAGTTCGTCGATGGCTAAACGAGGAAACGGTGCGATCAAGGTCGCGATCATCGGCTCGGGCAATATCGGCACCGACCTCATGATCAAGGTGATGCGCACCTCAAAGGTCCTCGAGATGGGTGCCATGGTCGGTATCGACCCGACCAGCGAGGGTCTGGCGCGCGCCGGGCGCATGGGCGTGCCCATCACGGCCAACGGCGTGGATGGGCTCATCGACTTGCCAAATTTCGACGATATCGACATCATCTTTGACGCGACGTCGGCGAAGGCGCACATCGCCAACGCGGGACGTCTCCAGCCACTGGGCAAGCGGATGATCGACTTGACGCCGGCCGCAATTGGTCCTTTCGTCGTCCCGTCAGTGAACCTGAATGAACATCTTGGCGCCCAGAACGTGAACATGGTGACCTGCGGTGGTCAGGCGACGATACCTATTGTGGCGGCGGTGAACTCGGTGGCGCCAGTCGCGTACGGCGAGATCGTTGCGTCGATCGCCTCGAAGTCGGCCGGACCGGGCACACGGGCCAACATCGACGAATTCACCGAAACGACCTCGCACGCCATCGAGAAGGTCGGAGGGGCCCGCAAGGGTAAGGCCATCATCATCCTGAACCCGGCCGAGCCACCGATGTTGATGCGTGACACCGTCTACTGCTTGGTGGGCGACGGCCACACGAGGGAGATCACGGCCGCCATCGAGGCCAAGGTCGACGAGGTGCGCAAGTACGTGCCGGGTTACCGCTTGAAGCAGGCGGTGCAGTTCGAGCGCTTCGACGTCGCGAGTCCCCTCGTCGCACGCGAGATCAACTGGAATGGCCCTGGTCTGAAGGTCACCGTCTTTCTTGAGGTGGAGGGAGCCGCGCACTATCTACCGGCCTACGCGGGCAATCTCGACATCATGACCTCGGCGGCGTTGATCACGGCTGAGCGAATTGCCGAGCTAGAAAATGGGGGACACTGATGAGCTTTCGCTCAGACTTCTCACCGGCCAACGGCCTCTACGTACAAGACGTAACACTGCGTGACGGAATGCACGCCATTCGGCACCAGTACCGGACCGACGACCTCGCCGCGATCTGCCGTGCCCTGGACGCCGCCGGCGTCGACGCCATCGAGGTCGCACACGGCGACGGCCTGGGCGGCTCGAGCTTCAACTACGGCTTCGGTCTGCACACGGACGACGAATGGATCGCCACCGCGGCGGCCAATCTCACACACGCGACGCTGACGACGCTGTTGCTGCCAGGCATCGCGACGACCGCTCATCTCGAGCACGCGTACGACCTGGGCGTGCGCTCCGTGCGCGTGGCCACCCATTGCACCGAGGGCGATATCGCTGAGCAGCACATCGGGCGCGCGCGCGAACTTGGCATGGATGTGGCGGGATTTCTGATGCTGTCGCACATGGCCCCGCCCGAGGAGTTGGCCTTCCAGGCCAAGCGGATGGAGTCGTACGGTGCCCACTGCGTCTACGTGACCGACTCCGGCGGGCGGCTCACCATGCGCGACGTCGCAGCTCGCGTGGACGCCTATCGCGAGGTGCTGGACGAAGGGACTGAGATCGGCATTCACGCGCACCACAACCTTGGTCTCGCGGTCGCCAACTCCATCGCCGCCGTGGAGCACGGCGCGGTGCGCGTGGACGCGGCGCTGGCCGGCATGGGCGCGGGCGCCGGCAACACGCCGCTCGAAGTCTTCATCGCGGCGATTGACGTGCTCGGCTGGGACCACGGCACAGATCTTTTTGCGTTGATGGACGCGGCCGACGACCTCGTCCGTCCCCTGCAGGACCGGCCGGTCCGCGTGGATCGTGAAACGCTGACACTGGGCTACGCCGGCGTCTATTCGAGCTTCCTGCGTCACGCGGAGAAGGCGGCCGAGATGTACGGCGTCGACGCCCGTTCGATTCTCGTGGAAGTCGGCCGCCGTCGAATGGTGGGCGGCCAAGAGGACATGATCGTCGACGTCGCGCTCGACCTCGTCGCCCAACGCGGCGAGGCGAGGTAGTCGGTTCCCCAGAGCATGGTCGACGTCGATTACGAGGTCGACGTCGCCATCGTCGGGGGCGGCGCGTGCGGTCTCACAACGGCGCTGCGCGCCGTCGAGTCGGGTGCCCAGTCGGTGGCGATATTCGAGAAGAGCACGCGTCAGGGCTGCAATTCGCAGTTCTCGAGTGGATCGCTGGCCGCCGGCGGGACGCGTTTTCAGGCCGAGGCGGGGGTCGTCGACTCGCCGCAGCGCCACGCCGAGGATCTCATGCGGGTGAGCGGCGACCGCGCCAGCGAGGAGATCGTTCGTGCCTTGTGCGGCGCCGCACCGTGTTACGTCGAGTGGCTCGCAGACCAACTGGGCTATCCGATGGAGTTGGGCCTCGACATGCCGCGCGCGGGCCAATCGGTGCCACGCCTGCACACGGACGTCGGTCGCCTTGGTGGCGCTCGCCTTATCGACACCTTGCGCCGTGCCGTGGGCGATGCCGAGCGCATCGCCTTCATCGACAACACCCCCGGCACGGGGCTCTTGGTTGATGACCGGGGCGTCTGGGGCATCACGGTGCGCGAGCCCGGCGAAGAGAAGAAGGTCCGAGCGGGCGCGGTCGTGCTCGCCGCCGATGGCTTCGGAGCGAGTCAGGAGATGTTGGCTCGTTTCGCCCCCGACGCGGTCGGCCGTGTCTACGGCGGCGTGAGCACGAGCACGGGCGACGCCATTTCGTGGGCCATGGCGATCGGAGCCCAGACCGACAATATGGCGGCGTTTCTGGGGCATGGTCTGATGGTGTCCGCCACGGGCACGCGGCTCAACCCGTCGCTGCCTCTTTTGGGTGCCGTGTTCGTGGACCCGACGGGGCAACGCTTCGTCGAGGAGTCGGCTCAGGGCTACTCGAAGCTCGGCAGCATCCTGATGGCGCAGTCGTCGCGGCGCGCGCTCATCCTCTGGGACGAGCAAGCGATGTCGGCGGCGGAGAACTCCGAGTTGATGCGTGACTCGAAGCAGGCGAATGCGTGGAAACGCTACGAGGATCTCGAGTCACTGAGTGCGGCGACCGACATCGCCGTCGACGCCCTCGCTCGAGCAATCGATGGGAGTCACGATACGCCGGGCATCGGTGCGCCGCTGCGCTCGCTTGCGCCGCCCCTCTACGCCACCTGGGTGACCGGTGGCATCCTGACCACGCAGGGTGGACTGCGGGTCGACACCGGGGGCCGTGTGCTGCGTGCGGACCGCTCCGTCATCCGCGGCCTGTACGCCGGCGGCGGCAGCGCGGCCGGCATCTCCGGGTCCAGCGCCGACGGCTACAGCTCGGGTAACGGACTGCTCACCGCGTTCGGTTTCGCCTGGCTCATCGGGCAATACATCGGATCTCGTTCGTGACGAATCGGACAGAGCACAGGAGAGAGATATGCGACTACTGAGAGTTGGCGACGTGGGCGAAGAGGCTTGCGTGGTCATGGACGTCTCGGGGGCCACCTTCGCCGTGCCGTCGGCATTGGGCGACTTCACGCCAGGCTTCTGGGAGCGAGACGGTGTCGGCGAACTGGCGCTCGAACTCGGCAATGGATCGCTGGCACCGTTCGATATCACTGGCCGGCGAATCGGCGTGCCGATCGTGAAGCCCGAGAAGATCGTCTGCATCGGTCTGAACTACCGCGACCACGCCCAAGAGACGGGCAACCCAATTCCGAGCGAACCGGTGGTCTTTCTGCGAGCCCCCAACTGTCTGGTCGGCCCCCACGATGACGTGCGGCGACCTCCCAACGCGACGCAGATGGATTGGGAGGTCGAACTCGGCATCGTGNNCTGGACTCGCCGGCCCAGGCCCGAGCCCACGTCGCCGGGTACGTGCTCTCGAACGACCTCTCGGAACGCGACTACCAGTTCAATCACGGTGGCCAGTGGGACAAGGGCAAGAGCTTCGAGACGTTCAATCCGCTCGGCCCCTGGGTCCAGACGGCCGACGAGGTGCCCGACGTCCAGCAGCTCGCGTTGCACCTTGACGTGAACGGCGTCACGCGTCAGCACGGCACCACCCACGACATGATCTTCGACGTGCCATTCATCGTGTGGTCCCTCAGCCAGATCATGGTGCTGGAGCCGGGCGACCTCGTGAACACGGGTACGCCGGCGGGAGTCTCCCTAGGCCATGACGACGTCCCGTTCCTGCAGGCTGGTGACGTGCTCGAGCTTCGCGCCGACGGTCTCGGGGCGCAGCGCAGCGTCGTAGTGCAGGCGTAGAAGGGCCTTTTGGCGGACTTCGCCTCGGCGGCGTCCTCATCGCTGTCGCCAAAAAAATTCTCGAGAAAGAGTGTTGACACGTACGTACGGGGATGCTACGTTCATTCTCTGTAGTGGTTGCTAGAGGGATAGATCTTTTTCTCTAGCGACTGATACATGGAAGTGATCCACGGTGTGCGCTTCGAAAGCGCGCAGGTGGGCAACTGAAAGTCTGGGGGGACATTTCAATGATTCATTCGTTGAGTTATCTGGGGTTCGGATCGCCGAACTTCGAGGAGTGGGCGGACTTTGGGACTCGGGTCCTTGGTCTTGAGTTGGCTGCTCGCGGCGAGGACGATGCGGTTCGACTTCGCATGGATGATCTCAACTATCGGCTCGCGGTTCACCCCGCTGAGCGTGACGAGATCCGCTACATCGGCTGGGCCTGTGCGAATGAAGCAGAGTTCAAGGCTTATCTCCAGCACTTGACGTCGGTCGGTGTCGAGTTCGAGTCGGGCTCGTCCGGCGAGCTCGAGGAACGCCAGGTGGCCGACTTGGTCTGGTGGGTCGACCCGTACGGCCATCGTCAGGAGATCAGCTGGGGCAAGAGGTCCAGCCCGACGACGTTCAACTCGCCGCGCGGCATCTCGGGTTTCGTCACTGGCGCCCAGGGGCTCGGGCACTTCGTGCTCTTCGTGCCGAACCTGCTCGAGGCCGACGAGTACTACACCCGTGTGCTCGGACTCAAGCTCTCGGACCGCATCATCTTCAATAACTTCAACATTCGCTTTTACCACGTCAATGGTCGTCACCACAGCATGGCGCTCGGTGAGATGCCGGGCATGACCGGCATGAATCACTTCATGCTCGAGGTGCAGAACTTCGGCGACGTCGGAAGGGCGATCGACCTCATTAACGATGATGGCGGGAAGAACCCCATCATCCTGACGTTGGGTCGCCACACCAACGACCTCATGACCTCGTTCTACTGCGACACGCCATCGAGCGTGAAGATCGAATACGGCCATGGCGGCTACGTCATCCGTGACGACGCTGAGTGGATGGTACAGACCTACAGTGCGAACTCGATCTGGGGGCATCGTCCCACTGAAGCGTTGCACAGTAGGCCTCCGGGAATTCTCATTCCGATCGACCAGAGCGGTAACTAGGTCCTCCGGCGATGGTGAATCGTGGTTGGTGCCGACTGAATGGATGGCACGTCCTGTTCGAGCGCACGCTCGGACGCAATTCATTGGGTCAGCGGATCTTGGTCTGACACCTAGTGCCCTGATGACCAGAAGTGTGGGGGGAGGTCGTCAGGGAGAAGCGGTTCTTTCGCTTCGGCGCGGTACGTCCTCCCAGTGCGGTGAATGAAGTTGAAGTCGTCAAGCTGCGAACGCAGTTTGAAAATCTATGGGGGGTTAATTGATGGAATCGACGTTTCGATTGAAAAAGGGAGGGCTGGCCGTTGCGTCCGCCACGCTGGCGCTCGTGACCTTGGGCGGTTCGATGGTCGGCGTCTCTGCGTCTGGAGCTTCCGCCATGACGGAGAAGGCGGGTTTGGCGTACGCGCAGGCGCAGGTCGCGAAGTACTCGGGCAAGGTGGCGCTGCCAACGGTCTCGCCCGTGAAGCACATCGCCGACCTGAAGGGCAAGACCGTCTGGTACATCCCGATCACGAACGCCGTCGACTCGCTGGCCGGCATGGGTACGACCATGACCGCCGCACTGAAGAAGGTCGGTGCGAAGGTGCAGATCTGTGATGGTGGCGGCCTGCCCACCACCGTCGCGACGTGCTTGACCAGCGCCGCCCAGCAGGGTGCCGCCGCAGTGGTGACGTCGTTCATTGACTACGAGATGGCGCCCACGGGCTTCCAGGCTCTCGCCGCCGCCGGGATTCCGGTCATCGTCGGCAGTGAGCCACCGGACCCGGGCGTCAAGGCCACGAAGGATCTCCAGTTCACCTACGGCACCGCCGGGGACAACCTCTTCGGCGAGCTCATGGCCTTCGAGACGATCGTGCAGAGCAAGGGGAAGGCCAATGTACTGGTCCTTCGTCTGACGGACTCGGCGTCGACGACGGGCACGGGCAACATCGAAATCTCCTATATCAAGAAGTACTGCCCGGGCTGCACGGTGACGTCGATCGACATCCAAACGGCAGCGCTCGCTCAGGTGCCCTCGAACGTCGCGGCCGCTCTCACGGCGAATCCGAACATCAACTACATCACGGTCCCCGTCGACCCCTACCTGCCACCCGTCACCGGCGCACTCGCGACGGCGGGCCTGACGAGCAAGGTCCACGTCATCTCCGCTGACGGCGGTGTGGCGGGACTCGAGGACGTCGCGGCGGGTTCGCTGCTCGCGGATCCGGGTGGCCCGATCGAGTTCATCGGTTGGGAGTACGCGGACGCCGTGATTCGGATCCTCTCGGGTGACGCAGTTCCCGCGACACCCGCCGGTCCGAATCTGATCTTCACGAAGAAGAACCTGACCGGCAAGTCCCTTAACGAGAACCAGTACCTGACGATGAACTGGTACGGCATTGGTGAGGCTGCGTTCGAAGCACCGTTCCTGAAGGCCTGGAGCGTCAAGTAGTCATGACCGTTGAGGCCACTCCGCGTCTGCTGGTGTCAAACGTCTCCAAGACGTTCGGAGCCAACCGCGTGCTGAGTGGCCTCAACATGGTCATTCAACCGGGAGAGATCCACGGCCTGGTCGGTGAGAACGGGTCGGGAAAGTCGACCCTCGTGAAGATTCTCACCGGCTACCACGAAGCTGACGGCGGCGCGGCCATCGATGTCGACGGCCGCGCCGTGTCCGTTCCGGTGCAGTGGGACGAGATCCACCGGGCCGGCGTGTCCGTCGTCCACCAAGACTTCGGTCTCATTGATCATCTCTCGGTGGCGGAGAACATCAGTGTCGGTGGTTTTGAGCGGTCGCGGCTGGTCCGCAAGATAAGTTGGCGGCGTCAAAACGAGATCGCCGAGGAGTCGCTCGCGCGCATCAACTCCACCGTCGCACCGACCGCGCTGGTCGGGTCGCTGGCGGTGTCCCAACGCGCCGCCGTCGCCATGGCTCGAGCCATTCGTGACCTTCCGCACGGTTCGGGTCTCATCATCCTTGACGAGTCGACACGCTCGCTGAACCGCGAGGAGCTTATTGAGTTCTACGAGGCCCTGGGTCGCGAAGTCGCCCAGGGCCTGTCGGTGCTCCTCGTGAGCCACAGCCTGGTGGAGGTGGTGCTGGTCACGAACCGCGTGACGGTGCTGCGTGACGGGGTGGTCACCGGCGAATCGTTGCGAACTGACGACCTGAGCGAGCAGGAGATCGCGCGCTTGATGCTGGGCCGCAACGTCAGCCACATCGAACGTAGTTCGTCGCACGCCGCGTCGGAGCCGGCCATCGAGGTCCGTCGGTTGAGCGGTGACGCCGTCAACTCGCTGGATTTCAACATCGGCAAGGGCGAGGTGGTCGGCATCACGGGGCTCAGCGGCATCGGGTTCGAGTCCATCCCGTATCTTCTGTCCGGTGCGCGGCCCGCAAGCAGTGGCGTCATCNNCGTCATCACCATCGACGGGCAGGAGATCGAACTAGTCGGCTCGTCGGTGCGGGCCTGCACGAGGGCCGGCATCGCGCTCGTGCCGGAACGTCGCGATCGCGACGGACTCGCCTTCGAGGCGACGATCCGTGACAACATCGCGCTGCCCACGGTGGGGCGTCGAGGCCGCGGGTGGTTCCTGGGCCACAAGTGGCAGGACCAGATGGCCCGCGAGTCGACTGAGAGATTCGGCATCCGCCCACGCGACTCCTCGCTCCTGGTCCGTCAGTTGAGCGGAGGCAACCAGCAGAAGGTCCTGCTCGCGAAGTGGCTCACCGTGGGGCCGCGTTTCATCATTCTGCACGAGCCGACCCAGGCGGTTGACGTGGGCGCGCGCCAGGACATCCTTGGACAAATTCAATTGGTGGCGCGTGCGGGGGTCTCGGTGCTCTTCGTCAGCGTCGAGACGCTGGACCTCACGGAGGTCTGCGACCGAATCCTGGTCTACGCGCCGGACGGGACGCTCACCGAGTCGACGAGCAGGGAACCCGACGACATCCTGGACCTGGTCTACGGACATAGCCGGGTGTGACGAGAGAGTGAATATGGATAACGACCACCGACAGCAATTTGAAGACGTCACCGTGAAACCCGGCGACGTCATCGACAGTGGCGACACTGCACTCGATCTCGGCGAGGTCTCGCACCGCGCCGCCGCGCCGCCGGCGTCATCGGTGCTCGGGCAACGGACCCGGTGGTTTCTCAGCCGCTACGCGCTCCTGTTGGTCTGGGGCGCCATGGCCCTCTTCTTTTACTCGGTTCGGCCCGGGACCTTCGGTCGGTTGTCGGCCTTCCAAGCCATCTTCGGTTCGCAGTCGACCCTGGTGTTCCTCGGCGTCGCGGCGCTGATAACGCTGTCCGTCGGTGAGTTCGACCTCTCGATCGCTTCGATCATGGGGCTCTCGGCGACGACGGTACCCGTGTTGGTCTCGCTGCACCACTGGAACGTGGTGTGGGCGTGTGCGTTTGCCCTGTTGCTCTGTGTGGTGTCGGGCGCCATCAACGCCTTCTTCGTCATCAAGGTCGGCGTCGCCTCAATGGTCGTCACGCTGGGCACGGGGACCCTGCTGGTGGGTGTCGCCGAATGGATATCCGCTTCGAGCCAGGTTGCCATGAACATCCCCTCGTTCTCCAAGGTCGCGAACCAGCCGTTTCTCGACCTGCCCATCACCTTCTATTACGGACTGGCGCTGGTGATCCTGCTGGCCTACATCCGTTCATGGACACCGCTCGGTCGTCACATGCTCTTCGTGGGCGCGAATCGCGAGGTGGCCCGCTTGGCCGGGGTTCGCGTCAATCGAATCCGCGCCGGCTCCTATCTCTACGCCTCGCTGGTCGCGGGCATGGGCGGCATCCTGCTCGTCGCGTCGACCGGTGGCTTCAACGCGAGCGGATCGGGCGGGTACTTGCTGCCGGCGCTGGCGGCGGTGTTTCTCGGGACGGCCGCGGTGCAGCCGGGCCAGTTCAATCCCATCGGCACATTGATCGGCATCTTCTTCCTGGAGACCGGCATCTTCGGTCTCGAGCTGATGGGCTACAGCGGCTGGGTGCAGGACGTGTTCTACGGAGCGGGCCTGGTCGTGGCCGTCGCGATTGCGACGATCGTGCGTGTTCGTACGTCACGAGGGTGACGAATGCGATGCCGCGGGGAATCGAGTTGTCAATGAGACGCAGGGCCGATCACAAGTGGGCACGGTGCCCGGCAGTACTGCAGCAACTAACCAGGAAGGTGGCGCCATGAGCTTCACGCAGGAATCAACGAGTCATTACGTCCAGACGAAGGACTGGCGTATGCATTACAACGAGGCGGGCGAGAGCGGTCCGGCGCTGATCATGCTGCACGGAAGCGGTCCCGGGGCTTCGGGGTGGAGCAACTTCCAGCAGAACGTGCCCGAGCTCGCGAAGCACTTCCGGGTCTTCGCCCTCGACATGATTGGCTGGGGCGGATCCGACCCCGCGAAGTACCCGAATCGCAACACGGCTGNNTCGCTGAAGCGGTGATTCAGTTCATCGAGACCCTCGGCCTGGGAAAGGTCGCGATCGTGGGCAACTCCCTGGGCGCAATGACCGCTCTGCAGGTCACGGTGATTCGCCCGGAACTGGTCTCGCACGTGATCACCATGGGCTCGGGCTCACAAGGTCTGAAGTACTTCTCACCCGGCGACGGCCTCTCGGAGGGAATGAAGGTCCTCGTCGAGACGTACCTCAACCCGACCACCGAGCAGATGGCCAAGCTCGTCGAAGTCATGACCTACGACCCGAAGTTCACCAAGGGCGACCTCGCCGAGAAGCGGGCCGCGGCGGCGCGCGTCAATCAGGTCCATCTGGACGACTACAACGAGGCCCGCGCCCACGGTCCGGGGCCCATCTTCGTATCCGACGAGGAGCTCGCCGCAATCAAGATCCCGGTGCTCTTGATCCACGGCCGTGACGACCGCGTATGCCACATTGAGCACTCGCTCAAGCTGGTCACCGCCATTCCGAACTCCCGGCTGCTGCTCATCAACCGCTGCGGACACTGGGCGCAGTTGGAGCACCCTGAAGAGTTCAACCGCGCCGTGACCGACTTCGTCCTCAACGCGAAGTAATCAACCCCTACTAGATAAAGGAGCTGCACCATGAATGAAGTTGTGATGAGGATTGATGCGATTGGCGACGATCTGCGCGCCGGCGACCTCGAGTCCACCGGCCTGCGCTGTTACCCCGAGAAGCAGATGAAGCAATTGGTCGAGACGGGTGTGTTCCGGATCCTGCAGACCAAGGAGTTCGGTGGCTACGAAGGCACCTTGCGCGAGTTCCTCGAGGCCGTGATGCAGGTGGGTCACTACTCGCCGTCGGCGGGCTGGATCGCGGGCGTCGTCGGGGTGCACCCGTGGGAGTTCTCGTTGGTGAATCGTCAACTCCAGGAGGAGGTCTGGGGCAAGGACCCCGATACTCTCGTCGCCTCACCCTACGCCCCCTTCGGGCGGGCGCGTCCGGTCGAGGGCGGTGTAATCTTCAACGGTCGCTGGCCTTACTCGACGGGTACCGACCACTGCGACTGGATCATCCTCGGCGGCTTCTTGACCGACGAGAACGGTGACGTTGGTGCCGTGCCCCAGTTACGCCACATGGTCCTGCCCCGTGGCGACTACGAGATCATCGAAGACTCGTGGCACGTCGTGGGCCTGCAGGGAACCGGGAGCCGTGACGTCGTCGTCCACGACGCCTTTATTCCCGACCATCGCGTCATCGACCCGGCCGGACTCTTCGACGCCACGACCCCCAAGGCGCTCGGTTGCGAATCGCTCTCGTACTACATTTCGTTCGGCGTCGTCTTCTCCCTTGCGATCGCGTCGGGAACCATCGGCATCGCCGAGGGCGCGCTCAAGGCCTTCACGGACTACACGAGCGACCGGATCAGCGCGGCGGGCTTCAAGATCTCGAAGGACCCCTTCCAGCTTGCCGTCCTGGGCGAAGCCATGGCCGACATCGCGGCGAGCCGTGAAACGCTGCTGGACGCGGCCGACTGGGCCCTGGAGACGCTGAAGACGCAGGACTGTCTCACGATGAACCAACGCCTCATGGTGCGTTCGAAGCAGGTGCGTGCATCGCGTCGTGCCGTTGATGCGGTGGACCGGCTCTTCGCACACGCCGGAGCCGGATCGTTGAACTTGAGCCACCCCCTCCAGGGGTACTGGCGCGACCTGCACGCCGGCATGAACCACATCTGCAACGTGGCAGAACCGGTCTACCAGGGCTACGGGTTGGACCTGTTTGGTGAAGAGCTCCCGCCGGGTCTGTTCATCTAGGGTGCACGACCCCGCGCGTTCGTTCAGTCGTCCCTAGATCGGCGAGTCGGAGTTTCCCAACCCTTCCTCGAACCGGACATCGCGATTGAACGTTGGGCCCC
>PLKM01000066.1 GCA_003141095.1 Acidimicrobiaceae bacterium | reverse complement strand
GTAAGCGGAGTCGGAGCCCCGCCGCGGGCCAGACGGCAAGATGGTTCGACAACTCGCGTGGCATCGGCGGCGTAAACGTCGGGCCACCGTGGAACACCTGCTGGCGGAGATGAAGGCCTACCCGGTACCGCGTGACTGGTAGACGCGGGCCAAGTATCGACGAGGTAGTTTCGGCGGTGGTGACACTACACAACCTGCGCAAGGCGCCCGCGGTCATGGTCGGGTGACGGGGAGGTTGGACGGGGTGGATCACGGGCTGACTGTGATCGCGAGTCATCGCTTAGACGAAGAAACTCTGAATCACTTCCTCGGCGCAAAGAATTGGGGCCGGAACCGCTTGGCGGAGCGCCAAGATGAAGGCGTCACTCGTACGACAGTCGAACTGCTCGCGACCCCGAGGGGTCATCACGTCGAGTTCGGCGTAGAAGACGCCGGCCTCGTAGCGCACGATGCGCACCGCAATGATGTCACCTTGCAACTGACGAAGGATCGCGCTCGCAAGTTCGTGCGTTGAGGGCCGGCGGCCCGTCATGTGGTGGATTGCGCCGTAGAGGGCGTGGGCTTCGGGCAGGGCGATCGAGACGCTGATGTGGCGATACGGCGGCACGTTCTCCATCAGGTGCACTTGGGGCGAGGCGTCACCGAGGTCGAAGACCACCGACTCCACGTTCATGACCCGAAAGACGGTGCTGACGTCAGGCCCCGCGGGGACCTCGTTCGCTGGTGCAACGGCCTCGCTGATGGTCGGCTCGGGCGGTTCGCTTGAGACCACTTCGGGGATCAACTCGGGCTCGCTCATTACGAAACAGACTAATTGCCATTTCGTCGAGAGACGGAAAGCACCGCACCGCCGGCGGCGAAGAAGACGAGCGCCGCCGAGCCACCGTAGCTGAGCAGGGGCAGCGGGATGCCCGTCACCGGCATGATGCCCATCGTCATCCCGATGTTCTCAAAGCAGCTGAACGCGAAGAAGATGAAGACCCCGAGACAGATGAGCCGACCCATCGTGTCCTTCGCGTTGCGGCCAATCATGAACATTCGAAAGGCCACGTAACCCAGAAGGATCACAATCAACACGGTGCCGATGAAGCCCAGCTGCTCACCAATGGCGGTGAAGATGAAGTCGGTTCGCTGTTCGGGGACGTAGCCCAGGACGGTCTGCAGTCCCCGGAAGAGTCCCGCGCCTCGAAGCCCGCCCGAGCCAATCGCGCTCTTGGCGTTGTTTACCTCGTAGATCAGCGGAATGAGGTTCGGGTTCGTCGAGTGCTGGTTCAAGAATGAGACGAAGCGGTCCACCTGATACTTCTTCAAGAGATCGAGGTACGTCGCCGCCACCAGCGAAATCGATCCGGCGATTGCCAGGAACGTCATGAAACGCGGTGGCACGCCGGCCACCACCATCATCGCCGCCACGCAGAGGATGATGATGATCGAGGTACCGAGGTCGGGCTGCTTGACGATCATGGCGAGCGGGACGACCGTCATGATCAAGAGCCGGCTGACGTCGCGCATCGTGAGGCCCTCGGGACGGCGTTGGCAGAAGGTCGCCACCGCCAGGATGATGAAGAGCACGGTGAACTCGCTGGGCTGAATCTGCACGAAGCCGAGGTTGTACCAACGCTGCGCGCCGAGGGCGCTCTGTCCGAGGAAGAACACGCCCGCGAGTCCGAGCAGCGAGCAGACGTAGAGCGGGGTCGCGGCAATCTCGAATCGCCGGTAGTCGAAGCGCGAAATGAAGTACATGACGATGATACCCACGAAAACGAATACCCCTTGGCGCTCCAGGTAGTAGTGGGGATTGTCGCCCGCGTTGACCAGGGCCTGGCGAGTTGCGCTGTAGATCATGACGACGCCCGTTAGGCCGAGGGCGATCAACGCCCAAAACAGACCGAAGTCCATTGAGTCCTTCGATCGAAGTCGCGTCGAAAAGGCGACGAGCGTATCGGTCACTGGATCACCTCGAGTAACTTCGCGCCGTCCATCGGCACTGCCCACCACCACTGCATCTGCAACGCGGCCTGGTAGGCCAGCATTCCGAGCCCGTTCGCGCTGCGACACCCGGCGCGCTCGTGCAGCGCACGCCACGTCGAGACGCGAGGCTCGTAGCTGATATCGACGGCAATCGTGTCGGCGCTGACCCCGGGGGTCACGGCTGCGTCGACGCGGCCCGCGACTGGGATGGTGTTCACAATCAGCTCGACCGGGCGAGACTGGGACCCGTCGCCATCGACAGTCGAGTACTCGCTCGTCAGGGCGTCGACCTTCGCCCGATTGCGCGCGCGCACCGACACTGAACCCGCCTTCGCCTCGACGAGCGCGTCGACAATCCCGCTCGCCGCTCCCCCCGCTCCCAGGACCACCACGTGCATGCCCTCCACGTCGGTGCCAAATGTCGCGCGCAGCGCAGCGATGAATCCCCGTCCGTCGGTGCACGCGCCGTGGACCTCGCCGTCACGCACCAGGAGAGAATTGACGACGCCGGTACGGGCCGCCACTTCGTCGAGGTCGGTGCAGAGCTTGACGGCCGCACTCTTTAGGGGCATGGTCACCGAGAGGGCGTCAAACGAGGTCCCCAGGAGACCGCCCAACCGATCGATCTCGTCTTCCACGATGGCCAGACGCTGCGAACTCCCCTCGAGGCCGGCGAGGCGAAGACCCGCTTCGTGGAGCCTCGGCGACAGCGAATGCTCGATCGGATAACCGGTTACACCGAGGCGCCAGATCATTCGATGCCATTCTTTTGGGCCAGAGTCTCATTCTTCAACTGCTGGGCGAAGGTCGAGGAGAACAGCGTCTTTCCGTTGCGGTTGACCACGGTGAAGTACAGCCAGGAGCCCGACGGCGGGTGCAGCACCGCGTTGAGCGAGTACTTCGAGACGGTGCAGATCGGCGTCGGCGTCAGCCCCGCGTGGAGATACGTGTTGTAAGGGGTGGGCGTTTGGAGCATCGCCGGCGTCACGGTGCCACCGTCTTGCTCGAAGTAGTACAGCACCGTCGAATCCATGCGCAGATACATCCCCTGGGCCAGCCGGTTAAGGATCACCCGGGCGACCTTCGGCATGTAGCGAGGGTAGTAACCCTCCTTCTCGTCAATGGAGGCGGCGATGACCAACTGATACGCATCGAGCCCGTTGATCGTCGTGGCCGGCGTGAGCCCCGCGGCCTTCGCTTCGTGATCGAAGGACTTCACCATCGCCTTGAGCAGTCCGCTCGCCGTCTCCGAAGGCGTGATCACATACTGACCCGCTCCGATGAGGCCTTCGAGGGAGCCATTGGGTTTGTACGCACTGGTCGACGCCATTGCGGTCGCCTCCGCGACAAAATGGTCGCCGAAGGTGTTGCTGGTGTCCGCCGCCACGTCGACGGCGACCTCATGAAGCGTCAAGCCCGGCAGCACGTCCACCACACGCACGTTCGGATGGGCGCTGAGGATCGACTTCACTTGGGCGAACGTGGCCCCTTGCTTCATCTGATACGACCCGGGCAGGACTGTGGGGGTCCCAAAGATCAGCGTGTCGAATCGAAAGGCCAAGGGCGAACTGATGACGCCCTCGGCGTGCAGCTCGCTCGCGATGGTCGAGATTGAATCGCCCTGGTGCACCGTGACGATGACCTCGTGGCCGGATCCACCAATCGGATTGATCTGGAGCGCGAACCAGACAAAGGCGACCACCACGAGAACACCGAAGCCCAAAACAATCCGGCCGAGCGGCTTAGTCAGCATGAAGGCCATCTACATAGTGTTGCAGCATGATCACCGCGGCGGCGCTGTCGATACGATCACGCTGGTTCTTCGCCTTCAAACCGGCCCCAGTGAGCGATCGCTGGGCCTCCAGGGTCGTCAGGCGCTCATCCCACTGGATTACCGTGATTGGCGCCACCGCGGCCGCAATCGCCACGTAGAGGCCATCGGCGGCGGTGGTGCTCGCGGTGACCTTACCCGACAACGCCACGGGACGCCCCACGACAATGAGCCCGACACCCTCTTCTTGCGCCAGTGCCGCGAGTTTCTTCAGGAACGAGTCGTCGGCGCCCAGTGCGGGGCGCGGAAAGGCCATAGTCCGTGCCGAGTTGGTGATTGCGAGCCCGCAACGCCTCGTTCCGGGGTCGACACCGAGAATTCTGGACATGGTCTGGCTAGAGCGCCGTCGCGGCCTCGAGCACCTTGTCGATGCTCGAGGCGTCGCGAGCGCCAGCGAGCGCCAGGCGAGCGGATCCGCCGCCGCCGCCGCCCACGAGCGACGCGAGCGCCTTCACGGTGCTTTGAGCGTCGAGAGCTTCGTTGGTCGCCACCGCGATGGCCACCTTGTCATCGCTCGCACCCACCAGCACCACGACCCTTCGTCCGCGTCGCTGGAGATCTTGCGCGAGCGTTCTCAGTTGCTCGCCGGGGTAGCCGTCGACTCGAGCGACCAGCGCGTCGCCGTTACTTCGCGCGTGGAGTTGGTCGGCGAACGCTGAGAGCTGGGCCTGGCGCAGCGCCGCGACTTCCTTCTCCACGTCACGCTGACGCTCGAAGAGTCGCTCGAGCGCGGGCACGACGTCGTCGAGCGAGACCTTCAGCAGCGTCGCCACCGAACCCAGCGCGCTCTCCATCTCGTGGCTTCGACGGTAGGCGCCGAGCCCGCTCACGGCTTCGATGCGACGGGTGTTCGAGCCAATCGACGCTTCGCTGACGATTTGAATCTGGCCAATATCGCCCAGGCGATCAACGTGCGTGCCGCCACAGAACTCGAGGCTGTGAGGTCCGGCCTTCACGACGCGGACCCGGTCGCCGTACTTATCACCGAAGAAGGCGATGGCCCCCATCGTTTCGGCAACCTGCTTGGTCGTTTGAATGGTCTCGACGCCGTCATTTTCCACGACGTCGGTATTGACCATCGTAAGTATGTCGCTCATCTCACTCCGGCTGACGCCCGATCCGTGCGAGAAGTCAAAACGCAGGCGCTCGGGGCCAACGTAGGAGCCTTGCTGGCGCACGTGGTCACCGAGCACCGCGCGAAGGCCCGCGTGCAAGAGGTGCGTCGACGTGTGATTGCGACGGGTCGCCTCGCGACGAAGCGGATCGATGGTCGCCACGGCGACCTGGCCCGGCAGCACCTCACCGGTCACGCGCCCGCGGTGAGCGAAGAGGCCACCGGCGACGTTTTGGGTGTCGGTGACCTCGAATCGTCCAGTTTCGGTGACAATCGATCCGGTGTCGCCGACCTGACCACCCGATTCGGCGTAGAACGGTGTCGAGTCGAGGAAGAGCTCGCTGGTGCCGTCCTCGCCCACCAGCAACGCCAGCACCGTCGTCTCCACGGTGTAACGGGTGACGTCACGACCCACGAACTCGGTGGTGCCGTGGCGCTCGACGAGGTCGCGGTACTGGGCCTCGTCGGCGAGGTTGAGCGCCTTCGACGCCGCGCGGGCGCGCGAGCGCTGTTCGGCCATGGCCGCGTCGAACGATTCGCGCTCGACGCTGAGGCCCGACTCGCCGACGATCTCGTTGGTCAACTCGATCGGGAAGCCGTGGGTGTCGTGCAGCTTGAACGCGACATCGCCCGGAAAGACCGTCGAGCCGCTCCTCGTCACCTCGTCGCGGGCCTCTTCCAGCAACGACATGCCGGTGCGCAACGTGCGCGCGAACCCGGCCTCCTCGCGCTCGAGAACCTCGACAATGAGGTCGCGATCCTTCACGAGCACGGGGTAGGCCGAACCCATCTTCTCGATCGTGGCGTCGACGAGCGACGCCGCCAACTGGGCGTCCGAGCCGGCTCGGCGCGCGGCCAGGATTGCGCGACGGATAATGCGACGAAGCACGTAGCCCCGGCCCTCGTTCGAAGGCAGTACCCCGTCCGAGACCAGCATCGTCATGGCTCGCCCGTGGTCGGCGATGCGACGAATGGCGACGTCCGTCTCCTCGTCGGTCCCGTAACCGGTGTTGAGGGCGCGAGCGGCGGTGTCGAGCAGGGGCGTGAACAGGTCCGTCGCGAACACCGACTCCACGCCGTTCAGAATCGACAGCACCCGCTCAAAGCCCGAACCGGTGTCGATGTTCTGCTTGGGTAGTTCGGTCATCGAGCCGCCGGGGCCCTTTTCGTACTGCATGAAGACCAGGTTCCAGAACTCGACGAATCGGTCCTCGCCGCCGAAGGCGGGCCCGCCGTCGGCACCGAACTCGGGGCCCTTGTCGAAGAAGATCTCCGAGCACGGACCGCACGGACCCGTGTCGCCCATGTCCCAGAAGTTGTCCTCGTCGAGACGCTGGATCCTCTCGGGGCGCACCCCGATCATGTCGCGCCAGAGCTCTTCTGCCGCGTCGTCGGAGTTGTGCACCGTCACCCAGAGGCGCTCGGGGTCGAGTCCAAAGCCTTCGGTGATGAGGCCCCACGCGTAGTTGATCGCGCCCTCTTTGAAGTAATCGCCGAAGGAGAAGTTGCCCATCATCTCGAAGTACGTCAAGTGGCGCCGGGTGGTGCCGATGATGTCGATGTCGGGAGCGCGAAAGCACTTCTGGATGGTGACCGCGCGGTTGAACGCGGGAATCTCTTCTCCCAGGAAATAGGGTTTGAACGGCACCATGCCGGCGACCGTGAAGAGCAGCGACGGGTCGTGGGGAATCAGGCTCGCCGAGGGAACGATCGTGTGACCGTTCGCCGCGAAGTAATCAAGGAAAATTGAACGAAGTTGGGCTGCTTCCACGGGTTTTACTCTACCGGCGCCTCGGCGTCGACCGGGTTGGACGCCCCCGTTCGCGCCCGCCAACTCTCCACGATGGCGCGCTCTCTCCCGTACGCTGACGGGTCGTAGAAGTGCGATCCCACGAGCGAGGCTGGCAGGTAGCTCTGGTCCACCCAACCGCCCGGGTGGTCGTGGGGGTAGGCGTAGCCGTGACCGAAGCCCATTTCGCCCGCTCCCTTGTAGTGCGCGTCGCGAAGATGATCGGGTACCTCGATAAGTCCTCCCGCCTGCACCGCTGCCGTGGCGGCGCCCAGCGCCCTCGTGACCGAATTGCTCTTGGGCGCGAGGGCCAAGGCAATAGTCGCGTGCGCCAACGTCAGGCGGGCCTCGGGCAGGCCCACGAACTCAACGGCGCGCGCGCAGGACTCGGCAATCAGGATTCCCGTCGGGTCGGCGAGCCCGACGTCCTCGCTGGCGAGAATCACCAGCCGCCGCGCCAGGAACCTGGCGCTCTCACCACTTTCGAGCAGCGTGACGAGCCAGTAGAGAGCGGCGTCGGGGTCCGATCCGCGCACGGACTTGATCAACGCGCTCACCTGGTCGTAGTGAGTGTCGCGCGACTGGTGGTAGAGCCGCCCGTCGCGCGCCATCGCGACGTGCGCCGGCGTCACCACCGGATCATCGCTGTTCTCGGCGCGCGCCAGGATTATCGAGGTGTCGAGAGTCGTGAGGGCGGCTCGCGCGTCGCCGTCGGCCGAGGACGTCAGGGCCGCCAACACCTCCTCGGAGAGCTCAACACCGCGCAGCGTCGCGCCCCTTCGACAGAGCACCGCGATATCGTCCTCGCTCAGGCTGCGCAGTCGCCACAGCGTCGATCGGCTCATGAGCGCCGCGTTCACTTCGAAGTAAGGATTCTCCGTCGTCGCGCCGATGAGCACGATCTCGCCGGACTCGGTGGCGGGCAGCAGCAGGTCCTGCTGCGCCTTGTTGAAGCGGTGGACCTCGTCAATGAAGAGCACCGTTCGCTGCCCGCGCTCGCCCAAACGTTCGCGGGCCCGGATCAGGGCCTCTCGAACCTCCTTCACCCCGCCGTTCACCGCCGACAGACTCTCCGAGGCGTAGCCCGCCGAACTGGCGGCGATGCGCGCGAGCGTCGTCTTGCCGGTACCCGCCGGACCCCAGAGAATCATCGACGTCAACTGTTGCGCCTCGACAAAGCGGCGAAGCGGGCCCTCAGGCCCCACCAGATGATCCTGTCCTACGATCTCGTCCAGGACGCGCGGACGCAACAACTCCGCCAGTGGCGCGGCCTCCTTCAGGCGTTGGGCGACGGCGTCATCAAAGAGGGACGTAACTCACGAACCTTTCGGAGCGATTTTTATGCGCAGATCCCTGATCTGACGCTCGGTGATGTCCTTCGGCGCCCCGGTCATCAGGTCCGTGCCCGACTGGGTCTTCGGATACGCGATCACCTCGCGGATGTTCTCCTCGCCGGCGAAGATGGCGACCAACCGGTCGATGCCGAAGGCGAATCCCGCGTGGGGCGGCGCGCCGTACTTGAAAGCGCCGAGCAGGAACCCGAAACGGCTCTCCGCCTCGTCGTCGCTGATCCCGAGCGCCGTGAAGATGCGCGACTGGATGTCGGCTCGGTGGATACGCACCGAGCCGCTTCCCAGCTCCCAGCCGTTCAAGACCAGATCGTAGGCTTGGGAGCGGACCTTCAGAGGGTCGGTTTCGATGAGGTCGAGATCGTCGTGGTGGGGCATCGTAAAGGGGTGATGCGCGGCCACCAGGTGGCCCTCCTCGTCGACTCCCTCGAACATCGGGAACTCGGTGACCCAGACATAGCAGTGCGGCCCCTCGCTCACGGGCGGCGAACCGAGCGTCACCCGCACCGCTCCGAGCACCTTGCAGGCCAGCGCGTACTCGTCGGCCACGCAGAACACGATGTCGCCCACCTCGGCCCCGTCGACGCTACGGATGGCGACGGCTTCGTCCTCGCTAAGAAACCGCGTGAGCGGCGAGTCGAGTCCGTCATCGGTGATGCGAAACCACGCCAAACCCTTCGCCCCGAGGCTCTTCGCCTGCTCGGTCAACTGATCGAGGCGGCTCCGCGAGAAACTCGCTCCGCCCGGGACGCACATGGCCTTCACCGTAGGCGCGCTAAAGGCCTTGACGTCGGTGTCATCGAACGCGGCCGAGAGGTCCTGCAGCACCATGCCAAAGCGCAGGTCGGGCTTGTCCGTTCCGTAGAGGTCGAGGGCCTCGGCCCACGTCATTGCGCCAATCGCTGCGGGGCGAACCCCGGTCGCGGCTTCGGCGGCGTCGAGCACCGCTTCGGAGACGAAGGCGAGAATGTCGTCCTGGTTCACGAAGCTCGCCTCGAGGTCGAGCTGGGTGAACTCGAACTGGCGGTCGGCGCGCAGGTCCTCGTCGCGAAGGCAACGGGCCACCTGGTAATAGCGGTCGAAGCCCCCGACCATCAACAGCTGCTTCGCGATCTGGGGACTCTGGGGAAGTACGTAGAACTCACCGGGGTGCAGTCGAGACGGCACGACGAACTCCCGAGCGCCCTCGGGGGTCGGCGCCCACAGCAGCGGCGTCTCGACCTCGCAGAAGCCCTGGGCGTCCATGGCCCTTCGAAGCGTCGCGTTCACGAGCGCACGCAGTCGCAGGTTGCGCTGCATCTTGTCGCGGCGAAGGTCCAGGTAGCGGTAACGAAGGCGCACCTGCTCGTCGACGTCGATGCGGTCATCGAGCTGAAAGGGCGGCGGCTCGGCGGCGGAGAGAATTTCGACGGTGCAGTCTGACAACTCCACCTCGCCGGTCGCGAGACGGTCGTTGATGGTTCCTTCGGGACGTAGCGAGACGGTGCCGCTGATGCGCACGACGTACTCGGAACGTACGTCGACCGAGCCGTCGACGACCGCCTGGATGATCCCCGACCGGTCACGGACGTCGAGGAAAGCCAGGTGCTCGCCGTGCTCGCGTCGTTTGGCCACCCAGCCGCAGACCGTGACGATGGAACCGATCATCGTGCTGTCAATGGACCCGCAGAGGCAGTCCCTCATGCTCGTGGCTTCATGGTTCTGCGGCATTGTCACTTCACTTCGTCAGTAGGTTTGCGATTACGGCCACGACGTCATCGCGGCCCGCCTTTTGCTGGGCTTGCCCGAAATTGTCACTTCGTAGGTCCCTAATCGTAACCTCACCAGCCGCGAGCTCTTGGGGGCCCACGAGCAGGGCGAAGCGGGCTCCGGACTTGTCGGCGACCTTCATCTGTGACTTCATCGAGCGACGGTCGTAGGCCCTGTCGCAGGCCAGGCCGGCGGCGCGAAGCGCGTCGACGAGCACGGTCGCCACGTCTTCGCCGGTCGTATCGACGACAAACACGTCCAACGTCCGATTGACCAGACGCAGCGGTTCGTCGTTCTCGGCAGCACGAGCCAGCAGCAGCCTCTCGATGCCGCTGCCGAATCCGATGCCGCTCGTGGGCTTTCCGCCCAGTTGCTCGGCGAGCTTGTCGTAGCGACCGCCCCCGCCAATGGCGTTCTGCGCTCCATCGAGCGCGTCGGCGACGAATTCGAACGTGGTGCGGGTGTAGTAGTCAAAGCCGCGCACGAGCCGCGGATTCAGCGACGCCTCGATGCCGAGGCTCTTCAGGCCCTCGAGCACGGCGTCGAAGTGTCCGCGACAGTCGTCACAGAGGTGATCGGGCAACATGGGCCCTCGCGAGGTGACCTCGATGCATGATGCCTTCTTGCAGTCAAGCACCCGTAACGGGTTCTCCCGCCACACCTTTTGGTGCTCGTCGCAGAGCATCGACGAGTTCGCCTCCAGGTGGTCGCGCAAGATAGCCACGTACGCGCCCCGGCACTCGTCGTGGCCCATGGAGTTCACGAGCAGGCGCACGCTCTTGAGACCGATCGCTGCGTAGAAGCGCCACGCGAGGGTGATGACTTCGACGTCGACGGCGGGGTCGTCGGTACCGAGCACTTCGACCCCGAGCTGGTGGTGCTGGCGATAACGGCCCGCCTGGGGACGCTCGTAGCGAAAGGCCGGCGTCACGTACCAGGCCTTCCACGGAGTCGTCGGCTGGTGTTGCACGAAGGCGCGAACGATCGGCGCGGTGCCCTCGGGACGCAGCGCGAACAGGCGACGACCGCGGTCCTCGAAGACGTACATCTCCTTCTTCGCGACCTCGCTGTTCTGTCCAATCCCGCGGTTGAAGACGCCGACGTCCTCGAACATGGGGGTTATGGCGAGGGAGAATCCGTAGCGGTACGCGAAGTCGGCGAAGCAGGCGATGAGATTCTCCCACTGGCCCGATTCGGGGCCGAGCACGTCGTGGGTCCCGATGGGCGCCTGAAAGGTTGTGCTGGTATCACTCATGAAGTCTTGTTCTGTCCGGGAAGTTGGCGAAAGGCGTCAAAGACGCCGTCCACGGCCTTCAGTGCCGCTAAAAGACTACTGAGGTGCGTGGGGTCGGCGAGCTCAACATCAAAGATCATTCGCACGATTCGCGAACCCGACGTCGTGGAGCTGCTCGAGATGATGTTGAGGTGGTACTCGGCGACGACCTTGGAGACGTCGAGCAGCAGGCGCGAGCGGTCGAAGGCCATAACCTCCAAGACGGCGCGGTACTGGCCTCCGGTCGAGCCATCCCACTCAACGTCAATGATCCGCTCCCCCAGTCGATTCGCCAGCGCCACCGCGTTCGAACAGTCGTCGCGGTGCACCGAGACGCCCCGGCCCTGGGTGATGAAACCCATGATCGAATCGCCCGGTACCGGTGAGCAGCAGCGCGCGAGATGGATCATCACGTCGTCGAGACCCTCGACGTACACGCCCGCCGAACGGCGCGCGGTGCGACTCGACCTCGCCTGTCGCGAGACGGTCGTCGGCAGTTGCTCGGCTTCGCCCCCGTGCAGCTCGCGGCTGAGACGCTGCACGACCGCCAGGGCCGAGATCTGATTGCTGTCGATTGCCAAGAACAGCGCGTCGAGGTCCTCGAGGGTGAGCGACGTGATCACCGCGTCGAGCGCACCCGACGACATCGACGTCGCCACGGGCAGCCCCTCTCGGCGTAGGGCCTTGATGAGCTCCTCGCGACCTCCCTCGATGGCGTCCTCGCGACGCTCGCGCTGGAACCACTGGCGGATCTTGGACTTGGCGCGCGACGACTTGGCAAGCTTCAGCCAGTCCCTCGAGGGACCGGAGGAGTCGTTCTTGCTGGTGACGATCTCGACCACGTCGGCCGAGTGCAGCACCGTATCGAGCGGGACCAAACGTCCGTTGACCTTGGCCCCCACGCAGTGGTGGCCGACTTCGGTGTGCACGGCGTAGGCGAAGTCGATGGTGGTCGCACCCTCGATCAGCGCAATGACCCGGCCCTTGGGCGTGAAGACGTAGACCTCGTCCTGTCCGAGGTCGAGCTTCAGCGCTTCGAGGAACGCGATCGGGTCCGCCTCTTCCTCTTCGACGTCCGCGAGGCGTTGCATCCACGCGATCTCGCGGCTCGACGCGCCCTCCTTGTAGCCCCAGTGCGCGGCGACGCCGAACTCCGCCCTGCGGTGCATCTCCTGGTTGCGCACCTGCACCTCGACCGACTTGCCCCGGGGTCCGATGACCGTCGTGTGCAGCGACTGGTACAGGTTGAACTTCGGTGAGTTGATGTAGTCCTTGAAGCGGCCCTGCACCGGCGACCAGAGAGCGTGGATCGCTCCGAGCACGGCCCAGCAGTCGCGTTCCTCCTCGACGATCACCCGCAGGCCAACGAGGTCGTAGATGTCGTCGAACTCCTTGCCGCCGACCACCATCTTCTCGTAGATGCTCCAGAGGTGCTTCGGCCGCCCGCGCACGTCGGCCTTGATGGAGAAGCTGTCGAGCTTGGCGACGAGGGCCTCCATCACCTCCTTCAGGTACGCCTCGCGCTCGGGCTGGCGCGCGGCGACCATCTGCTCGATCTCGGCGTAACGCTTCGGGTGCAGCGTGGCGAAACTCAAGTCCTCGAGCTGCCACTTGACCTGCTGGACACCGAGTCGGTGCGCGAGCGGCGCGTAGACGTCGAGGGTCTCTTGGGCGATCGCTCGCTGGCGGGCCATGGGCATCACCGAGATCGTGCGCATATTGTGCAGGCGGTCGGCCAGCTTGATCAACAGCACCCGCCAGTCCTGGGCCATGGCGATGAACATCTTTCGAATGGTCGCCGCCTGCTGGGCCTCTCTGGAATCGAACTCCAAACGGTCGAGCTTCGTGACGCCATCGACGATCGCCGCCACTTGGTCGCCGAACTCGTCGGCCAGCCAGGCCGTCGTGATGCCGGTGTCCTCGACGGCGTCGTGCAGCAGCGCCGCGGCGATCGTGGGCTCGTCGAGCCCCAGGTCGGCCGCGATGTCGGCCACCGCGATGGGGTGGGTCACGTAGGGCTCACCGGTTCGACGGAGTTGGCCCTCGTGCGCGTTGATCGCCACGAGCCCGGCGCGACGGATCAGCTCAACGTCACCCGACTCGTGATGCTCGCGAAAACGCGCGATGAGCCGATCAATCGAACCGATCAGCGCCGGATCGGCCGACGAGCGCGAAGTGAGACTGACCATGGGGTCAGCCTACCGGCGACCTAACGCCTTTTCTGCTTGCGCGCACGTGGCGACACCGTCGAAGTGCGCGTGCTGCGCGCCACACCGACGGTGCGCTGTGCGCCGTCACCCGTCAGCAGCGCCGCGGTAGCGGGGCTCAGGATACGGTGATCCGACCTCTGGGCGACTCGCTCTGCGAGGTCGCGGAAGCGCGGCTCGCGTTCCTTCATCCACGCGAGCAGCGGGCTCGCAATGAAGATCGACGAGTACGCACCACTCGTCAGGCCAACGAAGAGCGCCAGACCGTAATTCTGAAGCGTCGTGGCCCCGAGCAGGTCGGCGCCCACCAGCAGCACGGCCAGCACCGGCAGGATCGCGACGAGCGAGGTGTTAATGGAACGAGCCAGCGTCTGGTTCATCGAGAGGTTCACCATCTCGCCGTAGGTGATGTCACCAGACTTCAGTACGCCGCCAGCATTGTCGCGCACACGGTCAAAGACCACGACCGTGTCGTAGAGCGAGTAACCAAGGATCGTCAGAATGGCGATGACGGTGTCCGGCGTTATCTGGAATCCGAACAACGAGTACACCCCGACCGTCACGAGCAGGTCGTGCACCATGGCCACGAAGGCCGCGATCGCCATCTTGGGCTCGAATCGGATGCTGATGTACGCGACCACCGCAATGAAGAACACGATCAATGCCTCGAGGGCGCGATTGGTGATCTGACCACCCCAGGTCGGGCCCACGCTGCTCGTCGAGACCTGGTTGGGGTTCACGTTGGCGACCTTGGCGAGGGCATTCACGACGTCAGTGGTCACACTCAGCTGCTTCGCGGCGGAAAATGCGTTCAGGTCGGCCGTGACCTGATACGTGTCGGAACCGAGCTTCTCCACGATCGGCGACGAGAGGCCCGCCTTTTCGACCGAATGGGTGACCGCACTCACGGAGGTCTTGGGCGCGAGGACCTCCCACGAACTTCCACCCTTGAAGTCGATGCCCAGGTTGAAGCCGCGAATGCTGAGCGAGCCCAGCCCCACCAAGATGATGACAATCGAAATAGTGAACCACACCTTGCGCCGACCAACGAAGTCAACGGTGGTGAGCCCGCGGTAGAGGCGACCGAAACGGCCCGGTGCTTTTGTCACGTCGCTCATTCATGCACTCCCGAGGAAAGGCCGGCGGCCATTGAGAGCGCCGAAGTGCTCTGGGACCCGCGTCGTCCGAGCAGGATAACCAGTGGCCGCGTGAAGTACCACGTGATGAAGACGTCCATCAACGTCGAGAGGCCGAGGAAGAAGGCGAAGCCCCGGACGTCGCCGACGGCGATGAGGTAGAGCAGCACTGCGGCCAAGAGGCTGACGGTGTCCGCCGCCAACACTGTTCGCCACGCCGAGCGGAATCCACGGTCGACTGACGTCCTGATGGAACGCCCTGCTCGGGCCTCGTCTTTCAATCGCTCGAAATACACGATGTAACTGTCGACAGTGATACCAATGGACACAATTAATCCGGTAACACCCGCCAAGTCGAAACTCGGGGCGAAGGCCGTGTGACCGAGTGCCGAGATGATCGCCCACAGCAGAGCGGCGGTGACACTGAGTCCCAGAACGATCACGAGGCCGAGCGCTCGGTAGTAGAGAATCGTGTAGAGCAGTACGAGCGCGAGACCCACGAGGCCGGCGCCGAGGCCGGCGACCAGGGCGCTGTGACCGAGCGTCGGTGAGACCGTTTGCGTGGTGAGGGCCTCGAGACGCACCGGCAGCGCGCCGAACTCCATGGCAATCGCCAGGTTCTTCGCGGACCCCTCGGTGAACGAACCCGAAATCTCACCCTGACCACCGAAGGATGAGAACGTCGCCTGCGTGGGCTGGATGAGCGGCGCCGACTGAATGACCCCGTCGAGTTCAATTGCCAGTTCCTGGTGGAAATTCTCGTTCGCGACCTTGTCCCAGAGCGGACTGCCCTTCGAGGTAAGTGTGTAGTTGACGACCCACGCACCGGCGGTGTCTATCTGTGCGTAGGCCTTTCCGATGGACTGACCGGTCATCTGCGCTGGTCCGAGGAGATAGCGAACGCCCTTCGATCCGAGTACCGGCAGAATGACCGACTTATTCTTGACGTCGTCGATCGGCGTGGTGGTCGCCACGTCGGCGTACTTGGGATCGGGCTGAATCGAGGAGTCCCAGTTGTAGCCCGCGGCGGTGTTCGGTGCGGGGGTCACGGCCAAGTTCGACTCGGTCAACGCGTAGGTCGCCCCGCAGGCCGGAAGCGTCCCGGAGTACTTGTAAACCTTCTTCGCTTCGGTGACCTGGCAGAGCACGGGTCGAAAGAGCAGCTGCGCGGTTTCGCCAACGAGTGCCAGCACCTTGCGAGCGTCGGTGACACCCGGCACACTCACGACGACGTTCTTACCCTGCAGGTTCACCTGCGCGCCAGAGACACCGAGACCGTTCACGCGGTTGGTGAGGATCTGCACGACTTCTTGCATGTTCGCCTTGGAGGTTGGTGTCACTGGTTTGTAGACGACCGAAAGTCCGCCCGCGAGGTCGAGGCCCAGTTTGGGACCCCAGCCGAGCGAAAGCGTGGTCGCCAACGAGCCGAATGCAATGGCAATCGTGAGAACCAAGCTGACGATCATTGACCGTCGTGAACCGACCTTTGAGGCCATTGCTACTTATCGCCTTCTTGAGATTCGTTGTCCTTGGGCTCGTCGTCCATGGATTCATGCACGACCACCGGGTCGAAGCGGCGCGCGATCGCCGACGGCACGAAGTCCAGCTCGACGCCACTCGCGCTACGAAGGGTTACGAATTCGTCGGTCTGGCTGACGACGGTGCCGACGAAGCCACCAATGGTCTGGGCGCGCTCGCCGACTTCAACCTTCTTCGCCACCAGTCGGGCGGCCTTCTGCTTCTTGCTGCGGGGGCGGAGGTAGAAGAAGTAGAGGCCACCGAAGACCACTACGTAGATAATCAAAATGGACGATGAACCGCTACCTGAAGCTAAGAACATGTGTATTTCCTCCGTCAATAGACAAAGAAACCCTAGTCGCTGGCGAGGTCTGGCCTAGACCAGGCCACCGCCACGTGGCGTAATGCCCATGTGTCGAAAAGCCTTTTCGGTCGCGACTCGTCCCCTCGGGGTGCGAATTAGGAGTCCTTCTCGCAGCAAAAAGGGTTCGTAGGCGTCTTCAATGGTCGCCGGCTCTTCACCGCACGCGTGGGCCAGGGTCGTGAGGCCAACGGGCTGGTTCGCGAACTGACCACAGAGCAGGGCCAGGATTCGCCGGTCGATCTTGTCGAGACCGTACTCGTCAACCCCGAAGAGCACGAGGGCTTCGATCGCCACCGCCGTATCCACGGTGTGATGGCCCTGCACCGCAGCGAAGTCCCTCACTCGACGTAACAATCGATTGGCGATTCGTGGTGTCCCCCGGCTTCGCAGTCCAATGGTCGACGCGGCTTGCTCACGAAGTTCCACGCCGAGCAGCAGGGCGGACCGCTCAACGATCACCGTCAACTCCTCAACGTCGTAGAGGTCCAACTGGCCAATGAAGCCGAATCGATCGCGCAAGGGAGCGGCCACGAGGCCCGTGCGCGTCGTTGCCCCCACGAGGGTGAAGTTCGGCAAGTCCAGACGGATCGAACGGGCCGATGGTCCGCGTCCGATCATGACGTCCAGTCGGCGGTCTTCGAGGGCGGGATAGAGAACCTCCTCGACCGCGCGCGACAGCCGGTGAATCTCGTCGATGAACAGAACGTCACCGTCCTGCAAATCCGTGAGCAACGCCGCGAGGTCTCCGGGACGTGACAGCACCGGACCCGACGTGATGCGGATGCCCGATCCCATCTCCACCGCCACGATGCTCGCGAGCGACGTCTTTCCCAGACCGGGCGGACCCGCGAACAAGAGGTGATCCGCCGTTTGGTTTCGCGCCTTCGCCGAACCCAGGACAATTTCCAGGTGGCGCACGAGTTCGCGCTGGCCCACGAAGTCGTGCAGCGAGCCCGGTCGAAGCGACACTTCGGCCCGGCGCTCTTGCTCGTCAGCGACGGGCGTCACGACGTTCGAGGTCAACTGCTCAAGGTCGATATCGCGCCGGCTCATTGACGCCTCAAGTGCTGAAGGGCCACGCGCAGGGCGTCTGACTCGTTGTCCGGCAACTCAACATCCTCGAGAGCCTGACGCACCTCTTGGCTGCTGTAGCCCAGCGCTCGAAGGGCGTCATCAATCGCACTCGAATGTGGAGCGTTCACGACCGGTGATTCGCTGGAACCCGTGACGTTGAGTTTGCCCTTCAGCTCAAGGACGATTCGACTCGCGGTCTTCGCGCCGATGCCCGGAATCTTGGAAACGCGCTTCACGTCGCCGCTTTCGATGGCGAGGGCGAGTTCATTGGTGGACATGGTTCGAAGGGCCGCCAGCGCCGTCGACGGACCAACGCCGGGCGTTATGAGCAGAAGCTCGAAGAACTCGCGATCCGCGAACGAAGTGAATCCGTAGAGCAGAATCGCGTCAGCGCGCACCACGGTATAGATGCAGAACTCCACCGATTCGCCGGTTCGAAACTGTTGCGCCGAAGCGACGTGAACCTCGTAGCCCACCCCGTTCACGTCAACGACCACGGCGCCGTTGGGATAGTTGTGCACCACCGACCCGCCCAACCAACCAATCATGAAGAGCTCACCGTTGGGTAGCGCTGCTCCATCCGAACGGTCATGAAGTACGTGATGGCGAGCGCCAGCGCGTCCGCCGCAT
>PLKM01000073.1:554-12185 GCA_003141095.1 Acidimicrobiaceae bacterium | reverse complement strand
TGTTAGGGATGAAATTAGGGATGTGCGTCCAGTAGCTCGATTCCAATGGCAGGCTCGTTGAATCGATGGAAGGTCGCTCATGAGTCTTCACGATTTGCGCCGTTTCACCGCGACGCGACCGATTGCGGCGGGTGTGCAATATTGATCTGTGTCAGGGCGACTTGGACATGCGAAACCTTCAACCGCTTTGGCTTTCAATCCCCATTTTGAAGAAGCAAGCGATTAAGACGCCGCAAACGTGATGGGGGAATTACTGCCAAAGTCGCGAAAGAAGACTCCGAAGATGCACGGTTAGGCGAATCTGAAACGGTTGCTTAGCGCCAAGCATCTGCAGGGACTGAGGGACGAACAGCGTCTGATGCTTCAGCCCCACTTGGGCACTGCAGTCTGTGGACTCGCTCGCGCAACGGGCCTCAGCGAAATTGGGAGCGATGCCTATATGCCATCGGTTCCATTCGTTTCGTTGCAGGCTGCATGTCTTTGCGTCGGGAGATTAGTCGCGACGAAACTTCGAGTCGCACCGACGGCAAATTTCGTGCAATACGACGGGCTCATCGGACCACAATCGGCATCGGTAGAGTGAAGGAAGCGACGCACCGACTGCATGTGCTTCATACGTGCCGGAAGCATAGAAAGTGTGCGGAAACGCCGAAATTCTCTGCGGGCAACGTAATTCATGACTGTCATCAACGTGGANNCGATCCCAGCGCCTGAGGATTAAAAGGAACTTGCCATCGGTTGTTCTGAGTCGGTCTCGTTGTACTGGTCCATTGTTTTCAACGAATCGTGTTGTTTTCAGTCGGTCTCGTCTCGTGGTGTTGCAGAAAAATGAGGCCTATCCGGACCTACCGTTCGCATTATTCGGTGTGAGTTTCAAGATCGGTTCGCGTGCGAGTTCGCGTCGGGCCCCCGACACTAAAGACCCCCGACACCAAAGAACTGTGAGACTCCCGCTCGCGTGTCAGTACCCGCTTTCCGTGACCTCAGTGTCTACCCGTTCGTAGCATTATCTCCTTCGTCTGGTTCACTTTGCGTGTCGTGCACTCCTTCAGGGACACCGAAAAGATAGCCCTGAGCGAGCAGGCACCCACTGTCCAGCGAGGAACCCAGAGACCTGAGGATTTCGGCCTCCGCTGGGGTTTCTACACCTTCGGCGATGATGACCGTGCCGGTCTGCGCCGCAAAGTGACATATCGCTTCCACCATCGACTGGAAAATTGGGCGCTTGTCAACCTCGTGGATCATCGAGATGTCGAGCTTCAGGAATCTCGGGAGCAACTCGACAATCTCGACGAGGGTGGTGAATCCGGCACCAAAATCGTCAATCGCCAATTCACAGTTCTCTATCTGCGAGATTGCGTGTCGCACGGCAGCGAAGTCGTGGAGAAGTTCATGCTCGGTGATCTCGATGACGATGCAACGCCTTGAACCGCGAACGACTTCCGCCGCCGAGCCGCCAAGAATTGCAGCAGCCGAGAAGTTGAGGTTCAGAAAGGTGCCCTCAGGCAACGGTTCCGCTGCTCGCAACGCAGCTGCTGCTGTCGCGCACTCGAGTTCAATTCCCAAGCCAACAATGTGTGCGTCGGCGAAACGCTCGGCAGGAGAGACGCCATCGTCAAAGCGGGTCAACGCCTCGTAACCGACCGCCTGATGGGTAACCAGATCTACGATTGGTTGGAAGACGATTCTGAAACGTCCGGCGTCAATGATGTCCTTGACGACCGCGTATAGGTCAGCGTCCCGTTCAAACTCCGTACTCTGAAAGCCGAAGAGCGAACCCGCGTACCAACCGAGCTGCTCGAAGAATGGGAAGCGTGATTCGACGCTCATCTCGGTCGACGGGTCTCGCGACGCAAGGTTCAGCGTACCGATCATCTTGTCACCAAGCTTGATCGGTGTTGCCACTACCCAAGTCAGGCCGTCCTTCACAATCGCTTCCCGCAATTCCTCGTACCCAGGCCATTCGCCCGGAGTCAACAGCATTCGCACCGGACCGCTGGCCACCTGCTCGAGCACGGACGAGGTGATCCGCGCGTCGTATGGCTCGATGTTGGTCGGGTCGTAGACCGTCGTGCCACTGACGGCGATGGTGCGCATCTTCGTGCCGCCGAGGGTGTGGAGGACGACCGCCGCGTCGATGTCCGCGAGCCTCACGACCGCGTCGCAGAAGGACTGTGCGGTCTCCCGCAGGTCTTTCGTGGGAACCACCTCGCGCATGATCTGGGCGATCGCCTCCTGCTCGGTGCGCGCCTGCATCAGTTCTCCCTGAAGCCGACGACTGCCAGTGAGTTCCCGCTTGGTTTCCACGTACGCGATGATGGAGTCGTCCGCATCGAAGATCGGCGAGATCGACGTTTCCTCTTGGTAGATCTCGCCGGACTTGCGCCGATTGGTGAAGACGCCGTGCCACGGCAGCCCCGACTGCACCGTCCTCTCGGACTCGTCGTAGAAGTCATTGGAATGCCACCCGCTACCGAAGATTCGAGGGTGGGTGCCAATGAGATCGTTGAGGGCGAAGCCGCTCGTCCGAGTCGCTGACGCGTTTGCGTAGACAATATGGAAGTTCAAGTCGAGGATGAGGACCGAGAAGTCAATGTGGTCAAGGGCCTGGGCGAGCGGTGCCAGTGTGCGTACGCTACGAAAACGGCCACTAGTGTCCGTTGCGACGAACCCTTCGGCCAGGTCCCGAACATCGTCCTCGAGACGACGGTCCCGCTCAGCAGGCTTCCCGTCGCCTCTGCCCGGTTGCCGCTCGTCCTCCGAAGATTCATCACCGGACAGGCCTGATTCGTTCGAACCGTGATCCTTGCAACCGCGGCGCCATCTGCTCATCCGTTACCCCCTTCAAATAGGAAACTCGAAGCCGGTGACCGTCCTGCTCGTAATCCCACTTGCCTATCTCGTGCAGGACCCTCAAGCCTCCTTGGCATGATTCTTCCACTAGTCATAGTTTCTCCGCGGAAGTCTGTCAACGCTGGCATCGACGCGATGTATTCTCCTTCAGGACTGCCGGACGCATTCTGATGAATATCTTCTTGTCAACTGACAGAAGCCGCACGACGGGGTCTGGTTCTGGTCGGGCACATCTCGGAGCGTCAAGATTCATCCGCGCCCTCGCCAAGGTCGGTCGTCCGCTGGTCGCGTCCCTGCTCCCATCGCTAGCGTTCCCATGTTCTCAACTTTTATTTGGAATGTGGACTTCGGCCGACTCGACTTCGGCCGACTGACATGAACTCATACCAACCAACCTTGTGACAATTAGCCCATGCACTTCGATGAAGGAGCAGAACGTCTTGGTCGACTCGATGGGTCCATCGGACTAGGAAGGCTCCTCAGTACCGCCCCATCGAGCGGTGTTCAATAGTCGGATAAGGTCACGTAGTTCGGACGTGCTGAGAGCGCTCCATTGACGTCGGTGCAGGTCCTTGATCTTGGCCGTCAAACGTTCGAAGAGGCTGAGACCATTCTCGGTCGGCCAGACGAGCACGACACGTCGGTCCTCTGGCGACGGCTCGCGGACCACGTGACCGGACTTTATGAGCCGGTCGACGAGACGAGTCGCGTCGGAAGAGCGGGCGAGCAGGCCGTCGGCGAGGGCGCCCATTGGCAGGCCCTCGCGGGCGTCCGCCAGGCACAGTACCCATAGCACGACGTACTGCGGGTGCGAGATCCCTTCGGCGCGGCACGCCCGCTCGATCTGCTCATTGAACTCGTTGCTCGCCAGGAACAGTGAGATAAACGCATCGCGCCCCAGACGGTCACGTAGGGCCTCGCGCTTCGTGAGCGTCGTCGAGTTGCCGGCCCTCGCCTGGGCTGAAGGGATGTCGGTCACCCAAGAACTTTACGGCAAAGAATTTGCTCGAGGGCCGACGCTAAGTTGGCGCGGGGATCGGCCGAACTCTCGAGGTGGCGCCACGCCACGAACCGGTCGGGTCGGACCAGGACCGCGCCGCGCGGGCCGAAGCCGCGCACGGAGGTCCATCGGCACTGGGGGTCGAGGTAGTCGCCACTCAGGTGCCCGACGCGTACCGCGTCGATGGGCAGTTCGTGCGTCTCGGCCAAAGCGAGAGCCGCCTCGACCCAGGGGCCGCCCTCCTCACCGGCGATCACCAGGAAGCGACCGGGCGCGACGAGGTCAAGGGTCGAACACCGCGTGCCGTCGGGTGTCTCGAGCCACGCGTGGGGGAGCGGGCTTCCCGGACGGGTCGAGGGCCGGTAGACCCGGACCTGGTCCGGTGATGGCTCCGCGGGCGTGCCGTCGGGGACGACGGCTTGGGAGTCGTAGGTGTAGCCGTACTCGACATTGAGCTTGCGGAACTCCATGGACTGCGCGGCGATCGTCTCGCGAACCTGCTGGCGGATCGTCTCGTCCTCGGGGCGCCCGCTCCAGAGTCGCCGCGCGCGCGCCCAGCCCTCCTCGGCAGTGAGGTCGGGATCGGTCAGACCGATGGTCGCGCCGATCATGAAGTGGTTGACTGCGCTCTCGAGCGAGTTGTCCACGTTGCACTGCACCGAGCCGCGACGCTCGGGTTCGTAGGTGTCGAGGAGTCCGTCGCCGGCCACGCCCTTCAGTACTGCGGCGATTTTCCAGCACAGGTTGTGGACATCTTGGGTCGCGCTGGTGAGCCCCAGACCGCCAGTCGGCGGGTGCCGGTGGGCGGCGTCGCCCAGGATGAACGTGTGGTCGACCTTCAACGACGACGCGACCACGCCCAGGAGCTCCCACCTCGTCATGAGGTGGATCGTGATCGGGTGGTCGCCGACGCCCAGCGCATCTCGCATGTCCGCCTCGACTCTCGCGTCGTCGAGCGCACGGGGGTCCTCGAACGCGTAGTTGAGGTGGAAGACCCACTCCTCGGAGTCCGGGCCCCACTTCTTCGGCCCCATCGGGACGAGGGTGGCCAGGCGCCCCATGTGGGGCACCCAGAGCCAGCGGATCAGCACGCCGGGGTCGGTCGCCCACTCGGACAGGTCGGCGCTGATGTGGATCGACACCATGCTCCCCACGTCTCGTAGACCCACCATTTCCACCCCCAGGCGTGGGCCGATGGTCCGTCCCGCGTCGCAGGCGAACAAATAGGAGGACCGGACGGTGAACTCCTCGCCGCGCTCGCTGTCGCGGACTGTCGAAGTCACGCCCTCGGCGTCCTGCTCAAAGGAGACCAGCTCGTGACCAAAGCGCACCATGCCCGGCGCGAGCCGCTCGGCGTGGTCGCGCATGAGCGGTTCCAGGCGAATCTGGGGCAGGTTCGTCGACGTGAGGGGGCTGGCCGCCTCCCAGTCCAGGTCGGACTCTGATCCACCCCAGGACTCGAGAAGTCCGATGCGGCGTCCGGCGTCGGGCCATCCGGCGAAGCCGGCGTAGAACGCGGTGTGGGACATGTTGGCGCGCGGTGTCCCCGCGGCGTAGATCGCGTCGGCGACACCGGCGTCATCGAGGATCTCCATTGTGCGCTGATTGAGCAGGTGGGCCTTCGGGAGCACCGACGTCGTGGGAAGGGCGCTCACGAGAAGTGACGGCACGTCCAACTTCGACAGCAACATCGACGCGGTCAGCCCCGCGCCGCCGCCTCCGACGATCAGTACCGGGATATCGATATCCGCCATTGTTTCCCCCCAAATCCTCTGGTGTACCAGAATACCTTATAACAAGTAATGTGGAAACGTATTATTACCATTCTTGAGAGAAAGTGCAAGTACATGAACATCGCACTGTGGATTGTCGCTGGACTACTCGCCGCCGTCTACCTCGCGGCGGGGTCGGTGAAGCTCCTGAAACCCAAGGAGGATCTCGCCGAGCAGATGAAGTGGACCAAGGACGTCTCGGCGCGTACGGTGCACGCCATCGGATTGGTCGAGGTTGCGGGCGCCCTCGGCGTTGTGCTGCCCGGTGCGTTGCGGGTGGCGGTGGCCCTCGTCCCCGTGGCGGCGGTCGGCCTCGCCCTGGTCCAGGTGGGCGCCGCGAAAACCAACCTTCGCCACCACGAGGCCAACCACGTGCCGATCAACATCGTCCTTATCGCGATGGCGGTGTTCGTCGCCTGGGGCCGCTTCGGTCCGCATCCGTTCTGATCGTTCGCGGACGCATGAAGCGCGTCCATCGGACGTCCACTCGCGACAATGTTCGTCACATCTTCTCCACTTCGGAGCGGCCGCGGTAGCCGCCTCGTGGGACTGTGGGCGTGAAGTTCTCGTTTGTCGCCCTGTCGTCCGGTGTCTTATCGACGCGTCCGATTGAGTGCTTGGCCGGCTGCTGGCGCGGCGCCGGGAAGCGATTACTCCCGCGACCCGAAGAGGAGCGTGGTCACCGCGTCCGCGTGCGCCTCGACGGCGTCGTGCTCCAACGGGTCGAACCCGCCAAGGCGACGGCACTCGGGGGCGAGAACGAACATCGTTGCGCCCGCGCCGGTGACCACGTAGTAGAGGTGCGTAGGCGATATGGCGGGCATCGCGCCACGCTCGACCAGCCGCGAGAATATTGACACCGTCATCTCGTAGAGCGGTCGGATGTGGGNNGAGCCAGTCCATGCGCGCGTTGTCCGCCTTGCACTCCTGGGTGATGATCCGGTGCAGCTGGGGATGCGCGGCGGAGAAGTAGATGAACTCGCGGACCATCAGTTTGGCGACGACGAGGTCGTCCACCCCGCGCAAGCCCTCGAGGCGGGCGCCGAGGGCTCGGTTGAGTTCTCCGAAGAGGCCATCCACCGACGCCGACCAGAGCTCATCCTTGGAGTGAAAGTGGTAGTTGAGGAGCGGCTGGGCGACGCCGGCGTGCGCCGCGATCTCGCGGGTCGTTGCGCCCTCGAAGGACCGGTCGGCGAAGAGGTCCAGCGCGGCGGCGAGTATCCGGTCTCGGGTGATGTCGGCAGAGCGCCTGGTCACCTTGGCACGGGCGGAGGTCAGTGGCGGCGCCATGAACATATCGTAATCATCTGATCAGGTATTGACATGGTTACTGATCGAATGATTAAATAAGGCGACCGTCTCTGGGGGACGGTCGGGGGATGCGAGGGGGACTTGTGGCCAACACTGAGCGTTACGACGTCGCCATCGTCGGTATGGGGCCGGTTGGTGGAGTCCTGGCGTGCTTGCTCGGGAGCAAGGGCCACCGTGTCGTTGTCTTCGAGCGCCACCTCGCTCCCTATCCGCTCCCGCGAGCCGTGCATTACGACCACGAGACGGCGCGGATCCTGCAGGCGTGCGGCCTCGGCCCCGAGCTTGAGGCGCTCAGCGAGCGGGCCGACGTCTACGAGTGGCAAAACGGACGCGGTGACGTCCTGCTGCGCTTCTTCAGCCCCGGGATGGGGCCATCGGGATGGCCTTACGCCAACATGTTCTGGCAGCCCGAGCTCGAAGCGAAGATCGAGAACGTCGTGTCGGCGCAACCGTCGGTGACCGTGCGTAGGGGCTGGCAGGTCGAAGATCTCGGCCAGACTGCGGACGAAGTGACGCTCAGCGTGCGACGCGTCACGACGACCGAGATCGACGACTGGCGGACCGAGACCACGCCCACCGGCGATGCGAGCGTCGTCGCGGCGCGCTTCGTGGTCGGTTGCGACGGCGCCAATAGCACCGTGCGCCAACTGCTCGGAGCGTCGATGACGGATCTTGGCTTCTACTTCGACTGGCTCATCGTCGATGTGGCGCTTCACGAACCTCGCGTATTCGAACCCTCCAACTACCAGATCTGCGACCCGTCGCGCCCGACGACGGTGGTCTCGGGCGGTCCCGGTCGACGTCGTTGGGAGTTCATGCGCCTCCCTAATGAGACCATCGACGAGTTGAACGACGTGGCCCGAGCGTGGGAACTGCTCAAGCCGTGGGACGTCACGCCCGACAATGCCACGCTCGAGCGCCACGCGGTCTACACTTTCCAGGCCAAGTGGGTAGTGGGCTGGCGGCGGGGACGGGCGCTGCTCGCTGGTGACGCCGCACACCTTACGCCGCCCTTCGCCGGGCAGGGGATGTGCGCGGGGCTCCGCGACGCGGCCAACCTGGCCTGGAAACTCGATGCCGTCCTCTCGGGCAGCGCCACGGACGCTGTCTTGGAGGCTTACAGCGTCGAGCGCGCGGCGAATGTTCGCGGTTTTATCGAATTCGCCGTGGAGCTCGGCAAGGTCATCTGCGTCGCCGACGATGACGAGGCCGCGCAACGTGACGCGGGGATGATCGCCGCGAGACAGATTTCGGGCGATCAGGCGATGCCCGACATTCCCGGCGTCAGTGGTGGCATCGTCGCATCTGACGATCCACTCGCCGGCTCGCTCTTCATCCAGGGCCGTATCCGCTTCGGCGGGCGAACCGCGTACTTCGATGATCTTCTCGGCAGCGGATGGCGGCTGGTCACTTTCGACCAGGACCTCGTCGGGGCGTTGCCGGGCGACGACGTCGAGTGGTTCGAGGGCCTCGGCGGGCGGGTCGTGGTTCTCGGCACCGAGGTGGAGGACGTCGACGGCTCCTACGAAAAGTGGTTCGTCGACCACGGCGCGCGCGCGGCGCTCCAGCGGCCCGACTTCTACTTGTTCGGTACCGCGAACGACGCCGCCGGCGCCACGGCGCTCCTCGGCTCCTTGCGGGCGATGTTCTCGGCCAGAGCCGACTGCAAAAGAAAGGTGGACCAGTGAGACTCGCGAATCTGAATGACCGAGCGGTACTACTCGTGGGACCCACGGCAATCGACGTCGTAGAGGCAACCAAAGGTGAGTTCGGCCCGACGCTCGGTTCGATCTACGAGCGGTGGGATGCGTTTGTCGCCGCGGCGAGCGGTATCGACACCTCCGGTGGCCGAACCTTTGACGAGCGGGATCTCCGTTCTCCGGTGCCCGCGCCTCGACAGGTCTTTGCCATCGGTCTCAACTACCGGTCCCACGCGGCCGAGACGGGCATGGCCGTTCCGGAGGTCCCGGCGGCCTTCACGAAGTTCCCCATGTCGCTGGCCGGTCCCTTTGATGAGGTCGAGCTGTCGGGCGAGACCGTCGACTGGGAGGTGGAACTTGTCGTCGTCATTGGTCGCAAGGCGGACCGGGTCTCGCTCGAATCAGCGTGGGAGCACGTGGCCGGCCTCACCGTCGGCCAGGACATCTCGGACCGTACGATGCAGTTCGCCGCGGCTGGCCAATTCTCGCTCGGCAAGTCCTACCGCGGCTACGGCCCGATGGGACCGTGGCTCGTCACGACCGACGAGTTCGCGAATCCCGACGACCTGCAACTGGGCTGCATGCTCAATGGCGAAGAGGTCCAGCGCGAGCGCACCAGCGACCTTATCTTCACGGTTCCTCAGTTGATCTCAACTCTCTCGGGCGTCCTGGTGCTGCTCCCGGGCGACGTCATCTTCACCGGGACTCCGGCGGGCGTGGGCATCGCGCGCCAGCCCCCCAGGTTCCTCGCACCCGGTGACGTGCTCGAGAGTTGGATCGAAGGCATCGGAACCATTCGCAACACCTGTCGGGCCAGCAGTCACTGAACGAAAGGAACAGCAATGCCACATCAACTGGAATTCGCCTACATCGGCGTCGAGGTCTCGGACCCAGTGGCGCTCGGCGACATGCTGACCGACGTGGTCGGTCTGTTGCACGGCGAGGTCGCCACCGACGGGTCGCCGACCTACCGCAACGATGACCGGTGCCGCCGGGTCTTCGTGCAGGAAGGACCCCGCGACGACTGCTCGGTGCTGGGGTTCGAGGCGACGAGCGACGAGGCGTTCGAGAAGGTCGCGGCGCGACTGGAGACGGCCGGCTTCGCGTTGACCGAGGGCGACAAGGACCTTTCGGTGGCGAGGGGAGTGAGCCGTCTCGCGTACGCGAAGTCCCCGTGGCGCCCCCGCTTCGAACTGGTGCAGGGCCTCGCCAGAGATGGGGAGCCCTTCCACTCGCCGCTGATGAAGGGCGGCTTCCAGACCGGCGGGGTCGGCGCGGGACACGTCGCCATTGCCGTTACATCCTTCGAGGACTCGGAGCGTTTCCTCGTCGACGGGCTCGGCATGGTCCAGTCGGACTGGATCGAGACCGAGATCATGGACGGGATCGAACTCGAGGTCCGCTTCTACCACTGCAACTCCCGCCACCACTCGATCGCGCTCGCCAAGCTGCCCTTCGACCTCGGCAAGTCCCTCCACCACTTCCAGGTCGAGACCAACGAGCGCGATGACGTGGGTTTCGCGTTCGACCGCGCGTGGGCGGCGGGGTTCGGGCTCGCCAACGGATTGGGTCTCCACGACAACGAGGGGGCCTTCAGCTTCTACGCGACGTCCCCGGCCGGGTTCCTCATCGAGGTCGGCTACGGTACCAAGAAGGTCTACGAACCTTGGGACGGGAACCGCAAGTACGACCGCATCAGCCGGTGGGGCCATCAGCCGATTCCGCGGCCTTGAAGGTGGGGACCGAGTCGACAACTGCGCCGGCACACGTTCGAGCGGGTGAGCTGGTGACCAACGCGCGTAGTCTCGAAGGCCGGGTGGTGATCGTCACGGGCTCCTCGAGCGGCATCGGCGAGGCGACGGCCCGGCTCTACGGCGCGCTCGGCGCGCACGTGGTGGTCAACTCCTCGTCGTCCAAAGAGGCCGGTATGGAAGTCGCCGCGTCGCTGACCAGTGCTCTCTACGTCCAAGGAGACGTCAGCGACGCGGAGCAGTCCGCCGCGCTCGTCGAGGCGACGATCGAGCGGTTCGGTCGCCTGGACGTCCTGGTAAACAACGCCGGCTTCACAAGGTAATCGCCCACCACGACCTCGACGCAGTGAGCGACGAGGTGTTCGAGAAGATTCTGGCGGTCAACGTGATCGGACCGTTCCAGTTGGCGAAATTGGCGCTCGCGCACCTACGTCGAGACGGCGGCGGCAGCGTCGTCAATGTGAGCTCGGTGGCGGGAGTTCGACCTACGGGAAGTTCGATCCCCTACGCCGCGTCTAAGGCGGCCCTCAACCACCTGACGCGGCTCCTCGCCAACGTCGCCGGCCCGGAGATCCGGGTCAACGCCGTCGCTCCAGGACTCGTTCGTACGCCATGGACCGGCGACTGGGGTCCGCTGCACGACGCAATGACGACTCTCGCGCCACTCGCCAGGTCCGGTGAACCAGAAGAAATTGCATTGGTCATCGTTGACGTCAGTCAGGCGACGTACCTCACCGGCCAGGTGGTCGTGGTCGACGGAGGCGTGTCCCTGCGATAGCCACCGTGGAGCTCCACGAACCGACGCGTCCGCAACATCTCGGCATCAGAGTAGTGAGTTGATCCTGTTGGTTTGCCTCGGTGCTACCCCCGAACTTCCACGTTGTTGAAGACCCACCCCACGGCGGTTGTAGTTCAAACTCTGTTATCGAGTGGTTGGGCAGGTCCGACGCTCCAGCAGAGTTCGTCAAAGAGCGTGATTAGAGGGAATCGTGCTGGGAAACCGGGAGAGCGCGCAACTTCTACGACGGCATTGTCGGTCTGGTTTCGCAGTTTTGCAGAGATCGGAGGCCTAAAATGAGGCCTGTAGCCGTGCGCGACGTCTTACAGAACCAAAGTTGGGAGGTTTGCGAAAGGCGAGTAATTCGCAAGTCTTCGACTTTCCTTGCAGGACATAGCGACCGTTGGAATCCGCGAGCGTGAACGTTCACATCTACTCAGTGGGCCTCAGTGGGCCGCCCGGGTCT
>PLKM01000073.1:0-468 GCA_003141095.1 Acidimicrobiaceae bacterium | reverse complement strand
CTCCGTCCAAGGTAACTATTCAGGCCTGAGTGATGCTGGGAAGGAAGGCCTGGCCCTCGAAGAGAGTTCGTAGGGCGCCGAGTACGTTGATCCCCTGCTTGCGAGCGGTCGAGACGTAGGAACGAATCGTAAGGTAGTGGGCGGCCCCGGCGTCGGTGCGGTAGCGCCTCGAGATCTTTTGTTGGAGGGCAGGTTTTTAAAGTCAGATCGTCGGGTCAGTCGGCAGGGTAGGCCGTGAACTCTTGAGAACGTAGTCGAAGAACCGGTGGGCCACCCCGGCACTGTCCCATTCGGCCCGTAGGCGCGTTTTTCGCTCGACGCGGCGAAGGGCGGACAAGAGTTGGCGGTTGAGTTCGCGCGGTTCAGCGCCCAGCATCCAGCCTTCGACATGCAATCCCGATGGTATTGCGCTCACGGTGCCCTGGATTAGTTGTTCCAGTACCGGCCGGACCGCCTCGAGGCGGTCCG
>PLKM01000067.1 GCA_003141095.1 Acidimicrobiaceae bacterium | reverse complement strand
GAAGCCCACCGCTTCGCCATCACGTTCCATCGTTCGAAGCGGGCCAAGTCAATGGTCGCTTCGTCGCTGCAGGGCGTCGAGGGGCTCGGGCCCGCCCGCCGTGAACGCCTGATGAGCCAATTCGGGTCGCTCGACGCCCTGCGTCACGCCACCCTCGACGAGCTGGACGCTCTGGCGTGGCTGCCCCGCGACGTAGCGCGCAACATCTACGATCACTTACAGGCCCCGGGTGAGCCGAGACCTACGAAGGGGAGTGCCCACGATGAGTGAAGTGTTGCTCGTAACTGGAATGTCGGGCGCGGGTCGCTCGACGGTGTCGGCGGCGCTCGAAGACCTCGGTTGGTTCGTCATCGACAATCTGCCCCTCGAGCTCATCGTGCGGGTGGGAGAGTTGGCCTCGGCGGGGTCGCTCGACTACGCCGGCGTGGCGTTCATCGTGGGACGGTCGGGCCGGGTGCAGCCCGATGCGCTGCTGGCCGTCGAGATGGAGCTGCAGCAGATGCACGAGAACTCGAAGATTCTGTTCCTCGACGCGCCCGACGACGTGCTGATCCGCCGATTCGAGGGCAACCGTCGTCGCCATCCCTTTCCCGCGCCCACGTTGGCCGACTCGATCGCCGGAGAGCGAATGCTGCTCCAGTCGATTCGCGACGCGGCCGACCTGGTGATCGACACCGGCTCGATCAACACCAACCAACTCAGGTCTCGGATCGTCGAGACCTTCACCGAGGCGAGTGGTATGGACTCGCTGCGGGTTTCGCTCGTCTCCTTTGGCTACTCGAACGGAATCCCGAGGGACGTCGACCTGGTGTTCGACTGTCGTTTCCTGCCCAACCCCCATTGGGTCGAGGAGTTGCGTCCGCTCTCGGGTCTCGATGAGCCGGTCTCGACGTTCGTCCTGCGCCAAGAGCCAGCGCAGCACTTCTTGCACGACGTGGTTCAGCTGCTCGAATGGCAGATTCCGGCCTTCGCGAAGGAGGGTAAGTCCTATCTTTCGATCGCGATCGGCTGTACCGGGGGTCGCCATCGTTCGGTCGCCATCGCCGAGGAGTTGCGTCGTCGTCTCGACATCGGCAACGCCGTGTTTCACCGCGACATCGCTCGATGAGGGTCGTCGCGGTCGGCGGAGGACACGGCACGGCCGTGTCGTTGCGGGCCCTGCGCCTGATCTCCGAACACGTGACCGGCGTGGTGTCGGTGGCCGACGACGGGGGATCGACCGGGCGCCTTCGAGCCATGCTGAACGTCGCCGCGGTGGGGGATCTGCGCATCTGCTTGGGCGCCCTCGCCGATCCCGAGAATCCCCTCGCCGCGTCGTTCGAACATCGCTTCAGCGTGGGTGAGCTCAGCGGGCACGCGGTGGGCAACCTCTTGCTGGTTGGTCTCATCGACGCCACCGGAAATCTCGAGGAGTCGATCTGCGCGGCGGCCCAAGTACTGGGCGTGACGGGCACGATCATCCCGGCGAGCTGCGAGGGAGTGGTGCTGGTGGCGAGCACCGAGCAAGGTCGAACGAGGGGTCAGACCGTCGTCGCGCGGACGTCGTCGATTCGAAACATCAGCGTCGAGCCGGCAAACGCCGCCGCCCCCACCGCCGCAGTGGAGGCAATAGAGAACGCGCAGTTGGTACTGATCGGACCAGGGTCGTTGTTCACGAGCGTGCTCGCGGCGTGCGTGGTGCCGGGCATCGCCCAGGCGCTCGCGGGCACTCGCGCGCGCAAGGTCTACGTCGCCAACTTGCGCGCCGAGGTCCCCGAGACCGCCGATTTCACCTTGCAGGACCACCTGGACGCCCTGGTACGCCACGCCATCAGACCCGACGCGGTGCTCGTGGACGTCAACTCGATCTTCGCCACGCAGCCCTGCAGCGCGCCGCTGATCGTTGCCGACGTGGTCGGGCGAAATGGCATGGTCCACGATGTGCAAAAATTGGCTCAAGCAGTGATTGCGTAGTGCGAGAGCTGAAGACCAACAGATGAGGAGACGCCAGTGGCAACACGTGTTGCAATAAATGGGTTTGGACGAATTGGACGGGGCTTCTTGCGCGCTTCTCTCAACAATCCAGCAATCGAAATCATTGCGGTGAACGATCTCACGCCTCCGGCGACCAACGCTCATCTGCTGAAGTACGACTCGACCCAGGGGCGCCTGGACGTTGCCGTGAGCGTCACCGAGGGTGGCATGATCGTGGGCGACAAGACCATCAAGGTTCTCGCCGAGCGCGACCCCCTGGCGTTGCCGTGGGGCGAACTCGCCATCGACGTCGTCATCGAGTCGACCGGGCACTTTACGACCCGCGACGCCGCCGCTCAACACCTCACGGCCGGTGCCAAAAAGGTGATCATCTCCGCCCCGGCGGCCGATGTGGACGCCACGTTCGTCTTCGGCGTCAATCAGCACACCTACGACCCGGCGCTGCACCATATCGTGAGCAACGCCTCGTGCACCACGAACTGCTTCGTGCCCATGGTGAAGGTGCTCGACGACGCGCTGGGCGTCGACGCCGGCTTGATGACGACCGTGCATGCCTACACCAACGACCAGAACCTCTTGGACCTGACGCACCATGACCTGCGCCGCGCCCGCGCCGCGGCCATCAACATCGTGCCGTCGTCCACCGGCGCCGCTCGAGCCACGAGCCTGGTCCTCGAATCAATGAAGGGTCGCCTCGACGGCACGTCGCTTCGAGTACCCATCCCCGACGGCAGCATCACCGACTTCACCGCCATTGTTCGCACCACCACGGTTGAAGAGATCAATGCGGCCTTCAAGGCCGCCGCGGAGGGACCGCTCAAGGGCGTGCTCGTCTACACCGAGGACCCCATTGTCTCGTCGGACATCGTCGGAACCCCCGCCTCGTGCACCTTCGACTCGAAGATGACCATGGTCCAGCGCATTGACGACGAGAAGAGCCTGGTGAAGATCTTTGGCTGGTACGACAACGAGTGGGGCTATTCGAACCGCCTCGTCGACCTGACCAGCTTCATTGGCAAGTAGCGCCGTGTCGACACCCTTGCCGTCGTACGAGCGTTGGGGAAGTCTGGTGGGCAAGCGGGTGCTTGTTCGCGTCGACTTCAACACGCCGGTGGCCGAGATCGCTGGCCAGCTCCAGGTCACCGACGACTTTCGCATACGCGCGACCGTGCCGCTCTTCGAGGACCTCCTCGAGCGCGGTGCGACGGTCGTCGCGTGCACGCACTTCGGACGCCCCCACGGGGAAGTGGTCGCCAAGTACAGCGTTGCGCCGGTTCGGAAACGACTGGACGAACTTTGTCCGGACGTGCAACTGCTCGAGAATCTCCGCTTCAATCCCGGCGAGGAGAGCAACGACCGCGCCTTTGGCGAAGCGCTCATCGCGGGCTTCGACTACTACATCAACGAGGCGTTCAGCGCCTCGCACCGTCCCCACGCGTCGATCATGATCCCGCCACTGCTCGTGCCGAGCGCCGCGGGACCCAACCTCCAGCGCGAGGTGTCGACGATTCAGTCGCTGCTCGACGATCCCGCCCGCCCCTTCGTGGCGATCATCGGCGGGGCGAAGGTGAAGGACAAACTGGGCATTGCGAGGGTGCTGAGCGAGCGCGCCGACACGGTCATCGTCGGTGGTGGCATGGCGTTCACCTTCGAGGTGACTCAGGGTCGCACGATTGGCTCGTCGCTCTTTGACGCGTCGTACGAGCAAGAGTGCGGCGAGCTGATGGCGGGGGGCAAGGTGCTCATCCCCGAGGATTCACTCGGGCTCGCCGACAGCGCGAGCTTCGGGAGCGACGGGGGAAGCGACCCGGTCATTGAGTTCGGGGCCAATGTTCCCGAGGGCTTCACGGGACTCGATATTGGGCCTCGGGCCCGGGCGTCGTTCGCGAACGCCATTGCCCGAGCCAAGACCATTCTTTGGAACGGGCCAATGGGCGTCTTCGAGGATGCCCGGTTCAGTGCCGGCACCGAAGCGGTGGCGCGCGCGGTCGCGGCGTCAGACGCAGTCTCGGTGATTGGCGGGGGAGACTCGGTCGCGGCGCTGCGGTCGTACGGACTCGAGGGCGACGTAAGCTTCGTCTCCACCGGCGGAGGCGCCTCGCTCGAACTGGTCGAACTCGGCGATCTACCCGGCCTCAAGGCCCTTCGTGAAAGTCCCTTCAACTAAATGACCACCACCCCCAAGCCGCTCGTCATCGGAAACTGGAAGATGAACCTTGACTACGTCGAGGCAGTCCATCTCGGACAGCAACTCGGCGTGATGCTGAAGAACAAGCCCGCCGAGCACACCGACATCGTCGTGGTGCCCCCGTTCGTCGATATTCGAAGCATGACGTCAATCATCGAATCCGAGCGCATTGCCATGGACGTCGGGGCCCAGCACGTGAGTGCCTACGACAACGGCGCTTACACCGGCGAGATCAGCACGACAATGCTGAAGCGTCTCAACGTCCAGTGGGTCCTCGTCGGTCACTCTGAACGGCGTGCCATGTACGACATGACCGACGAGGTCGTCCTCTCGACGTTGCAGGCCGTCGTGAGGAGCGGGCTGAAGGTGGTGCTGTGCGTCGGCGAAGCGCTGTCGGTTCGCGAAGCGAACGAGCAGAACGATTTCGTCACGCAGCAACTGAAGAGCGCACTCGAGGGGCTCGATGAGAAGTTCCACGAACTCGTTACCGTCGCCTACGAGCCGATTTGGGCCATCGGCACGGGGCTCACGGCATCGAGCGATCAGGTTGGTGCGATGACCATTCATCTTCGATCAGTCCTGGCCCAGCTTTCACTGGGCGCGGCCCGTGTGCTCTACGGGGGCTCGGTCAATGGTGAGAATGCGGCGACCCTTTTGGGCGAAGGCGGCGTCGACGGCTTCCTCGTGGGCGGCGCGAGCCTGAAGGCCGAGTCATTCATGTCAATTATCCAGACATGTGACGACTGCTACGATGTAAAGCGCTAATCGGAGGTTGTAATGTTCACTTGGACATTCGTAGTTATTGAGTCGTTTTCAGCGGTCGGGCTGATTTTTTTAGTGCTCCTGCACTCGGGGCGCGGCGGCGGCATTTCTGACCTTATGGGTGGCAGCATGGGCGCCATGGCTTCGGGCTCAACGGTCGTTGAGCGTAACCTTGACCGCATCACCATCGCGGTTGCCTTGATCTTCACCTTCGCAACACTTACCCTCGACCTACGTTTGCAGTAGCTGAAATGATCCCACGCGGATCGACCGTTCGCGCAGTGTGCGCGAGCGCCCTCGTCGCCGCAGTGCTCGTCGGCGCGAACGCAATCCCAGTCTCGGGGGCTTCTCCTTCGAGCGTCGTGCGCACGCTGAATCTTTCGCTGCCCGGACCCTTCAACGGCTGCACCATCCTCGACCCCCCGGCGACGCCGACGACGAATGCCGTGCTCGACCTGATCCGACCATCGGCCTTTCTCACGAGCCAGACGGGCAATCTCTACGGGGAAGGAGGGGCGATCGCGTCGGCGGAACTGGTCTCGTTAAAACCCGAAACGGTGGTGTACACGATCGCGCGCGCCCAGCGCTGGAGCAACGGCGATCCGTTCGATGGGGTGGACCTCGTGGCGTGGTGGCTCAAGGCGAAGTCTCTCGCCAGCGTGCAAAGCGACGGCTACCGCGACATCAGGTCCCTCTCTGAATCGAACAACGGACTCAGCGTGACGGCGACGTTCTCGAGCGACTACGCCGAGTGGAACTTGTTGTTTCGAGACGTGGAGGACGTCGGCATGCCGACGGGTTGTTCGTGGTCGAGCTTTCTGAAGCGTCCGACGCTCGGGCCTTACAACCTGGTCGCGGCCTCGGCGCATCGAATTGTGCTCACCATCAACAAGAGGTGGACTCTTGACCCCAATCGCTTTCAGCGGATCGTAATCACCGACTCCGACGTCATCCCTCGGAGTCCGAGTGCCTTCTTCGTTGGCTACTCGCTCAACGTGAATCGCACGACCGTTGAAGCGGTGAGCACCGCCCCCTCGGTGCTCAGCCACATTGGCATGAACAGCACTATCGCGGAGATCACCTTCGCCCCCGGTCGTCCGCTCACCAGGTCGTTGCTGCTACGCGAGGGACTTAGTTGGTCACTTAATCGCCAGGCGCTCATCGACCAGCTCTTTGGGTCGGTGACCTTCTCTGCGTCGGTCGCGAGTTCGGCGCTCTACTCGCAGGGACAGAGCGCGTATCCGGGAGGGAGCGGGAACGGTGCCTCCGCGCAGTCGACGACAACGACCGTCACGTCCAAGGCCCAGAACGGCACCCTCGCCGACTGCGCGACGTGCGCCGTCAGTGTCTTGCGAGAGGCTGGGTACACACTCACGCCGAGCGGCTGGAGGAGCGCTAGCGGAACTTTGCTGAGCGTGCGGGTAGCCGTTGGCCCTTCGCAACTCGACCGCGCGGTGGCGGCGAGAGTAGAAGGCCAGTGGAGGGGCAAGGGTATTTCGGTACGTTCTTTTGTTGTCGCGTCCAACGAGGCCGCCGCGAGAGACTCGGCAACAAATCAGACAGACGTGGCGATCTTCATGAGACCGACGACGACCACCGCTTCGTACACCGCGCGCTCTTGGAGTGGACCTGCCTATCCAGATGCGTATTCGAGTGGGATTAAGTCCGCGTTGTTTACGAAGCTGTTCAATGCAGGGGTGCAGAACTTCAATCCGGTTTCCGCATCCGTGACGTGGTTAGATCTCGATCAAGAGATCATGAATGCTTTCTGGATTCGGCCACTTTTTACGGCCCCTTCTTTGATTGAGTGGTCCAACTCGATCTCTACAGTTAGTTCGAGCATTTCGGTTGCGGGGTTGGTGGATCAAGAGGTCGGGTGGCTGGCCTCGCAGGTGGTGCCTTCGGGCAGTTGAACCTCGGGCCTCTCTCGGACAGGCTAAAGTAGAACTTCGCGTCGGAGTGGCGGAATAGGCAGACGCGCCAGCTTGAGGGGCTGGTGCCCTTAGGGGCGTGCGGGTTCAAGTCCCGCCTCCGACACCAATCAGATCGAGGCTGAGTCAGGCCTCCAGTGCAAGGTTGCAGAGCTGTTGCGTCGGGCCTCTGACACAAGGCAAACTCAGCAAGCTAACCGCCGGTGCTTGGTTGTAGATCTGTTGCTTCGGGTCTCCGGTCACAGAGCCAGGGTGATTGCGTCTGCTCGTGAAACCTTCCCTTCACCCCATCGGATCGGTCACGTCCGATTCGCGGTATCACCAGGCGGGCCTACATTCCCGGAGACCTGGTCGTCTAAAGGTCGTTAATGTCCCACTGCATCAACACACGCGTCGGAGTCGTCGTTGCGCAGATGCTGGGAGCATTGAACGTACCAATCACCGCATTGGTACGGTACGAAACTATCTTCCCCTTAGTGAAATGACCGCTAATGGTAATGGTGCCGCTCGCGCCGACGGTCGACTGAGTCTCGTAGGGAGTCATCGTGACAGTTTCCGTGGCGGAAAACGCACCGCTCGGTGAGATGGGTATCGATCGGGGAAAGTTAAAGGTTATGCCCCCAGTACTCTGGACGCCTTCGGCCACGAGAGCGGCGCTGGCCAAGCATGAACCTCCGGACGTATGCCCTCCCAGAATCTCCTTTCCGCTGCCGCTCACGAAGAACTGAATGAAGGCAACTCCCTTAGTGGAGCCCGACTCAGAGTAGAAGCCCCCGATAAAGGGAGGGGTGGAGCGAACAAGTCGAGGAGTCGCTTGCGCTACTCCACCACATACAAACGTCAAGACAACAGTCAGGCTGGCTATGCGGAGCAGCTTCATTCGCCCACCGTATACCTTTGAAAGCCTGATTCGCTTGCAAACGTCCAGCGGTCGTAAATGTGTGGTTGCAGATCTTCGGGTCGTACGGCAGAACCCACTCAACTCAACCCAAACGCCGGTGGGAGGCTGCAGATCTGTCGCGTCGGGCCTCCGACACCAATCAAGGTCTGGCCGAATCAAGCCGCCAGCATCAGGTGGCCTGTTTGTTGCGTCGGGCCTCCGGTCTCAGCAGTATTGAGGCGGTGGATCTTGAATTGACACGTAGCCCGTTGATGGCAGATGGGGCGGTTGGACCTCTCAGTCGAAGGAATCCGGACCAGAAACCTCGGGCACATATTCGACGCTCACTTTCACGCCAGGTTTCACCTGAGAGAGTGCGGGCAAGATGTGATTGAGAACTTGTTCTGCCGTCGCCTTGTGCCTGTTACCCGCCGAAGTCATCTGATACCAGCCGGTGTCGTCCTTCGCGAAGTAGTAGTAGAAACGACCAGCCTTGGAACGGAATGTGATGCGGTATTCAGTGTTTCGCAGAGTCATTGCCTCTCCCTACGCCTCCGCCAGCCGACTTTCACTGCATGGTACGGCAGTCGCGTCTCCAGGGTACTGATTCTCTGACATTGAACATCCTGTACTTGGAGCAACCCGCCACTGAGAGGCGGAATTTCTGTTGCGCCGGGCCTCTGACACCAATCAGGCTCTCTAGGGGTCAAGCCTCCAGTGCAAGGTGGCATTCCTGTTGCGTCGGGCCACCGACATCATTATCTCCAAACGAGTTGAGCAGGATTACGGCGACCTTTTTGCTTGAACGTTCTGGCGTGTTTCAGTAAATTGACTACGACAGGCATCAAGAGACAACGTCTAGGAGAGGCATCATGAAGTTGCTACTCACTTCCGCAGGCATCATGAACTCGAGTATCCACGACGAACTGGTCAACCTCCTGGGCAAACCGATTGCCGAGTCCAGTGCACTCATCATTCCCACCGCGATATATGCCTTTCCCGGTGGTGCAAGCATGGCGTGGCAGATTATCAGTGGAAGAGCATCCACTCCCTTGGTCGAATTGGGATGGAAGTCCCTAGGAGTACTGGAACTCACCGCGCTGCCCAGCATCGATAAAGAGAATTGGGTGCCCATGGTTAAGGAGACTGACGCCCTGCTGGTGGGAGGGGGCGATCCCTTGTATCTGTACTACTGGATGCGCCAGTCCGGGCTGGCGGACTTCTTTACGTCGCTGCGCGCGACGGTCTACGTGGGAGTGAGCGGGGGGAGTCTGGTGATGGCGCCCAACGT
>PLKM01000040.1 GCA_003141095.1 Acidimicrobiaceae bacterium | reverse complement strand
ACCGGACCTTCGCAACAAGGTCTTGTTCACGATTGCGATCATCTGCCTCTACCAGTTAGGGGCGAACCTGCCCATTCCTGGCGTGAGCTGGTCGCAGGTTCAACTGCTCCAGTCCAAGGCTGGCGCGAGTGGGGTCCTCGGATTCTTGAACCTGTTCTCGGGCGGCGCGCTCACGCGGTTGGCCGTCTTTGGTCTAGGCGTGATGCCCTACATCACGAGTTCCATCGTGATCCAGCTGCTCACCACGGTCATTCCCAAACTCGGCGAGTGGCGCGACCAGGGTGCGGTGGGCCAGAAGCGGATCACGCAGACCACTCGTTACCTGACCATCGCGTTGGCGTTATTGCAGTCAACGGGTCTCATCTACGCGTTCCACGGGCACGACCAGGCGCTGCTGGGCTTCAACATCGACCTCATCCCCAAGTTCAACCTTTGGCTCGGCCTGTTTATGGTCGCCATCATGACCGCGGGAACTGCGTTCGTCATGTGGCTCGCCGAGCTCATCACCCAGCGCGGCATCGGCCAGGGCATGAGCCTTTTGATCTTCGCGAACGTGGTGGCGGGTCTGCCCTCGGGCGGCAAGGCCGTCTGGAGCGAGGGGGGGCCAACGAAGTTCTTCATCATCTTTGTGATCTCGATCGGGCTGCTCGTCTTGATTGTCTTCATGGATAACGGTCAACGCCGAATTCCGGTGACCTTCGCCCGACGCGTCGTCGGGCGAAAGGAGATGGGCGGCAACTCCACGTACATTCCTCTGAAGGTGAACCAGTCGGGCGTTATCCCGATCATCTTCGCGTCGTCGGTTCTCTACATCCCGGTGTTGCTGTCGAACATCGTGCCCTGGACCGGCTTCCAGAACTTCGTGAACTCGTCGCTGCACCCGACGAGCTTCTTCTACATCGCCTCGGACTTCATCCTGATCCTGGCCTTCACGTTCTTCTACGTGTACATTGCCTTCGAGCCGCACCAGCAGGCCGAAATGCTGCGCCAGCAGGGTGGTTTCGTTCCCGGTATCCGTCCGGGCATGCCCACCGAGAAGTACTTTGCGAAGATGCTGAGTCGAATCACGGTGGTCGGCGCTCTCTTCCTCGCGTCGGTCGCGGTGGTGCCGAGTATCTTGATGGCCCTGTGGAACATCAACAAGTTCCCGTACTACGGAACGACCCTGCTGATCGCGGTGGGTGTTGCCCTGGAGACCATGCGCCAGATTGACTCGCAGCTCATGATGCGCAACTACGAAGGCTTCCTGAAGCGTTAGCTATGCCGGCACGTCTAAACCTCGTTATTCTCGGCAAACAGGGCGCAGGCAAGGGAACGCAGTGCAAGCATCTCGCGAAAGCGTACGCCATCCCTCACGTGTCGACGGGTGACATCCTTCGAGGCGCCGTCAAGGCCGGTACGCCGCTCGGTCTCGAAGTCGCCAGCGTCATGAACGCCGGCGCGTTGGTCTCCGACGAGCTCGTGATTCGTCTGGTCGACGAGCGTTTCAAGCAGGCCGACGCCCAGAAGGGCGCCCTGCTCGACGGATTCCCGCGCACGCTCGCTCAGGCCGAGGCGCTCGAGGCGCTACTGGGTGACGACGGCATCAAGCTCTGCATCAACCTCGACGTGCCGGTGAGCCTCGTTACCGAGCGACTCTCGTCGCGACGTGTCTGCCAAGAGTGTGGGGCGATCTACAAGGACAGCGACATCGAGGCAATATCGGGGACGTGCGCCAACTGCGGGGGCGACGTCATCCAGCGCGAAGACGACCAGCCCGACGCCATTCGCAAGCGTCTCGAGGCCTACGAACGAGACACCGAGCCGCTGCTGTCCTTTTACGGCTCGCGGGGGCTTCTGGTCACGGTTGACGGGGACCAGAGCCCCGACGACGTCACCAGGGCCATCGAAGCCGTGGTTCACGACAAGGGTCTGGCGTGAGGCGTTCACCGGATGAGCTGAACAAGATGCGCAAGGCCGGCAAGGTGGTGGCTGAGATGCACGAGGCCACGAGGGCCGCCATTCGCCCCGGGATTACGACGCTGGAGCTGAATGAGGTCGCCGCAGAAGTCCTCGCTAAGCGCGGGGCCCGTTCGAATTTCCTGAACTATCACGGCTTTCCCGCGGTGATCTGCACCAGCCCCAACGACATGATCGTGCACGGCATCCCGGGTACCTACAAGCTCAAAGAGGGCGACATCATCTCAATTGACTGCGGGGCGATCATCGAGGGCTATCACGGTGACGCCGCCTACACCGCCGGCGTTGGACAGATCAGCGACGTCGCGCAGCGCCTCATTGACGTCACGGAGCGTTCGTTGTGGGCCGGCATTGATCAACTCGTGATCGGCAACCGATTGCACGAGGTTGGTCGGGCCGTGCAAAACGTCGCCGAAGCCGCCGGTTTCTCCGTGGTGCGCGAGTACGTTGGCCACGCGATCGGAACGGCCATGCACGAGAGTCCCCAGGTGCCCAACTACTGGCCGGGAACTCCGGGACCAACCCTCAAAGAGGGCATGGTCTTCGCCATTGAGCCCATGGTGAACGTTGGCTCGTACGACACGTACGAGCTCGATGACGGTTGGTCGGTGGTGACCCGAGACGGTCAACTTTCGGCGCACTTCGAGCACACCATTGCCGTCACCGACAACGGCCCGGAAGTCTTTACGATCTCCTAGTTGTCCGGGTGCGCGCGGTCGAACTGACGCTGCGCGAAGAGCGCGGCCTCGGTGCGGCGCTGGAAGCCCAACTTGGCGAGCAGGTTCGACACGTAGTTCTTCACGGTCTTTTCCGCCAAGAACATCACTTCAGCGATCTCTCGATTGCTGAGCCCCTCACTGAGCAGTTCGAGGATCTTTCGCTCTTGCCCGCTCAAACTCTCGAGGCGGATGTCCTCGGTGATCTGGCGGCGTAGGCGCTCGCGCGCCCGCTCCAGCTGCTCGTCAGTGACCAGCGTTTCACCCGCCGCCACCCGACGAATTGAAGTGACGAGGTCGTCACCGCGCACGTTCTTGAGCACGTAGCCGCGTGCGCCGGCGAGCATCGAGGCGTTGAGCGCCTCGTTGTCGGCGAAGGAGGTCAGCATGAGACAGGCCAGATCGGCCCGCTTCTCGTGGAGCAGTCGACAAAGATCGACGCCGCTACCGTCGGGCAGGCGGACGTCGAGGACGGCGACGTCGATGTCGTCGAGCCCCAATGCGAGTGCCTCTTCGAGCGACCCGGCCTCGGCGATAACGGACAGGTCCTCGTTGGTCTCGAGTAGTTCGCGCAGTCCGCGACGCACTATTTCGTGGTCGTCAACAAGAAGCAGTCGGATCATTTCAGTCCAATCGGTTGGCGGTCCACTGGACAAGTGTGCCACGCCCGAGCTCGGAGCTAATGGAACACTCGCCACCGACGTCGCGAGCTCGCGACGCCAGATTGCGAAGGCCGCTTCCCGAACCGCTCGTTTGGTTAAAACCCACGCCGTTGTCCTTGACGGTGAGTACCAGCATATTGCCCTCAATGGCGACGTTGACGTCGACAATGCTCGCCTGCGAGTGGCGCACGATATTGGAGAGAATCTCTCGCAGGGCCTGCAGCGCGTGTTGCGCGCAGCGCACGCCCACGTCGTCGCTGATGCCCGGCGCCATGACGAGATGGGCGTAGACCCCAAGGCGAGATCCGACCTCAACGGTGAGCGCGCTGATGCGACGTTCCAGCGAAATCTCCTGCTCGTCTTCCTGGTCGATCTCGAAGATGGTGGTTCGAATCTCGTGAATGGTTTCGTTGAGATCGTCGAGGGACTTGTCAATGCGTTCGCGCACCGAGTCCTCGATCTGCCCGCTCAGGGACAACTGCAACGACAGCCCCACGCCGAAGAGCCGTTGAATGACGGTGTCGTGAAGATCACGCGCTATGCGCTCTCGTTCCTCGCTCAAGGTGAACTCTCGCATGTGCGTGCGCAGCAGGGCCTGATCAATGACGATGCCCGCGGCGCGACCGAAGGCCTCGACAAGGTCTTGATCAGACTGGCTAAACGGTGATCCGTCGAGCGGGTCCGTGAGGTACAGGTTGCCGTAAATGCGTCCGGTGCCGGTCTTCACCGGCACTCCGAGGAACCGGTGCATCGGGGGGTGATTGGGTGGGAATCCGGACGAGCTCTCGTGCTCGCTCAGTTCGTCGACACGCAGGGGCTTGGCGAGGCGAATCGTCTCTCCGAGCAGCCCGCTTCCCTGCGGGCTCTCACCGATGAGCGCAATCTGGTCATCGTCCATGCCGTAAGTGATGAACCGCGAGAGCGTCTCGCCGTTACTGGCGAGCACGCCGAGCGCACCGTACTGCGCACCGACCAGTTTGGTGGCCGTCTCAACAATGCGAAGCAGCAGGGTCGAGAGGCTGGCGTCAGCCTCGATGAGCAGGATGGCATCGATGAGGGCGTGAAGCCGCGCAGGTTCCTGGATCCGGTGATACGCCATACCCCAGCATCGCACACGATTTCGTGCAATTGTCCAAATTATCCGTGCTGGCCCACTACTACCGAGAGCGGGAGCATGACGAGCGAGGCACCGTGGTCGAGTGCTTCACGAAGCGGGCCGCTCAAGGGCTCGTCTTCAGACGCGACACTGCCAATGCCGGACACCATCACCGACCACACCATGCCGTTGTCATCGAGGCCATCAATTTGAACGGAAAGCACGTCCTTTCGCTGCGCGGCCTGGTGGACAGCCGGGTCGGAACTGGCGAGGAGCAGGTAGCCTCGATCAACGAGGGAAATCCGAGCCGGAAGCGCGACCGGCAGGCATTTCACGGAAATAACGACGCGGGCGAGTGGAGCGCCCTCGAGCAAATCAAGACAGGTGTCGCGCTCAATAGCACCAGACGCCTCTCTTTTGCGTGGCTCCGTCATCTACCAAGCATGAACCCATTTTCCAATGGGGCACTAGGGTCTGCAGTCACAATTTGGTTATTTCACAGCTTTTTACTGGAATCGTGACGGGTCGAAAAGGCTGGGTTTTGCGTTCTGGGGGATTTTCGGTAGAATGGTCAGCCGACCTCTTGGAAACCCCAGGGGTCCTACCGTGAAGGAGTTTCTTGCTCCTTTGCGTCGCAGTGCCGTAACAAGGAGAAAGAACCTGAGTAAGCCAAAGGAAGACGCGTTTACCGTTGAGGGAACCGTCGTCGAGCCTCTACCAAATGCTATGTTCCGCGTCGAGTTGGAGAACGGTTACACCGTGCTCGCTCACAGTTCGGGAAAAATGCGCATGCACCGCATCCGTATCCTCCCCGGTGACAAGGTGCAAGTGGAGATTACGCCCTACGACATGACCCGCGGCCGCATCACCTACCGCTACAAATAACTCAAGTTCCACAGAGATCGAGAAAGAAACGACATGAAGGTTCGCGCCAGTGTTAAGGCGATGTGTGAGAAGTGCAAAGTCATTCGCCGAGAGGGTCACGTCCGCGTGATCTGCGAGAACCCGCGTCACAAGCAGCGCCAGGGCTAGGAGAGGAAGAATATGGCCCGTATTGCCGGAGTAGACATCCCACGCGAGAAGCGAACGGTGATCTCACTTACTTATATTTTTGGAGTCGGACCCACCACCGCGCAGCAGATTTGCGCCGCGACGGGAATCGACGAGTCCACTCGCGTGAAGGATCTCACCGAAGCTGACGTCAACAAGCTTCGCGCGTACATCGACCAGAGCGTCACCGTCGAGGGAGACCTTCGTCGTGACGTCGCACAAGACATCAAGCGCAAGATGGAGATCAACTGCCTGCAGGGGATTCGCCATCGTAAGGGCCTGCCCGTTCGCGGTCAGCGCACTCGCACCAACGCTCGTACCCGCAAGGGACCAAAGCGCACAGTCGCCGGTAAGAAGAAGGTAACGAAGTAATGGCTAAGCCGACCACGGCTCGAAAGGGTCGCAAGAAGGAACGCAAGAACATCGCATTCGGTGTTGCGCACATCAAGAGTTCGTTCAACAACACCATCGTGTCAATCACCGACCCCGAAGGCAACGTCTTGTCGTGGGCGTCGTCGGGTCAGGTGGGCTTCAAGGGCTCACGCAAGTCGACTCCCTACGCTGCGCAGTTGGCCGCGGAGAAGTGCGCCCGTGCAGCAATGGAGCACGGCGTCAAGAAGGTCGACGTGCTCGTGCGCGGTCCCGGCTCAGGTCGCGAGACTGCGATTCGTTCAATCGCCGCCGCCGGCATTGAAGTGGTGGCGATCAAGGATGTCACCCCGCTACCCCACAACGGATGCCGCCCCAAAAAGCGTCGTCGAGGCTAAGGAAGATCATGGCTCGTTATACAGGACCCGTTTGCCGACTCTGTCGTCGTGAGCGCACCAAGTTGTACCTCAAGGGTGAGCGCTGCTTCACCATGAAGTGCCCCGTCTCGGAGAACTCGGACCGCCAGAAGCGCGCCTTCCCGCCGGGCATGCACGGCCGCGACCGCCAGCGCCAGGGCTCGGAGTACTTGACCCAGCTTCGTGAGAAGCAGAAGGCCCGTCGTATTTACGGTCTGTTGGAGAAGCAGTTCCGCAACCTCTATGAAGAGGCGAGCCGCCGTCCCGGCATGACCGGTACGAACCTGCTCCAGTTCCTGGAGTTGCGGCTCGACAACGTCGCGTACCGCGCCGGTTGGGGCGCCTCGCGCGCTCAGGCCCGCCAGTTCGTCCGCCACGGCCACGTCACCATCAACGGCAAGCGCGTGACCATCCCCTCGTACCGCGTCCGTCCCGGCGAGGTCATTGGCCTGAAGAGTGTGACGCGCGAGAACTTCAACGTCAAGCGCAACCTCGACGTCCTGGACCGCAACGTCCCGGGCTGGCTCGAGACCAGCGAAAACGGATTCAACGTCACCGTGCGTGTCGTGCCCCAGCGTGAGCAGATCGACGAATCGATCCACGAGCAGCTCATCGTTGAGTTGTACTCGAAGTAAACGTCACTTTCAAAGATCTTAAGGAGTCCCTATGTTGATTATCCAACGACCCACCATCGAAGCCCTCGGCGACGAGATCAACAATCGTCAGTCGTTCGGCATCGGGCCGCTCGACCCCGGCTTTGGTCACACACTCGGCAACTCCCTGCGTCGGACCCTGCTGTCGTCGATTCCCGGCGCCGCGGCGACGCGCGTCAAGTTTGACGCCGTCCTGCACGAGTTCGGCGTCATCGAAGGCGTGAAGGAAGACGTGCAGGACATCTGCCTGAACCTGAAGGACCTCCTGCTCGTCGTTCACAGCGACGAGCCCGTCATGCTTCGCCTTGACAAGAGAGGCGAGGGTCCAGTGACCGCCGCGGACCTGTCAACGACCGCCGACGTCGAGATCCTGAACAGTGATCTTCACCTCGCCTACCTGACGAACCCCAAGAGTGCACTGACCTTCGAGTTGACCGTCGAGCGCGGCAAGGGCTACGTCGGCGCCGAGGGGAACAAGGGTTCCTCGACCATCGGCGTGATCCCCCTGGACGCGATCTTCACCCCAGTGCGTCGCGTGAGCTTCGAGATCGAGCCGGTGCGTGTCGAGCAGTCCAAGGACTTCGACCGCCTGGTGATCGACATCGAGACCGATGGTTCGATCAGCCCACGCGAGGCACTCGCTTCGTCGGGCAAGACCCTCGGCGCACTGGTAGAGCTGATCGGGAACTTCGACGAGGAAGCTCCTTCGCTTGAACTGGGCGACGTGGGCACGGCTCAGGCCGCCGCGAGCGAGCTGGACATTCGAATCGAGGAGCTGGGTCTGACTGAGCGTTCACGCAACTGCCTGAAGCGCGCTGGCATCAACACCATCGCGCAGCTCGTAAACGCCACCGAGCGCGACCTGACCTCGATCACCAACTTCGGCGCCACGTCGCTGAAGGACGTCAACGACCGTCTCGAAGAGCGCGGTCTTTCACTGCGGATAGAGGACTAAGCATGCGCGGGACACCCACGAAGGGCAAGCGATTTGGTGGCGACAGCGCTCACCAGAAGGCGATGATGGGCAACCTCGTCGCCTCCATGATCGCGGCCGAGGCAATCGTCACCACTGAAGCGAAGGCGAAGGCGTTGCGCCCGATCGTCGAGAAGGTCGTGACGGCGGCAAAGAACTCGCCCGAGGGCTCGGTGCACGCCCAGCGTCGCGTTGTGGCCTTCATTCGCGACAAGGACATGACGCATAAGCTTTTCACTGAGATTGCTCCTCGTTACACCGAGCGCCCGGGTGGCTACACGCGCATCTTGAAGCTTGGGCCGCGTCAGGGTGACAACGCCCCGATGGCGCGTATTGAGTTCGTTTGAGCAACCGGTAGTCACCACCCAACGGTGGCGACTGGACCTTGCCTACGACGGCAACGGTTTCACCGGCTTTGCGTTCCAGCCTGAGTTCACGACGGTCGTCGGACTGCTTCGCGAGACCTTGGCGAGCACCCTTCACATGAGCGAAGAGCCCCTGGTCGTGGGCGCTGGTCGCACGGACACCGGCGTGCACGCGTTCGCCCAGGTCGTGCACGTGGACCTTCCGGTGCAGCTCTTCGCGACGAACCGCGGTCCTGATCGCGAACGGCTGATGCGGTCGCTCAACAAGCAGCTTCGTGGCCGGATCCGCGTGATCCGAGCCGACCCGGTCAGTGACGAGTTCCACGCCCGTTTCTCCGCGACGTGGCGCGAGTACCGCTACCTTCTCTTGGAAGCGACGCCGCCCGCCCTGGAGGTCAACGCCTCGTGGTCGTGGTCGGTGGAGGGCCCGTTAGACCTCACGGCCATGAACGGGGCCTGCGCCGACATCATTGGTACCCACGATTTTCGGGCGTTCTGTCGACGGCCCACGAACTCAGAACCCGGCGAGCCCCTGCTTCGCCACGTCATCGGCGCGCGCTGGGAGAGGTTGGAGGACGAGTGGGGGATGAGTCCCAACAACGCCCCCGCGGTGCGGCTCACGATTCGAGCCACGTCGTTCTGTCACAACATGGTGCGCTGTCTCACCTCCACCATGGTCGCCATAGGACAGCGCCGGCTCCCTCAGAATGCCGTAAAACAGCGCCTGGAGAGCCTTAAACGGGACCATTTGCCCCCGCCGGCTCCTGCTGGGGGTCTCAGCCTGATCGGGGTCGGATTCGATGAATTTGCTGGCGGGCCCTCGGGTTTTGTAAGGTAGAGAGTCCCTTGGGAGTCCCATCGCGGTGACTGTCCTAAAGATCGCTGAAGGAAGAATTGTGCGCACCTATTCACCAAAGGTTCATGAGATAACGCGCGAGTGGCGTGTCATCGACGCCGAAGGCCTCGTGCTCGGCCGCGTCGCGACCGTTGCCGCTTCGCTGCTGCGCGGTAAGCACCGCACGTACTTCGCCCCGCACGTTGACACCGGTGACTTTGTCGTCATCATCAACGCCGACAAGATCGTGGTGACCGCCAACAAGGCGGCGCAGAACTTCCAGTACCACCACTCGGGTTACCCGGGCGGCCTCCGCTCGACGTCGTGGGCCTCGCTTCTTCAGAACGATCCTGAGAAGCTCGTCTTTGACGCCGTGAAGGGGATGGTTCCCAAGAACCGTTTGGGTCGCGCGCAGATGAGCAAGCTCTTCGTGTACGCCGGTGCCGAGCACCCGCACGCCGCGCAGCAGCCTACGAAGTACGACACCTCGGCAATCCGCCGCGGTTAAGAGGAGAACAGTCCGTGTCTAGCCCACTTACTCAAACAACTGGTCGCCGCAAGGAAGCGGTTGCTCGCGTACGTCTTCGTCCCGGTACCGGAACGATCACGATCAACTCGCGCGCCTTCGACAACTACTTCACCTCGGCCACTCACCGCCAGATGGTGATGGAGCCGTTGCGTCTCATCGACGCGCAGCAGACCTACGACATCGACGCCACCATCGAGGGCGGCGGCGTAGCGGGTCAAGCCGGCGCGCTGCGCTTGGGTATCGCACGATCGCTGCTCGAGATTGACGAGAACGTCCGTCCTTCGTTGAAGAAGGCCGGGCTCTTGACTCGCGACTCGCGCAAGAAGGAGACCAAGAAGTACGGTCTCAAGAAGGCGCGTAAGGCTCCTCAGTACTCGAAGCGCTAATGGTCGAGCCCGTGCGCTTTGGCACGGACGGCATTCGCGGACGAGCGTACGAGCAGATCACCGTAGACCTGGCCTACCGGTTGGGTCGCGCGGTGGCGAACGTGTTCTCGGTCCCGGTGTTCGTCGGGTACGACACTCGAGAGAGTTCGCCCCCACTGGCCGCCGCGGTCCTCGCCGGGCTGAGCGCCGGCGGCGCCGTCGCGATCAACCTGGGTTGCTTCACGACGCCCGGCGTCGCGGTGATTGCCCAACAACGCAATGGCGTGGGCGTCGTGGTGTCGGCGTCGCACAATCCTTACTACGACAACGGACTGAAAGTTCTCGGCCTGGGTGGCACGAAACTCGATCACGCCACCGAGAAGGCGGTCGCCGAGGCCCTCAACGCAGCCCCCCCTGCACCCAGCGATGGGTTCGGCGACGTCGCCATAGACGAGGAGGCCGAACACGACTACGCGGCGCACCTTCGCAAACTGGTCCCCGGGGACATCTCGTCGCTGCACATCGTGCTCGACTGCGCGAACGGCGCCGCATCGCACGTGGCCCACGAACTCTTTGAAGAGACCGGTGCGCGCATTACGACGCTGCACGATAAGCCGACCGGGCGCAACATCAACGAGGAGTGTGGTTCAACGCACATCGAGGATCTCACGGCGAAGGTCCTCGAACTGGGGGCCGACCTCGGTCTCGCCTTCGACGGCGATGCGGATCGTCTAATCGCGGTGGACGCGGAAGGTCACGTGCGTGACGGCGACGACCTGATGATTCTCTTCGCTCTCGATTTCGCCGAACGGCACCAACTCGGAGGCGGACTGGTCGTCACGTCAATGAGCAACCTCGGGCTGCGTCGTGCCCTGTCGGCTCGGGGCATCGCCATTGTGGAGACCGACGTGGGTGACCGCAACGTCCTCATGGCGCTGGAGGAGAATTCGTGGCCCTTCGGTGGGGAACAGTCGGGTCACCTGATCTTTCGCCACCTCGCGCCCACCGGTGACGGGCTCTTGACGGGCCTCATCCTCGCCGACCTCGTGGTGCGCCGGGGTCCCCTCGCCGAACAAGCCAGGGCCGCGTGGCTCCGAGTGCCCCAGGCGCTCATCAACGTCAAGGAGAGCGTCTACGACGACGACGCGGTCCTCGCGATCTTCAGCGAGCTGCGCGCGTTATTTGGCATCGCCGACGACGACGTGCGACTGATCGTGCGACCGTCGGGCACCGAGCCGGTGGTACGCGTCATGGTCGAGGCACTCGACGGTGCGTTCGTCGCCGAGTTCTCCACACGCATGAGATCGCATTTCTCCGCGTAGGCGCCGACGCTTAAGGCGTTTAAACCGCCACGAGTAGGCTGGCCTTCATGTGCGGCATCATCGGGGTCGTTGGATCCTCCGACACGCTTGAGATATTGCTCGAAGGCCTCCAGCGACTGGAGTACCGCGGTTACGACTCGGCGGGTGTCGCCCTCGTACGCCAAGGCCAGACCTGGCGCGCTCGAACCGCCGCTGGCACCGAGTCGGTGGCCGCTCTTCGACACGAGTGCGAGTCGGCGCCCACCGGGTTCAGTTCGGGCATAGGCCACACCCGTTGGGCGACACACGGTGCCCCTGAGGCCATCAACGCCCACCCGCACCTCGACTGCTCGGGGAACATCGCCATTATTCACAACGGCATCATCGAGAATCACATGGAACTGCGAGAGCAGCTTGAATCGCGTGGACACATCTTCAGGTCGGTCACCGACTCCGAGGTACTCGCGCACCTCATCGAACAGTTTCGCGGCCAGGGCCTCGAACTCATGGAAGCCGTCCGACAGAGCCTGCTCATGGTTCGCGGTGCCTTCGCACTCGCGGCCATGGACGCGACCGAACCCGACGTCATCGTCGCCGCCCGGCGGATCTCGCCCCTGGTCGTGGGAACCGCGCCGGGTGTGACGTACCTCGCCAGTGACGTTCCCGCGATTCTCGATCGCGCGACCGCCTTCTACGCGGTGAACGACGACGAGATCGTTCGCCTCGGTCCTGAGGGCTTTCGCGCCATAGACCTCGAGGGAGCCCCGGTTCGCTTGCGCCAACTGCAGATCGACTGGGACCTCGAGACCGCCGAGAAGGGTGGCAACGACGACTTCATGACCAAGGAGATCAACGAGCAGCCCGACGCCATTCGCGCCACGCTGCTCGACCGTCGTCGTCGAAACGGCAACATCGTCTTTGACGAACTGCGTATCAGCGATGAGGAGTTGCGTGACGTGAAGCGGGTCGTGCTCGTGGCGGCGGGCACCTCGCACCACGCCTCACTGGTTGCGAAGTACGCCATCGAACGATGGGCTCGTCTGAGCGTCGACGTGGACATTTCCAGCGAGTATCGCTACCGCGATCCCATCGTGGAGATTGGCACGCTGGTCATCGGCGTCTCCCAGAGTGGCGAAACCATCGACACCATCCAGGCGACTCGCGAGGCCCAGCGCCGCGGCGCGCACGTCGTCGCCATCTCCAATATTGTCGATTCCTCGCTGGCGCGAGAAGCCGACGCGGTGATTTACACCCGCGCCGGGCTCGAAGTGTCGGTGGCGTCGACCAAGGCCTTCGTCGCCCAGGTGGCGGCCCTCGAGCTCTTGGCCCTGCGCCTCGCGCAGTTGCGGAACACCCTGGCGCCCGCGGACGTCAATGCGCTGTTCCTGGGCTTGAACGCGGTGAGCGGTCAGGTGGCGACCGCGCTCAGTCGGCGAGCGCACGTCGAAAAAGTGGCCAAGGAGCTGCTCGGCGCGCACGATTTCTTCTTCCTCGGCCGACACGTGGGATTCCCCACGGCGCTGGAGGGCGCGCTGAAGCTGAAGGAGCTCACCTACCTGCACGCCGAGGGGTATCCCGCGGGCGAGTTGAAGCACGGTCCGTTAGCGTTGATTGAACCCGGCGTGGTGGTGGTCGCGGTGGCGACCAATCCCGCGATGCACGAGAAGATCTTGTCCAATCTCGCTGAAGTGAAGGCCCGCGGCGCGACCGTCGTGGCGGTCGCGACTGACGACGACGAACTCATTGACTCGGTCGCCGACTACGTGCTGCGCGTGCCCGCGACTGAACCCCTTTTCACGCCAATGGTGGACATCGTGCCGCTGCAGCTCTTCGCCTACGCCATGGCGCGGGGCCTTGGCCGCAACGTCGATCGTCCCCGCAACCTCGCCAAGACAGTGACGGTCGAGTAGTGGCGACCGTGGGGATCGGGGTGGACATCGTGGACGTCGCTCGTTTCGCCCTCGCGCTCGAGCGCCATCCGGCTTTGTTGACGCGCCTCTTCACCGATCAAGAGCGCAGTGACGCGAACTCGCGCCCCGAGCGTCTGGCGGCACGCTTCGCCGCGAAGGAGGCGGTGCTGAAGACGCTGGAGTCGGGCATCGGCGCGGCGCCGTGGCGCAGCATTGAGATCCATCGCGAGGCGAGTGGTGCTCCATCGGTGCGGCTGCACGGCGCGGCCCAAGAGCTCGCCGCTCGCCGGGGGGTCGGCGAGCTTCACCTGTCACTGTCGCACACCCAACAGACCGCTGCCGCGTTCGTGGTCGCAACTTCCAGCGAGGACCGCCGTGCCCGTTGAGGGAGTTCGTCGTCCCGCGTGGGCGGAGATCTCGGCCTCGGCGATAGCGCACAACGTGCGAGCCGTAAAGACCCTGCTGGGCGACACCTTGCTCTGCGCGGTGGTGAAGGCGAACGGCTACGGTCACGGGGCCCAACTCACCGCGAAGGCGGTACTCGCGGGCGGAGCCGACTCGCTCGCGGTGGCGATCGTCGACGAGGGCATCGAGCTTCGAGGAAGCGGCGTCTCCGCACCGATTCTCCTGCTCGCCGAGATTCCACCAGACACGATTCTCGACGCCCTGACTCACTCGCTCACGCTGACGGTGGGTTCGCTCGAAGGCGCCACGGCGGCCGTTTCGGCTGCGGAGAAGCTCGGTGGCATCCACCGCGTGCACCTAAAGATCGATACGGGCATGCACCGAATGGGTGTCGACCCCTCGTCGGTGGATGAAGTGGTTGACGTCCTGGTGGCATCGAACACCATTGACCTGGAGGGCGTCTACACCCACTTCAGCGTCGCCGACGGTTCCAGTGGCGAGGACCGCGCCTTCACCCGCGGTCAGATCGAGCTCTTTGACGACGTGTTGGATCATCTGAAGCGCCGCGGCGTGGCGCCGCGTGTTGTGCACCTTGCCAACAGCGCCGGGGCCCTCGCGTACCCCGATGCCCGAAGGACCATGGCGCGGGTGGGTCTGGCCCTGTACGGCTACCTACCCGAAGGCTGGCTGTCGGGCGAACTCGAAGCGAGGGGCCTCACACTCGAACCGGCCCTGAGCCTGCACGCCCAAGTGGTGGCGGTGCGTCGCTTGGCAGCGGGCGAGCGTCCGAGTTACGGACGGCGCCGGGCCCTCGAGCGCAGCGCGACCGTCGTGACCGTTCCCTTTGGTTACGCCGACGGGTATCCCCGTCGACTCTTTGACGCCGGGGCCGAGGTGCTGATCAACGAGAAGCGCTACCCGCTCGCGGGCACCGTCACCATGGATCAACTGGTCATTGACTGTGGCGACGACGACGTGGCGCTGGGCGACGACGTTGTCTTGCTCGGACGCCAGGGTGGCGAAGGGATAACCGGCGAAGAGTGGGCTCGCCGCGGCGAGACCATCACCTGGGAGATTCTCTGCGGCATCGGAGCTCGAGTGCCGCGCGTTCTCGTGGCCTGAGTCGTGTTGGACCTCGACGAACTGCGCGTCTGCATCCGTTGTGACTTGTCGAAGAGCCGTCAGCGGGTGGTGATTGGCTCGGGACCTCGAAGGGCCTCGCTCATGGTGGTCGGCGAAGCTCCGGGGCGTGACGAGGACGAAGGGGGTGAGCCGTTCATTGGTCGAAGCGGCCGGCTGCTCTTCGAACTGCTCCACGAAGTCGGCGTCGAGCGCGCGCAGTGTTTCGTGACCAACGTCGTGAAGTGCCGGCCACCGGCCAATCGAACGCCGAAGCGCGAGGAGCTGGCGGCGTGCCGGCCGTGGTTGCTCCAGCAACTCGATGACTGCGCGCCTCGGGTGGTATTGGCGCTCGGCAACACCGCGGCACGCGCGGTCTTCGGCTACGTCGAAGGGGTGGGCCGCACGCACGGCAGGGTCTGTCAACTGGGCGATGCGAAGGGCCTCGCCACGTACCACCCCGCAGCGGCGCTGCGAGGCGGCTCTAGCGTGGTGGACGTGATGCGCGCCGATCTTCGAATCCTGCAGCAACTGCTGGCGCCGTCATGAGCTTTCGTCGCCGGTGCCCGACCGGGCCGGACACGCAAGGAGCCGGCGAGTCGTTCGCTCGAACGCTGCGAAGCGGTGACATCGTGCTGCTCTCGGGTTCCCTCGGAGCGGGAAAGACCACCTTCGTCCAGGGCGTCGCCAAGGGGTTGGGCGTCACCGAGCGCGTCACGAGTCCCACCTTCGTCATGGTCCGCGAGCACAGTTGTCACAACGACCTCGGCATAGAGACGCTCCAACACTGCGACGTGTACCGCGTGGAGAGCCTCGACGAAGTGCTCGATCTCGCCCTCGGCGAACTCGTCGAAGAGTCGGGGGTGGCGCTCGTGGAGTGGGGGGAGCTCGCCGAGTCGATATTCGGACGAGACGTTCTTCGAGTTGCTTTTGCGATCGGCCCGGACGACGCGCGCACCCTGCTCGTTGACGGCGCCATCGACGAGGCGCGACGCGCCCAGCTCGCCGAGTGGGCGGACCAATGAATATCGTGGCTATCGAGACGGCCACGCAGGCCTGCGGCGTTGGCGTTCGCTCGAGCAGTGGCGTCGAGGTGACGCGAGTGCTCGACCTCGAGCGACGCCACACCGAAGTCCTCGTCGCGGGTCTCGAGAGCCTCTTGGCCGAGAGCGGGCTGGTGGCGCGCGACGTCGACCGGGTGGTTGTCGACATCGGACCCGGTCTCTTCACGGGACTGCGCGTCGGGATCGCGACCGCGATAGGTCTCGCCGAGGGTCTGGGGTGCGAGCGCGTCGGGGTGACGTCGCTCGAACTGCTCGCCCACGGGGCGTACGACGCCGGCGTTCGTGGAACGCTCGTGAGCGCCGTCGATGGCCGTCGCGGTGAAGTGTTCATCCAGACGTTCAAACTCGGCGACGACGTTGAGGCGACGGGAGTCCCTTCGGTGGCGAGGCCGCGCGACGTGGTCATTGAATGGGCCACCAACGGGGCGAGCGTCACCTTTACCGGTGACGGCGTGCAACGCTACGTCGGCGACTTCGATGCGGTCCCTAACGGGCAACTGTTCGCCCAGACCGTGCCGTCGCTGCACGCCGCGCTCTCACTCGGTGCGCGACGCGACGCGCAACCGTCCCTCGCGCCGCTGTACCTGCGTGAAGCCGATGCGGTGGCGAACTTCGCGACCCGCGAGCGTCGCCTATGACGGTGGCGTGGTCCATTCGCCTCTGCGAGCGACGAGACGTGAACGAACTGCTCGAGATCGAAGCGACGCAGTTTCCTGAACCGTGGACCAAGGGCATGCTGCTCGACGAGATCACCAACACCGAGACCCGCCGCTACACGGTTGCCGTGGCGGCCAAGAAGATCGTCGGCTACCTCGGCGTGATGTTCGTGCTGGACGAACTGCACGTCAACACCATTGGCACCCGAGCGGGGTTCGAGGGACGCGGCATCGCCAGCTCCCTGATGGACGAGGCGTGGCGCGACGCCGTCAATCGCGGCGTCGGGCGGGCCACGTTGGAGGTCGCGACGTCCAATACGAGGGCCCAGCAGCTCTACTACCGCTACGGCTTCAAGCCCGTTGGCGTGCGCAAGAACTACTACGAACGTACCAAGGAGGACGCGCTGGTGCTCTGGGCGGACCTGCCCCCGAGCGCCTGACCTCTTCGACGTACGCTGGTTCCATGGCAGTAGTGCTCGGTATCGAAACCAGTTGCGACGAAACGGCGGCGTCGGTCGTTGATGAAAACTTTCACGTGCTCTCCTCGGTCATTGAGTCTTCGATCGACCAGCACCGGGCCTTTGGCGGCGTGGTGCCCGAACTCGCGGGGCGCGCGCACGTCACGACCATCGCACCGGTCGTGCGACGCGCTTTGCTCGACGCCGGACTCGACCCCCACCGCCCCGACATCGACGGCATCGCGGTGACGAGCGGGCCGGGACTCATTGGCTCGCTGCTCGTGGGCCTCTCCGTCGCCAAGGCCTACGCGCTGGCGTGGGGCGTGCCGTTCGTCGGTGTCAACCACCTCGAGGGCCACTTGTTCGCGCCCCTGCTCGAACAGTCCGATCTCGAGTGGCCGCTGCTGACGCTCCTGGTCTCTGGCGGGCACAGCATGATCGTGTACCAGTCGGGTCCCGGACAGCACGAGGTGCTGGGCGAAACCATCGACGACGCCGCCGGCGAGGCCTACGACAAAGTGGCGCGGTGGCTGGGGCTGGGCTATCCCGGGGGCCCCGAGATCGACCGCCTGGCCCAGCAGGGGACGCCGGGCAGGTTGAAGCTGCCCGTCTCGATGACCGGCGCGGACTTCGATTTCTCGTTTTCCGGCTTGAAGACCGCGGTCGTGCGCGCGACACAGAAGCAGGCGGACGTGGCCGTGGCGGACGTCGCCGCGTCCTTCCAGGCCGCGGTTGCCGAGCAGTTGCTGCGAAAACTGCGCGCCGCCATGAGCCAGTACGACGTGAAGGGGGTCGCGCTCGCCGGCGGCGTCGCGGCGAACTCGGCCCTTCGCGCCGGGGTGGCGCAGTTGGCCCAAGAGTTCGGCGTCGTCAGCCACCTGCCGACATTGGTGATGTGCACCGATAACGCGGCCATGATCGCCGCCGCCGGTATCTATCGTTTGAAGTCAAGTGGCCCGAGCCCGATGGAGTTGTCGGCTCGTCCCAACTGGCAGTTGGAGGACGTCTCATGAGCCCAGGCTGGACCCCGCTGCACGTTGAGGACTGCGACCCGAGCCCCTTCGTGCAGTTCACGACGTGGTTCGACGACGCCAAGGACCTCATGGCCGAGCGCGAGGCGCTGGTGCTCGCCACGTCAACACCCGACGGCCTGCCGAGCGTGCGGATGGTCTTGTTGCGCCACGTCGACGAACACTCCTTCGGCTGGTACTCCAACTACCTGTCGCAAAAGGGCCGCGAGTTGCAAGAGAACCCCCACGCCGCGCTGCTGTGGTACTGCGAGCCCCTTGGTCGCCAGATTCGAATTGAAGGCCACGTCGAGTCAATGAGTGGAGCCGAATCCGATGCGTATTTTGATGCCCGTCCCCGCGGTCACCAGATAGGTGCGCACGCGAGCCACCAGAGCCAGCCTCTGCACTCTCGCAGGGATCTCGAAGAGCGGGTTCGCGAACTCGAAGTGATCTTCCAGGATCGTGACGTCCCGCGGCCCGCCCACTGGGGTGGGTTCAAACTCACACCCGTCTTCTTCGAGTTCTGGCAACGTCGTGAGGACCGGCTGCACGACCGGGTGTTCTACACGCCTGACGGAACCGACTGGCGCCTCGAACGACACGCGCCCTAGGCGCGGCGTTCTTTGAAGTGCGCCGCCCGGCTGGCCCGGAAGGCGAAGGGACCGAGCACCAGCGCCGCCAGCGTGGCGGCGACGCCCGCGACTTGGAAAACGGTCCGTGGGGCGATGACCACGAGCACCAGCCCGCCCGCGGCGTAGGACCCGATCTCGCCCGCGTTGAAGATCGCCCCGAAGGCGGCGAAGACTCGACCACGCAGGTGCTCGGGCGTTCGCAGCGCCAGCAGGGTCGAGGAGCTCACGTTGGCGATGCCGGCGGCGAATCCGGCGGGGACCATCAGCGGATAGATGTAGCCAATGTGTTCGACCAAGCCCACCGAGCCGATCATGACGCCGATCACCACGATGGAGAGCAGCAGGGACGTGACCAGCTGCACGGTCTCTTGCTGCAATCGGCCGGCGTAGAGTGCGCCGCCGATTGAGCCGAGCCCGAAGCTGGCGCCGATGAGTCCGTAGTACGTCGCCGAGGAGTGCAGCGTCCGCGTGGCGAAGAAGACCTCACCAACGTTGACCATGCCGAGGGCGAAGATGAAGATGGCCACGACGAGGGTGATGGAGCGAAGGATCGGATCGCTCCAGAGAAGCGAGACGCCGGCCATCAACTTCCTCGACTCGGCGCTCTCGATGGTCGTGCGCGCCGAGGGGCGACGGTCGTGGCGCAGCATGGTGGTTCCCGCGGCGCACAGGGCAAAACTGATGGCGTCGAGGTAGAGGGGCCAACTTTGTCCGGTCCATCCCACCAAGAGCCCTCCGAGCGCCGGACCCGCCACGCCGGCGGCTCCCTGCAGCGACTGGATCGTCCCCTGTGCCTTGGCGATGTTGTCCTCGCCGGCGAGTGCGGGGATGAGGGCGGAGTAGCCCGGCAGTGAAAAAGCCACCACGCAGCTGAGCAGCGACATCAGCGCGAGCGTGGCGCCAACGCCGTGCCAGTACCCGATGCCCGCGCAGATCAAGGCTTCCACCACCCCGAGCAGGCTCAGCATCCGCTTCGCCGGCACGTGGTCGACGACGTGCCCGGCGAGCGGCGCGAACAGCACCAGGGGCAGCGTGCCCGCCGTCGCCAGTGCCGCAATGGCCCACTCGTGGCCCTCGGGGGCGAGACGCAGGAAGAGGGCCACCAGGGCGACGGTGTCGCCGAGGAACGACGCCGCGCGCAGGCCCGCGAGCAGCACGACGTCGCGTCGCTGCACCGGCGAGTACATCTCAGTCGCCAGCCGGGTGGCAGCGGCGTGGGGGAGTGAGCTGGAGAATTTCCACGAAGTTCCTCGACGTTGGGTTCCCCGCAGCATAGGAAGTGCGCGAAGGTTCGGGCTTGGCGCTCGGGCGCTTAGGCTGCTAAATTGGCAGTCAGAGGTTTCGAGTGCTAATTGCACAGGAGGCAATAAAAATGAAGCTACACCCATTAGAAGACCGCATCGTGGTCCGTCCCGACGTCGCAGAGGCCACCACGGCCTCAGGTTTGGTCATCCCAGACACTGCGAAGGAGAAGCCCCAGCAGGGTGAAGTCCTCGCTACTGGTCCCGGTCGTCGTACCGAGAGCACCGGCGACGTGATCCCTACCGGCGTCAGCGTTGGCGACACCGTCGTCTACTCAAAGTACGGCGGTACCGAGATCACCGTTGATGGCGAGGACCTTTTGATCCTTTCCAGCCGCGACGTGCTCGCCACAATCTCTAAGTAAGGAGCAACATGTCGAAGTTACTTAAATTTGATGAAGAGGCCCGACGCGGCCTCGAAGCTGGCGTGGACAAGTTGGCCGACGCCGTCAAGGTGACGCTCGGACCTAAGGGTCGCAACGTCGTCATTGGCAAGAAGTTCGGTGCGCCAACCATCACGAACGACGGTGTGTCGATCGCTCGCGAAATCGAGCTCGAGGACCCGTTCGAGAACATGGGCGCCCAGCTGGTGAAAGAAGTCGCCACCAAGACCAACGACGTCGCCGGTGACGGAACAACGACCGCGACGGTGCTGGCGCAGGCTCTGATCAAGGAAGGCCTGCGCAATGTCGCCGCGGGAGCCAACCCGTCGGGCCTGAAGCGCGGCATCGAGAAGGCCGTGAAGACCGCGGTAGAGTCCATCGCCGCCCAGAGCCAGCCCGTTGAAGGCAAGAGCCAGATTGCCCAGGTCGCCACCATCTCGGCGGCGGACGAATCAATTGGTGAAGTTATCGCTGAAGCGATTGACAAGGTCGGCAAGGACGGAACAGTAACCGTCGAAGAGTCGAATACCTTTGGCATCGAGCTCGAGCTCACCGAGGGTATGCAGTTCGACAAGGGTTACCTGTCGCCGTACTTCGTGACTGACGCCGAGCGTCAGGAGGCGGTCTTGGAAGACGCGTACATTCTGTTCACGAGTTCCAAGGTCTCGGCCGTGCACGACCTCGTTCCAGTTCTGGAGAAGGTCATGCAGTCGGGTCGCCCACTACTGATCATCGCCGAGGACATCGAGGGCGAAGCCCTCGCGACGCTCGTGGTGAACAAGATCCGTGGCACCTTCACTTCAGTTGCCGTAAAGGCCCCGGGTTTCGGAGAGCGCCGCAAGGCCATGCTCCAGGACATGGCGGTACTGACCGGTGGAACAGTCATCTCGGAAGAGATCGGCCTGAAGCTCGAGACCGCGACCGTGGACCTGATGGGCCACGCTCGTCGGATCGTCGTGACCAAGGACGCCACCACGATCGTCGACGGAGCGGGAACCGCAGCCGATGTCGCGGGACGCGTTGCCCAGTTGAAGCGTGAGATCGAAGACACCGACTCGGACTGGGACCGTGAGAAGCTCCAAGAGCGCCTCGCCAAGCTCGCCGGAGGCGTGGCTGTCGTGAAGGTCGGCGCCGCGACTGAGGTCGAGTTGAAGGAAAAGAAGCACCGTATCGAGGACGCGCTGAGCGCAACTCGTGCGGCGATCGACGAAGGCATCGTGGCCGGTGGCGGTACCGCACTGGTTCGCGCACGCGTCGCCGTCGACGCGCTGATCGAGACGTTGACCGGCGACGAGGCAACCGGCGCTCGCATTGTGGCGAACTCGCTCGAGTCGCCACTGCGTCACATCGCCGCGAACGCCGGATACGAGGGTGCCGTGAAGGTGCGCGAAGTCTCCGACGCCAAGGGCTCGGTTGGACTGAACGCCGCCACGGGTGAACTCGTTGACCTGGTGAAGGCCGGAGTCATCGACCCCGCCAAGGTGACGCGTTCTGCGTTGCAGAATGCGGCCTCGATCGCGGCTCTTCTGCTCACGACCGAAGCCATCGTTGCCGACAAGCCCGAGCCTGCTGGCGCCCCTATGGGTGACGGCGGCATGGGCGGCATGGGCGGCATGATGTAGTCGTTCGTCCATTAGGACAAGAGAAAACCGGGTCCCTTGTGGACCCGGTTTCCTCTTTATGATCGTCGGGGTGGGTCTCCTCTCAGGAATCGACGACGCCGGTCGAGATCGTCCCAGTACGCCTTCGACCCCGACGTTTGGACTTCCTCGGCGCCAAGCACTCGGCGCAGAGCTACGCCTGGCGTCACTCGCGGAGCGGACTCAACTCTCGGGTAAATATCCTGCTCGCGAAGCGATTGGTCCTGGTAGGGCTTATTTGGTCCTCTGTCGGAGGCGATCCTCTACCCAGAGCTTTGAGATTCCTTGAACGATGACGACCGCGAGGGCGGCGATGACGAAGGAGCCAACAATGTCAATGGAGTTGTGAATATGGGCGGCCACCCGCGACGCGCCCACCAGCAGGGCGATGAGCAACAGGATGATCCCGATGCGTCGTGAGTACACGAGGACTGTGAACCCCAGGAACGCAGTCAGCAGGGCGTGGTCCGAGGGAAACCCGTTGTCCGGCGCGTGAGCGATGAGCGGATGAATGTGTTGGCTCACAAAGGGACGGGTGTCGTAATAGAGGTGACCCGCGATCGCGGCCAGGCCATACGCCAGAACCCCACCAATCACGAGCTGCCACGCGACGTTGATCTTCACCCGGCTGCTGGCTCGCAGCCAAAAGGCGACAACTATCAAAATGCTCAAGATGAAGAAGTAGTTGGCAACAAAAACAATGATCGAATCCACCCGTGCAGAATAAGGCATTGCGTACTCCGATCGAGGTACCACCGTCCTATCCGGCGACGACACTCATTAGGGATTGACGCTGGGAGATCTTTTGTCCCGGTTCTCCACCTTGAGGAAAAGAAAGCGCCCGATGCGCAGTCACAACAACGAGAAGACGCGCCCGCGTGTTCGTACCCCACGGTGGTGGTCAACTCAGATCTTCAAGCCGGTGAAGCGACGCAAGAATTGAGGCGCAACGAGGATCAACATCGTTGGTGGTACCGGCACAATGCCGTGCGCTCGCCCTCGAGTCGGGGAGAAAGAGTTGGCGAGCGGACTGGATCTACTGCAAGCGTTGGATCACCAGTGAAGCACTGACGGGATTCGTTCCTCCGCCGTCCAGCTGGTCCGTAGCGACCTCGGGGCAACCCTGGAAGGGTGAGGCGCGCGGTTAGGCGACGTCGTCGGTCGCTTCGACGGCGAGGTGGGGCACCACGCGGTCGAGCCACTTGGGCATCCACCAGTTCGCTTTGCCGAAGAAGTGCATCAGCGAGGGGACGAGCACCGTTCGCAAGATGAACGCGTCCATCAGCACCGCGCCACCGAGACCAATGCCGAACTCGGCGATGATCCTCTCGCCGCCGAACGCGAACGAGAAGAAGACGCAGATCATGATCAACGCCGCCGCAGAGATGACGCGACCGGTGTTGGCCTGGCCGTGGATGATTGCGTCCTCGTTGTTGCCCGTGTTCACCCACTCCTCGTGCATCCGCGACACCAGGAAGACCTGGTAGTCCATGGAGAGGCCAAAGAGGATGGCGATCATGATGATCGGCAGGAACGACTCGATCGGGCCCGAGCCCGAGCCGATGAGGGAACTACCCCAGCCCCATTGGAAGACCGCGACGACCAGACCGAAGGAGGCGCCCACCGCGAGCAGGTTCATCACCGCGGCGGTGAGGGGGATCAGGATGCTCCGAAAGGCCACCATCAGCAGCAGGCACCCGAGGATGACGATGACGGCGAGGAAGAGCGGGATCTTGCTATCGAGCACGCCCGAGAAGTCGTTCGAAAGCGCGGTCGCGCCGCCCACGAAGATCGCCGTGTGCGAGGTGACGGTCGCCTCGGGGATGTACTTGTCGCGGATGGTCGTGATGAGTTCGCCGGTCTTGCGGTCTTGGGGGCTCGTGGTCGCGACCACCGTGATCAGCCCGACGGTTCCCTGGGGATTCGAGTAGAGCGGAAGGACCTCGGCGATGCCGGGCTTTCCCTGGAGGTTCTTGTCCAGTTTCTCCATCGCCAACTTGTCGGCGCTGTTGTGGATCGATCCGACGACGGTCAACGGTCCGTTGAAGCCGGGCCCGAAGCCCTGGGCGAGCAGGTCGTAGGCCATGCGAGTGGTCGAACCGGCCGGGTCCGAACCCTGGTCGGAGATGCCAAGGTTGAGCGAGAAGATCGGAATGGCCATGACGAGTATCGCCAGCAGCGCGACGAGCGAAAGCGTGCGAGGGCGACGCGCGACGAAGACGGCCCAGCGTTGCCAGCCACCTTGTACGAGCGTGGCTTCGGGTCCGTTCGCCTTCATTTTGCGGCGTTCGCGGCGACTCAGCACGCGGAGCTTCTGGAATGCGAGCAGCGACGGCAGTAGGGTGAGCGACGCCATCATCGTGATCAACACCGTCAGGGCTGCGGCGATGCCGAGGCCGTCGAGGAACGAAAAGCCCAGGGCCAGCATGCCGAGCAGGGCGACGCACACGGTGGCCCCGGCGAAGAGGACCGCGCGTCCCGACGTGTTCATGGCGGTGATGATCGAATCCTCGACGCTCATGCCCTGACGCAGGTTCTGCCTGCTTCGCGTCACGATGAACAGGGCGTAGTCAATGCCCACGCCGAGACCAATGAGAGAGCCCAGGATTGGCGCGAACTGGGCGATGGCCAGGCCGTGGCTCAGTAGCGTCGTCGCCGCCGAGGCGATGCCGATGGCGAAGAGGGCGACGCCGAGGGGCAAGAGCATCGCGAGGAACGAACCGAAGGCCAGGAACAGGACGATGGCGGTGGCGAGGAGGCCGAAGCCTTCATCGGGACTGCCGGTCGGTGCGCTGAGTGAACCGAAGGCGTTGCCGCCGAACTCGACCTCGAGCGAGTTCGATCGAAGGGTCGTGGCTGCAGTTTCAACGGCACGGATGTCGGACTTGCCCAGAAGATTCGACTGCTTGGAGAAGTTGACGGTGGCGTAGGCGATTTTGCCGCTCTTGCTCATCTGCACGGCGCCAGCGCAGTGGGGGTCGCTCGACGTGCAGAACGGCGAGGTGACACCACTGACCTCGGGCAGTTTGGCAATCGTGGCGAGTTCCTTGTTGATCGCCGCCTCGTGATTCTTCAAGGGACCGCTCTTCACGCTGAAGACGATCTGGTCGGCATCGCCTGACTTCGCGGGAAAGCCCGTCTCGAGTAGTTGCAGAGCGTGCGTGGAGTTCGTGCCCGGAAGGCTGAACGAGTTCGAGAAGGCCGAGCCGGTGACCTGCGCGATGATGTTAAGACCGATGAACAGGACGACCCAGGCGACGAGGACATACCAGCGGCGGCGGACGCTAAAGCGCGCAAGGGTCTTCATGGCGATTCTCTCCAGGGTTGAAAACGGGGGGGACCGAGTAAAATCCAGTCGTGCACTGTGTGCGCTTCCACACTAGGGGAGATTATGACCCGCAATGCCGAGTGGCCGCCGCGTTTTGTGGACCATGAGTATCCACAGGTGATTCCAGAGCCGGACGATATCCGCCGCGGCGCCCCCGCCCCGTGGTCGCTGCTGGGCCTCGAGCGACGCCAAGGCTTCGCGCTCGACCTGGTGGTGAGTCGAATGAGGGCCAGCGGACGCACGTTTGACGTCTCATCAATGCCCGCCGAGCCCGTGGAGATGGTGGGCGTGGCTGACGGCGCGTACCAACTCATAACTCGAAAGTCCGCCGTGCTGGTCGCCCTGTTCGAGGAGGATGGCGAAACACACGTGATCTTGACACGAAGGTCCTTGGAGCTTTCCAGCCATCGAGGCGAGATCGCGCTGCCCGGTGGGAGAAGCGATGCAGATGAGACGCCTATCGACACGGCTCTTCGAGAAGCCGAAGAGGAAGTCGGTCTCGCGCCTTCGTTGGTCGAGCCGGTGGGCTGGCTCAGCCCGATCGTGACTTTTGCCTCCGGATCAGCGATTTGGCCGGTTGTGGCGATACTCGAGGGCCGGCCCACCTTGGTGGCTGACCCCGCCGAAGTGGAGCGCGTCTTCACGATTCCACTTTCTTCGTTGGTGTCCGACGATGCCTTTCTCGAAGAACGTTGGCGTCGCGAGGGTCTTCGCCCCGGCGCCGACGATGACGGCTACTTTCCGATCTACTTCTTCCGGGTGCCGGGCGACGTCGTCTGGGGTGCCACCGCCCGAGTGCTCACCGAGTTGCTCTGCGTGGTGGCGGGGGTCGAGTGGCCCGACGCACACCGACTCTGGTCCTAACGCCGTCCAGTAGATTGGAAGGAAAGCACACCCGGTTTTGGGGTGCATTTTCTTAGGCGGAGGTCACCATGGCGGAAGTAGAGATTGGAATCTATAAGTCGGCGCGTCAGGCTTACGGCTTCGACGACATCGCGATTGTTCCATCTCGACGCACCCGCGACCCCGAGGACGTGGACATCTCGTGGCAGATCGACGCCTACAAGTTCGAGTTGCCCCTCCTGGGCTCGGCGATGGACGGCGCCATGTCGCCAAGCACCGCCATCGAGCTCGGTCGCCTGGGTGGACTTGGCGTACTGAACCTCGAAGGTCTCTGGACCCGCTACGAAGACCCCACCTCGCTCTTCGACGAGATCGGTGAACTCGATGATGACAAGGCGACTGCTCGAATGCAGCAGATGTACCTTGAGCCGGTAAAGCTCGAACTCGTCGCCGAGCGGATCAAGCAGATGAAGGCCTCCGGGGTCACGACATCGGCGTCGGTGACGCCCGCGCGCACCGATTGGATGGCGAAGACCATTCTCGACTCGGGCCTCGACATCCTGGTGATCCAGGGAACCGTCGTCTCGGCCGAGCACGTGTCCAAGACCGTCGAGCCGCTCAACCTGAAGAAGTTCATTCGCGAATTCGAACTGCCAGTCATCGTGGGTGGCTGTGCGAGCTACCAGGCCGCCCTTCACCTCATGCGCACCGGTGCCGCCGGAGTGCTCGTGGGGGTCGGACCCGGCAATGCGTGCACGTCGCGCGCGGTGCTCGGGATCGGCGTGCCCCAGGCCACCGCCATCGCCGACGTCGCCGGCGCTCGGATGCGCCACCTCGATGAGACGGGCGTCTACGTTCACGTGATCGCCGACGGTGGCATGAGCAAGGGCGGCGACATCGCCAAGGCCATTGCCTGCGGCGCGGACGCGGTGATGATCGGTTCGCCGCTCACGAGCGCGGTCGAAGCGCCCGCCCGCGGCTTCCACTGGGGAATGGCGACGTTCCACCCGACGCTGCCTCGGGGCACGCGCGTACGCACACAGGTGCGCGGAACGTTGAAGGAAGTGCTGCTCGGGCCCGCCCACGAGAACGATGGTCGCCTGAACCTCTTCGGTGCGCTTCGCACCTCGATGGCGACCTGCGGTTACGAGACGTTGAAGGAGTTCCAGAAGGCTGAGATCATGCTGGCCCCATCGATTCAGACCGAAGGAAAGCAGTTGCAGCGCTCGCAGGGCGTAGGCATGGGCCATTGAGTTCGAACGTTCTCGTTGTTGACTTCGGGGCGCAGTACGCCCAACTCATAGCGCGACGTGTGCGCGAAGCGCACGTCTATTCAGAGATCGTCCAGAGCACCATCACGGCTGACGAGGTTCGAGCGAAGTCCCCCGCGGCGATCATCCTCTCGGGCGGGCCGAAGTCGGTCTACGAAGTCCCCGCTCCTTCGCTCGACCCCGCGATCTACGAGCTCGGTATACCCATCCTCGGTATTTGCTACGGCGCTCAACTCATGGCGCTGCAGCTGGGCGGGAACGTCGCGAGGACCGGGGCGGGCGAATACGGCCGCACCGAGTTGTCGCGTCTGGGCCCGTCTCAGCTGATGGCCGAGTGGCCGACAACGAGCGCGGTGTGGATGAGCCACGGTGACGCCATTGCCGAGGCGCCGACCGGCTTCGTCGTCACCGCCTCTTCGCCCGAGGCGTCCGTCGCCGCGATGGAGGACTCGACGCGGCGCATGTACGCGGTGCAGTTTCACCCGGAGGTCGCTCACTCGGAGCGCGGACAAGAGCTGCTGGCTGATTTTCTTCACCACGTGTCGGGCATCCCGGCGACGTGGACCAACACGTCGATCATCGAAGATCAAGTCGCCGCGATTCGAGCGCAGGTGGGTGACGAGAAAGTTCTCTGCGCCCTCTCGGGTGGCGTCGACTCCGCGGTCGCGGCGGCCCTCGTCACGAAGGCCGTCGGGTCGCAACTGACCTGCGTCTTCGTTGACACCGGTCTGATGCGCAAGAACGAGGGCGATCAGATTGAAGAGACGTTCACCCGTCAGTTCGGGGTTGAACTCATCCACGTCAAGGCGCAGGATCGCTTCTTTGACGCGCTGGCCGGCGTGACTGATCCTGAACGCAAGCGAAAGATTATTGGTGAGCTCTTTATCCGCGAGTTCGAGACGGTGGCCCGTGAGCTCGGCCAGGGCGGCGACGGTCCGCGTTTTCTGGTGCAGGGCACGCTCTATCCCGACGTGATCGAGTCGGGTTCGGGCCACGCCGCCAACATCAAGAGTCACCACAACGTCGGCGGACTCCCGGAGGACCTTTCGTTCGATCTCGTCGAGCCGCTGCGCAGCCTCTTCAAGGACGAGGTCCGCCACGTTGGCGAGGAGCTCGGTCTGCCCGCGGAGATCGTGTGGCGCCAGCCCTTCCCCGGACCGGGCCTCGGGGTTCGCATTATCGGCGAGGTGACACGCGAGCGCGCGGAGATCCTGCGCAATGCCGACCACGTGGTCGTCGACGAGATCAAACGAGCCGGCCTCTACCGCGAACTCTGGCAGAGTTTCGCGGTGTTACCGGCGGTGCGTACTGTGGGCGTCATGGGAGACGGACGAACCTACGCGTACCCGATCATTATCCGGGCGGTCACGAGTGACGACGCGATGACCGCGGACTGGGCTCGACTTCCCTACGAGGTCATCGAGTCGATTGCCAACCGGCTGATCCGTGAAGTCGAAGGCGTGAATCGTGTGGCGCTCGATGTGACGAGCAAGCCACCAGGCACCATTGAGTGGGAGTGAACCGGACTTCCTTCTCCGACGAGTCACTGTGGGGTAACAATCCAGTGGACTCTTTGGCGCGCCTCGACCCGTCAGCGCTGCTCGAGGGTCTCACCGAGCCCCAACGTCAAGCGGTGGTGCAACGCGGCGGACCACTGCTCGTCATAGCGGGAGCCGGCTCGGGCAAGACCCGCGTTCTCACGAGGCGGATTGCGCACATCCTCGCGTCGGGCGATGCCCGGCCCTGGGAGATCATGGCCATCACCTTCACCAACAAGGCCGCCGACGAAATGCGCCGCCGAGTGATCGAGCTCGTGGGTGAAGAAGCGAATCGCATGTGGGTTTCGACGTTCCACTCGGCGTGCCTTCGCATGCTGCGAGCGCACGCCGAGGTGCTCGGCTTCCAGCGGGGCTTCACGATCTATGACGCTGGTGACGCCGAGAGCGCGGTCGAGCGGATCATGAAGGAACTGAACCTCGACACCAAGCGACTTTCACCGCGCAGCGTGACGAGTGCCATCTCCGCGGCGAAGAACGAGATGCTCTCACCGGCTGGCTACGAGGCATCGGGTCACGGTGATGACCCTCATCATCGAAGGGTCGCGGAGATCTACCGGTTCTACGCCGACCGGCTCAAACTCGCCAACGCCATGGACTTCGACGACCTGCTGCTCAACGCGGTCGAGATGATGAAGCGTGACCCCGACGTGCTGCGTTCGTACCAAGACCGGTTCAAGTACCTGCTCGTGGACGAATTCCAGGACACCAACGGTGTGCAGAACGAGTTGGTCATGATGCTCGCCGCGAAGCATCGAAACCTCTGCGTGGTGGGTGACTCGGACCAGTCGATCTACCGTTTCCGCGCCGCCGACGTGCGCAATATCCTCCAGTTCGAACAGCGTTTCCCCGACGCGGACGTGATCTTGCTCGAGCAGAACTTCCGCTCGACCCAGACGATCCTCGACGCCGCGAACGCGGTCATCTCGAAGAACGCCAGCCGCCACGCGAAGAACCTCTTCACCGAGGGAGCGGAGGGGGAGAAGATTCGCCTCTACCGCGCGGGCGACGAATACGACGAGGGTCGTTGGGTCGCGAGCGAGTTGCGACGGCTCCGTAGCGAGTCGTCGCTCGACTGGAATCAGATGGCGGTCTTCTACCGCACGAACGCCCAGAGTCGCGTACTGGAAGAGGAGATGCTGCGCGCCAATATTCCGTATCGGGTTATCTCGGGAATGCGCTTCTACGACCGCAAAGAGATCAAGAACGCCTTGGCGTACGCGCGACTCATCGTGAATCCTCGCGACGAGGCCTCAGCCCGCCGGGTGATCAACGAACCGAAGCGGGGCATTGGTGAAGTGGCCCAGGCGAAGCTCGGCGCCTACGCCGCCGAGAACGGACTTTCGTTCGCCGAGGCGTCGCACTACGCCAAGGCCGCGGGACTCACCGCCAAGGCCCTCGGCGGGGCCGAGAAGTTCTCGTTCATGCTCGACGAGCTTCGTGCCATGGCGAACGATCTGAGCCCACGAGAGGTAATCGACGCCATTGTTCGTGAATCGGGCATGGGCGACGCGTTGCGCGCGGAGAACTCCGACGAGTCGTACTCACGACTCGAGAACCTCGGTGAGCTCGCGTCCGCCGCGTCGCAGTACGACACGTTGATGGACTTCGTCGAGCGCATGGCGCTCGTGGCCGACTCGGATCAACTCGATGGCGGCGCGGGGGCTATCTCCTTGATGACATTGCACGTCGCGAAGGGTCTCGAATTCCCGGCCGTTGTCATCACCGGACTCGAAGAGACGATCTTTCCGCATCGTCGGGCGCTCTCCGACGAAGCGGAACTCGAGGAAGAGCGCCGCCTCTGCTACGTCGGGATCACCCGAGCCATGCGCCATCTGGTGCTCACCCACGCGTGGAGTCGCACCATGTGGGGCAACCACGTCGACGCGCTCGCCAGTCGTTTTCTCCTGGAGATACCGCCCGAGCTCGTGCATGACATTTCGGCGACGTTGCCGTCGAGGCGGTCCAGCTTTTCGCGTGATAACGATGGATTCATCGGGAGAAGCACCGAGTTCACCGAAGGCCGCGCCTTTGGAACCGGTGTCGCGCCTGCGGTGCGTTCCACGGGCGCGGAGATGCTAGGTCTGCACGTGGGTGAGCGCGTGGTGCACGACCGCTACGGCCCCGGTGTGGTCGTACGGGTCGACGGCGAGGGGTCGCACAGCCGTGCGACCGTGAATTTCGACGAGCACGGCACCAAGCAACTGGTACTGGCGATGACGCCGCTGCGTCGGGCTTGAGCTTCTTAAGACATTATTAGTGGGCGTTTAGCGCCGGCCTCGGGGGCCGGCGCGCGAGGCTGGCAGAATGGGGCTTCATGAATTCTCGCCGGCCCGTCACTCGACCTCCCACGGCGCCAAAGAGCCCCCGACAGCCGCTGCCGGTGTACTGGTGGCGCCGAGCGGTGGTGCTCCTCGCCTTCGCCACCGTCGCGCTGTTTGGTTACTACGCCATCACCCTGGGCATCGCGTTGACGAATCAGAGCTACGGAAGCTCGCTCTCGGCCCGCGCCGCCGAGTGGGGGCGCTCGCACGGTGTCGGGATGATCGTCAACTGGGTCGAAGCCGAGGCCTACCGGCTCAATCCGCCCAAGAAGGGCGGCGCACCGCCCACGGGCGCCTTCGGATCAGGGCCCACCGCCGTGAAGGTTCCCGTCGCGGGTCACCTACCCGAACCGGAGGCGATCAAGTCCCCCGCAAAGCACCCGCTCCCGGGCGAGGGCGTGTGGCACGTCGTTGGCCGTGAGACGGCGAATGGCGTGCCGACGGTCTACGAGGCGTTTGTCCGCCCCGACGCGGTCCACACCAGCTACGTCGTCGGGGTCGCGTGGATGGACCCCACGCTCTTGAAGGCCCAGCTCTATTCGGGGTCGTACATCCCCGGTGGCGGACCCTATAAGTACACGGCGCCCGTCAGCGCGTCGGCGTCCAAGACCATCGTCGCCGCGTTCAACGCGGGCTTTCGAATGCAGGACGCCAACGGCGGCTACTACACGGATGGTCATCTGGTCAAAGCACTGCGCAACGGCGCCGCGTCGGTCGTCATCTTCAAGGACGGCACGATGACGGTGGGCAACTGGGGGCGCGACTTCACGATGTCGAACCAGATCGCCTCGGTACGCCAGAACCTCGACCTCATTGTCGATCACGCCAAGGCCGTGCCCGGTCTCGCGGCTCAGAACTCCAATAAATGGGGGGTTACCCTCGGCGGCACCTTCAACGTCTGGCGCTCGGGCCTCGGGGTCACCAAGGACGGGGCGATCGTCTACGTCGGAGGCCCGGCACTCTCGATCAGCGACCTCGCCAACGTGCTCGTGCGAGCCGGTGCCGTGCGCGCGATGCAGCTCGACATCAATACCGGCTGGGTGCAGTACTCGGTGTTCGCGGGAACAATCGGCACGTCGCTCAACGCCAGCAACGCCACGAGTCTCCTCGGGTCGATGGAGTCGCCTTCGCGTTACTTCGCCACGTGGTGGAATCGCGACTTCTTTACGATGAGCCTTCGCGGCAACGAACTCACGAAGACCACATCGACGTCATCGTCGAACGGCTAACGATCCATAACCTTGCGCCATAGCGGCGCGGGCAGGTGACGCAGTACGGCGAACACGTAGCGCAGCACCGGTGGGCTCCAGATGACGCGCTCGCCGCTGTCGAGGCCCCTCATCACGTTTTGGGCGACCTCGTTCACGCCGGTGGTGAAGGGGACCGCCGGCTGGCCCTCGGTCATCCTTGAACGCACGACACCGGGTCGCAGCATCTGCAGGCGCACGCCCGTGCCTTCGAGGGAGTCCGCGAGCCCGTCACAGAGCCGGTCGAGACCGGCCTTGGCCCCGGCGTAGAGATACATGCTGCGCCTGACCCGAATCGCGGCGACCGAGGTGATCACGAGGATTCGCCCGCTGCCCTGGGCGACGAGGCGCCGACGGATCTCGGCGAGCGCGGCGACGGGCCACGCGAAGTTCACCATCGCCATTCGCGTGGCGGCCTCGGCGTCGTCCTCGATACTCAGCTGGTCTCCCAAGAGCCCGACGGCGATGATGACCAGGTCGACCCTATCGCCGACCTTCTCGAAGGCCTTGCTCACCGTGCGAGCCGCGTTGGTGGCGTCTTCGGCGTCGAACAGGACGGTGTCGGTCTTGGTTGCGCCGTACTCTTGGGCGTCGCTCGCGGCCGCGTTGAGCAGCTCTTGATTGCGCCCGGCGAGGACCACGGTGTGGGCCCGCGCGGCGCAGAGCTTCTTGGTGATCGCGCGAGCGATATCGGAGCTTCCGCCGATCACGACGACGCTCTGGGGCTGTCCAAAGGCATTTTCCATGGTCACCTTCCTACTAGGTCGAGACGACGAGCGAGGTCGCTCATCAGTCGGTGCTCGGGATCGACGCGATTCTTTACCGCGAGAAACGCGTCGAGGTTGGGGTACATCGCTCGAACCTTGTCGGGGCTGAGGCGGGCGTCCTTGGCGAAATAGATCCGACCGCCGCCGGCGAGGACCAACTCGTCGAGGCCGTCCAGTACTGCGGGCAGCGCCTCGGGCCCCACCGGGAGATCGAGCGCCAGCGTCCAGCCGGGCATCGGAAACGACAACAGGCCGACGTTGGCCGGGCCGAATCGCTTCAGTACGGCGAGGAAGCTCGGCACGCCGGAGGACGAAAGCCTCCGGATGGCGCTCACGACGGTGTCGCGCGCGGCGTCGGGAACGCTGAACTGGTACTGGACGAAACCTCGTCGGCCGTAGAGACGGTTCCAGTCACGCACGCCGTCGAGCGGGTGAAAGAAACTGGCGAGCGACTGGGCCTCGTCCTCTCGATGCCTCGGAGCCGAGCGGAACCACAGCTCGTTGAAAGCCTTCACGGAAAGAGAGTTCAGAAGTCCGCTCGGGGCGTTGAAGGGCACGAGCAGTCGTGGCTTGGCGGGGGCCTCGAGCGTTGGGAGAGCAACGTCACCGGCGCGCGCGTGGCGCCCGCGCGTGAGAATGGCGCGGCCCATGTGCGCTCCTCTGGTCATGCAGTCGACCCAGGCGACCGAGTAACGATACTCAGCGTCTCTCGCCGCCATCGCATCCATGACGGCGTCGAGGTCGGCGAAGCGCTCGGTGTCAACGAGCACCTGGTCGGTCTCGATCTTCATCATTCGTAGGGTCACCGAGGTGACCACGCCGGTGAGGCCCATGCCGCCGATGGTGGCCCAGAAGAGCTCGGGGTCTCTCTCGGGCGAGACGGTGAGCGCGCCGCTCGGAGTGACGATGCGCAACTCGAGCACGTGAGCACCGAAGGAACCGTCGACGTGGTGGTTCTTCCCGTGCACGTCGGCGGCGACCGCGCCGCCCAGCGTGACCTGGCGGGTGCCCGGGGTCACCGGAACGAACCAGCCCTGGGGAATCGAGAGCGCGAGCAGCTCGTCGATGGAGATTCCCGCACCGACCGTGACGACGCCGGCAGGGCTGATGGGCGACACGCCGCCCAGTTCATGGTTGCTTAGAACGACGCCGCCGCTCAACTGTGCGGCGTCACCGTAGCTGCGACCCAGTCCGCNNAAGATCAGATCCTCGGGGGACTGTCCGTCGGCGGACTCGGAGGTGCGCATCACGAAGAGGATGGCGAGCACCACCGGAATCACGGTGAGTCGAATTGGCACGATGTGGTGATGAATCGAGGAAAGTCCCGTCGACGACGTGTCAAAGGCCCAGAGGCAGTAGCCGGTCACGGCGACCGTGGCGCTCAGGGTCACCGCCGAATGCAAGAACTCGGGCGTGTACTGGGAGAGGACCTTGCGCGTCGTTCCGGCCCCGACCTTTGAAAGCTCGCTGGAGCGCTTGCCGATGACGAGGAATAAGGCGCCGAATGACACCACGACGAGGAACCACGACGAGACGTAGATGTGGCACGCCACGGCACCCGCGTAGGCCCGCAGGAAGAATCCGCTGGAGACAACGACGAGCTCGACGATGGCGACTTGCTTCAGCCACACGATGTAGAGCCCCGTGATCACCACGTAGAGCCCGAGTATCAAGAGCAGGCCAGCGGGACCGATCAGGGAGAAGGGGAGAGCGAATCCAATGACGAGCAAGAAGAGCGACGCGCCGATGGCTCGGCCCTTCGAAAGCTGGCCCGAGGCGATCGCTCGGAATCTCTTCGTGGGATGAAGCCGGTCGGCGTCGATGTCTCGAAGGTCATTGAACAGGTACATCGCCGACGAGACGGCGCAGAAGGCGACGAAGGCAACGATGACGTGTCCAATGACGTTGTCGTGACTCAGGACGCCGGCGGCGCCCGGGGCGACCGTGATGAGTCCGTTCTTCACCCATTGGCGAGGGCGCATCGCCGAGAGGAGAGCGTGAGCCGCTCCCCGGGTTGATCCTTCGTTAGCCGTCACACCGTAGAACGATACTCGCGGCGTTTTGGGGGGTCGTCCGTCGGAATCTGAGGTTCTCAGTGGGCTCTATGCTGGAGCATTGATGGAGCGCACCTACCGAGTCGTTGTCGCGAAGCCTGGGCTTGATGGTCACGACCGTGGCGCCAAGGTTATTGCCCGGGCCCTGCGCGATGCGGGGTTCGAGGTGGTCTACACGGGACTGCACCAAACGCCCGAGCAGATCGTCCAAGCCGTCATTCAAGAGGATGCGGACGCGTTGGGCCTGTCGCTGCTCTCGGGAGCTCATCTCGTGCTCGTGCCGAGGGTGGTTGACTTGCTGAAGGCCGCTGGCCGCGAGGACGTGCTGCTCATCGTTGGCGGCATTATTCCTGATGATGACATCGCTCCGCTCGAAGCGGGTGGCGTGGCGCAGATCTTCACTCCGGGCGCATCACTCGCGGAAATCGGTTCGTGGCTCGAATCAGCGCTCGACGCGCGAGAGGCAGTGCAGTAGTTCCCAGCATGGTGTCGCTTGACTACCAATGAAATGAAAGTAGAAGTCAATGGATCTCTTCGAGTACCAAGGCAAGCAGTACTTTTCGCGTTTCGGTATCGCGGTTTCACCCGGTGGAGTTGCTGACACGGTCGAAGAGGCCGTGGCGGTGGCCGAGCGTGTGGGTTACCCGGTCGTCGTCAAGGCGCAGGTGAAAGTCGGCGGTCGCGGCAAGGCCGGCGGGGTCAAACTCGCGAACGATATCGACGAGGTGCGTCTGCACGCGGGCAATATCCTGGGTCTCGACATCAAGGGTCACGTGGTGCATCGACTGTGGATCGAGCGTTCGAGCGATATCGCGAAGGAGTACTACGCCTCGTTCACGCTGGACCGTCCGAACAAGACCCACCTCGGGATGCTGAGTGCTCAGGGTGGCGTGGAGATTGAAGTGGTCGCCGAGGAGAACCCCGACGCCATCGCATTTCTTTCGATCGACCCGGTTCGCGGACTCGACATCGAGACCGCTCGACGCTGGGTCGCTGAAGCCGAGCTCGACGAGGTGGCTCGTGAGCAAACAGCCGAGCTGCTGGTGAAGCTCTACGACTGCTACACCACCGGCGACTGCGACTTGGCAGAGATCAACCCGCTGATTCTGACGCCGGACGACAAGGTGCACGCCCTCGACGCCAAGGTCACCCTGGACGAGAACGCTTCGTTCCGCCACCCCGAGTGGGAGGAGTTTCGCGCCACCGAGACCGAAGACCCCCGAGAGAAGATGGCGAAGGAGAAGGGCCTCAACTACATCGGACTCGATGGCACCGTCGGCATCATCGCCAACGGCGCCGGCCTCGCGATGTCGACGCTCGACGTGGTGAACCAAGTCGGCGGCGCCGCCGCGAACTTCCTCGACATCGGCGGCGGCGCTAACGCCGACGTCATGGCGTCGGCGTTGGAAGTCATCAACTCCGATCCCAAGGTGAAGGTCATCTTCGTGAACATCTTCGGCGGCATCACTCGAGTCGACGAGGTCGCCAAGGGCGTCCTCGAGGCGCTCGGGCGCGTGACGATCAGTTCACCAATCGTGCTTCGACTCGACGGCACGAACGCCGTGGAGGGCCGGGCGATTCTGGCGCCACACCTGAATGAGAAGTTGATCACCGAACCGACCATGTTGGACGCTGCCCGCCGGGCCGTGGCCTTCGCGAACGCTTAAGGAAGAATCATGAGCATTTTTGTAGACGAAAACACCAAGGTCATCGTCCAGGGCCTCACCGGAGGACAGGGGAGGTTCCACGGTCTGCGCAACCGCGACTACGGCACCAAGATCGTCGCCGGCGTGACCCCCGGCAAGGGTGGCACCGACGTGGAGGGCATTCCCGTCTTCAACACCGTGCAAGAGGCCGTCGAGGCCACGGGCGCAACCGCGTCGTTTGTCTCCGTGCCGCCCAAGTTCGCCGCCGGAGCGATCATCGAGGCCGCCGAGGGCGGCATCACGTTCATTGTCTGTATCACCGAGGGCATCCCCGCCCACGATGAGGCCGTGGTCTTCAACCGTCTGGTCGAGGAGTTCCCCGGCGTGCGGCTCCTGGGGCCGAACTGTCCGGGCATCATCAGCCCCGGAAAGTGCAACATCGGTATCACGTCGGGCGACATCGCCCTCGCGGGCGGGCCGGTCGGCATCGTCTCGAGGTCGGGAACCCTGACCTACCAGGCTCTGCACGAACTGAGCCAGCAGGGCATTGGCCAGACGACGTGCGTGGGCATTGGCGGCGACCCGGTTCCGGGCACCAACTTCATTGACTGCCTCGCCGCATTTGAAGCGGACCCCGAGACCAAGGCCGTGATGATGATCGGTGAGATCGGTGGCTCCGAAGAAGAGCGCGCCGCTGAGTGGATCAAGCTCAACATGACCAAGCCCGTCGTGTCGTACATCGCCGGCGTGACCGCTCCCGCCGGACGCAAGATGGGTCACGCGGGCGCCATCATCTCGGGCTCGAAGGGAACCGCGCAGGCCAAGATGGACGCGCTGGCCGAAGCGGGCGTGCACGTATGCCTGAACCCCACCGAGGCGGGTCAGAAAATGGTCGAGATCGTCAAGGCGCTGTAACGCATTGAGCCATGTTCGTCTCTGTGTACTGGTATCTGGTTCCGGCACCATCCTCGAAGCCATTGTGAGTGCGGGTATCGAGGTGGCCCTGGTCGCCTCGGACCGCCCTTGCCGCGGTCTCGAGGTCGCCGGTGACGCCGGCATCGAAGCCGTTCTCGTTGACCGAACGACGTTCGGTGGGTTTTCCAAGTCCTTTGATCGCGAGGGTTACAGCCGAGAGTTGGCCGAGGTGCTGTCAGCGCACGATATTGACCTCGTCGCGATGGCGGGGTTCGGAACCATCATGACCGCGGTGTTCCACGCCGCCTTTCCGGGACGAGTGCTCAACACCCACCCCAGCCTTCTGCCGGCCTTCAAAGGCTGGCACGCGGTCGCCCAAGCAGTTGCCGCGCGAGTTCCAGAGACGGGTTGCACGGTGCACGTCGCCACCGAGGAACTCGATAATGGCCCGATACTGGCCCAGCGTCACGTGGCGGTGCTGGCGAACGACGACGAGCACACCCTGCACGAACGGATCAAGATCGTCGAGCGTTCGCTCTATCCATTGGTTCTAAGTAGGGTGATGGCGTCACTCGACGAAGGTTTGGAACCAGTTTCAGTCGCCGGCACCCTAGAGGAGAACTAAATGCGAGCGTTGTTGAGTGTGTTCGATAAGACCGGGCTCGTTGAGTTCGCCCAGGGACTCGAGGTCCTCGGGGTGGAGCTGGTCGCCTCGGGGGGCACGGCGAGCGCCCTCGAAGAGGCTGGCGTTGCCCACCTTGACGTAGAAGAGGTGACCGGTTTCCCCGAAATGCTCGACGGGCGGGTGAAGACGCTCCATCCCCTGATCCACGGTGGCATTCTCGCCGACCGCTCGAAGCCCGATCACCTGGCGGCTCTCTCGGCCCACGATATTGCGACCATTGACCTGGTGGTGTGCAACCTCTATCCATTCTCCTCGGACCCGTCGATTGAGTTGATCGACATTGGCGGTCCGTCGATGGTTCGAGCGGCCGCGAAGAACCACCAGCACGTGGGCGTCGTGACGAGCCCGGAGCAGTACGAGATGGTCTTGAGCGAACTCAAATCGAACGGTGCCTTGTCCCACTCGACCCGTCACGCGTTGGCGCGCGCCGCGTTCGCCCACACCGCCGCGTACGACGCGCAGATCGTGCGCTGGCTTGATGGCGGCGGCGACGTGGGCGAGGAGCCCAACGCCACCGAGGCGGTCCTACCGCCGACGCTGCACCTCACGCTCGAACGCGCGAGCGTGACGCGCTACGGCGAAAACCCCCACCAGATTGGCGGTCGCTACCGCATGGCCGGCACGACGCCGTGGTGGGACGGCGTCGAACAGCACGCCGGGTCGGCCCTTTCGTATCTGAATCTCTTCGACGCCGATGCGGCGTGGCGGCTCGTGCACGAACTGCGAAGCGACTGGCCGGGCTACTGCGCGGTGGCGATCATGAAGCACGCGAACGCGTCGGGCGCGGCTCTCGGCTCATCGCTCAGCGACGCGTTCCAAAAGGCGCTCGATGCCGATCCCCAAAGTGCGTTCGGCGGCGTGGTCGCGGTGGACGGCGAAGTGGACGTCGAGCTCGCCACACTGATCGCAGCGGGCCCCCAAGCCGACGTGATCGTGGCCTCGTCGTTCCAGGAGGCGGCGATCGCGGTCTTGGTGGGACGGCGAAAGGCCACCCGCCTGCTCAGTGCCCCGGCGCCCGAGCCGCTCGGGCTCTCGGTTCGAACCTTCGGCGACACCGCGCTCGTGCAGAATGCCGATGAGCTGCTCGTTCCCGTTGCGGAGTGGCGCTGCGTCACCGAGGCGACACCGTCGGCCCAGCAGCTCCAAGACCTCAGCATCGCCTGGCGCGTATGCGCGCGAACGACTTCGAACGCCATCGTCATCGCGAGGGACGGCGTCGCGGTGGGCGTGGGAGCGGGTCAACAGTCGCGGGTTGTGGCGGCGGGGATCGCGACCTCGAAGGCCGGCGAGTCCGCTCAGGGCGCCGCCGCCGCATCGGACGCTTTCTTCCCGTTCGCCGATGGCCTCGAGTCCCTCACCAGCGCTGGAGTGACCGCCGTGGTGCAACCCGGCGGCTCGGTGCGCGACCAAGAGGTTATTGACGCAGCGAACGCTGCGGGAATTGTCATGATGCTCACCGGTGAGCGTCACTTTCGCCATTAAGAGATGACTCGACATTAGGAGGACTATGCCTGCGGAACTACTCGACGGTGAGCGACTGAGCGGTCGCATCAAAATGGAGCTCGCGGACCGCGCTGGGCGACTCGCCGCCGCGGGGCGCCCGGTTGGGCTGGGTAGCGTGCTCGTGGGCGACGACGGGCCGAGCGCCAAGTACGTCGCCATGAAGCTCGCGGATTGCGAGGAGATCGGTATCGCATCGTTCCACGAGCACCTGCCCGCCACCGCCACGCAAGCCGACGTCGAAGCCGTGATCGATCGGCTGAACGCCGATCCCGCAGTCCATGCGATCCTCGTGCAGCTGCCCTTGCCGGCGGGTATCAACGAGGAGCAGATCCTTCTGCGCGTGGACCCGGCGAAGGACGTCGACGGCCTTCACCCCACGAATCTTGGTCGGCTCGTCATGGGCGCTCCGGGCCCCCTGCCGTGCACGCCCGCGGGCATCGTCGAGCTCTTGAGCGCCCACCACGTTCCGGTCGAGGGCAAGCACGTCGTGATCATCGGCCGCGGACTCACCATTGGACGTCCGCTGTCGCTGCTGCTCGCGATGCGCCGTCCCGGCTGTAACGCGGCGGTCACGGTCGTGCACACCGGTGTAGAGGATATGGCCGCTTTGACGCGCCTCGGTGACGTGATCGTCGCCGCCGCCGGTGTCGCGGGCCTCGTGCGCCCGGACATGGTGAAGCCGGGAGCGGCCGTGGTGGGGGCCGGCACCAGTTGGTCGGGCAAAAAGCTGATGAGTGACGTCGACCCGGCAGTGGCGGACGTGGCCGGGTGGATAACGCCCCGCATCGGTGGCGTCGGACCAATGACTCGTGCCATGCTGTTACGAAATGCGGTATTAGCTGCTGAGAAGGTGCGATGATTACAAAAGACGACAAGGGGCGAGAACTCGACGAGCGTCCTTGGGGCAGTTTCACGGTCCTGGACGACGACATGTTCGATCACAAGGTGAAGCGCATCATCGTGGCTCCGGGAAAACGGCTCAGCTATCAGACGCACGCCAAGCGCGCCGAGCACNNGAGGGCAGCATCGATATCGCGATTGGTCAAGCGCATCGCTGCGAGAATCGGGGCACGACGCCAGTGGTCTTTATCGAGGTGCAGTACGGCACGTACTTCGGTGAAGATGACATCGTGCGCCTCCAAGACGACTTCGGACGGGCAAACTAGTTTCGTGCGCATCGACGAGTTGTTCGCATCGGGCGCCACGCATTCGTTTGAGTTCTTTCCTCCCAAGTCCGACGAGGAGGGCGTGCGGCTGACCCGGGCGCTGGCCGAGCTCGAACCACTCCGGCCCTCGTTCGTGTCGGTGACGTATCGCGGGGGACGAGAGTCGCGCNNGGCCATAGTCGCGCGGAGATGCGCGACATCCTGAAGAACTACCTGGACGCGGGCGTGGTGAACGTGATGGCCCTCGGGGGCGATATCCCCGACGACGCGTCGCTCCTCGCGTCCGAGTTCTCCCACGCCATTGATCTGGTGGCGCTGGCTCGAGAGGTCGGGGATTTTTCCATCGGGGTGGCGGCGCACCCCCAGGGCCACCCGCGATCCATTGACCTCGCGACGGATCGTCGCCACCTGGCCCAGAAGCTCGAGCTCGCCGACTTTGCCGTGNNGTGACCCAGTTCTTCTTCGAGGTTGAAGAGTGGACCGGGCTCGTCGAGCAGCTGCGCGACCTCGGGGTCACCAAACCGGTGCTGCCCGGCGTCATGCCGGTGACGACGTTGAGCGGCATCGAACGAATGGCCGGCATGGGCGCTCGCGTTCCCTCGGCGTTGGTTGCGCGACTCGAAGCGGCCAACCAGCGCGGTGGTGCGGGCGCCGTGAGGTCCGAGGGGATCAGGGCCGCGGTTGAGCTCTGCGAGCAACTTCTTGATGCGAAGGCGCCCGGCCTGCACTTCTACACACTGAACCAATCAACGGCCACCCGTGAGATTCACGACGCTGTTTTCGCAGGGCGCAACGAGGTCGCTAGGGGATTTTGACCCTGAAGTCGCCCCTTGACTTCGTCGTAGGATATCGGTATGGCTGACAAAATCACAATGAGCGCCGCTGGCGTATTGAACGTTTCCGATAACCCAATCATCCCCTTCATCGAGGGCGACGGCATTGGTGTTGACATCTGGCCCGCCGCGAAGCTCGTGCTCGACGCCGCGTCGAAGAAGCACGGCAAGGTTATTGAATGGAAAGAGGTGCTCGCCGGCGAGAAGGCCTTTAACGAAACCGGTAGCTGGCTCCCGGACGAGACCATCACCGATTTTCGAGAGTACCTGATCGGCATCAAGGGCCCCCTCACCACGCCGATCGGCGGAGGGTTCCGCTCGCTCAACGTCGCGCTTCGCCAGATTCTCGATCTGTACGTGTGCCTGCGTCCCGTGCGCTGGTTTCAAGGCGTTCCTTCACCGGTGAAGCACCCCGAGCTCGTGGACATGGTTATTTTCCGCGAGAACACTGAAGACGTCTACGCCGGCCTCGAGCTTGAAGCGGGAACCCCGGACGCCGAGAAGCTTCGTGCGTTCTTGAAGGACAGCTACGGATGGGAGATTCGCGAGATGAGTGGCATCGGCGTCAAGCCCATCTCCAAGGAGGGCTCGGAGCGTTTGATCCGCGCCGCCATCAAGTACGCCCTCGAGCACGACCGCCCCAGCGTCACCATGATGCACAAGGGCAACATCCAGAAGTTCACCGAAGGCGCCTTCATGAAGTGGGGCTACGAACTCGTAAAGAACGAGTTCTCCGACGTGGCCGTGAGTTGGAACGACTGCAACGGCAAGCCCGGCTCGAAGTTGCTCGTGAAAGACGCCATCGCCGACATCATCTTCCAGCAGGTATTGACGCGCCCCAAGGAGTTTGACGTCATTGCGTCAACGAACCTGAACGGCGATTACCTCTCGGATGCACTCGCGGCCCAAGTGGGTGGCATCGGCATCGCTCCCGGAGCCAACATCAACTACATCACGGGACACGGCATCTTCGAAGCGACGCACGGCACCGCGCCGAAGTACGCGGGCCAGGACAAGGTGAACCCCGGATCGGTGCTGTTGTCCGGCGTGCTGATGTTCGAGCACCTGGGCTGGAGTGACGCCGCGACCGACATCGTTCGCGCCCTGGAAGCGACTATCGCCGATAAGGTCGTCACGTACGACTTCGCGCGCCAGATGGAGGGCGCGACCGAGGTCAAGTGCTCAGAGTTCGCCTCAGCAATCGTTGATCGTCTTTAAGCACATCTAGAAGGAGCATCATGACTAACCCAGTCCACGTCACCGTGACCGGCGCCGCCGGTCAGATCGGCTACCAGTTGTTGTTTCGTATCGCCTCGGGCCAGCTTCTGGGCCCCGACACCCCCGTACTGCTGCGGCTGCTTGAAATAGAGCCGGCCATGAAGTCACTCGAGGGTGTTGTCATGGAGCTTGATGACTGCGCGTTCCCGCTGCTCGCCGGTATCGAGGCGACGAGTGATCTGAACCACGCCTTCACCGATACGTCGTGGGCGCTTCTCGTCGGGTCAATTCCGCGCAAGGCCGGCATGGAGCGAGGTGATCTGCTCAACGTCAACGGCGGCATTTTCAAGCCCCAGGGTCGAGCTATCGCCGCCAACGCCGCCAGCGACGTGCGCGTGCTTGTGGTCGGCAACCCCTGTAACACCAACTGCTTGATCGCGCGCTCGAATGCGCTCGAGGTCCCAGCCGACCGCTGGTTCGCCATGACGCGTCTCGATCAGAATCGCGCGGAGACGCAGCTCGCGAAGAAGGCCGGCGTACCCGTGACCGATGTCAAGAACCTGGCCATCTGGGGCAACCACTCGGCCACCCAGTTCCCGGACTTCGCGAACGCCACGCTGGGCGGAACCTTGGTTCCCGAGGTGATCTCGGATCACGACTGGCTGCGCGGTGAGTTCATCACGACCGTGCAAAAGCGCGGGGCCGCGATCATCGAAGCCCGAGGCGCCAGTTCGGCGGCGTCGGCGGCGAATGCCGCCATCGACACCGTCGTGAGTCTCACTACAGCCACCGCGGGCGATGACTGCGTATCGGTCGGCGTAACGAGCCACGGTGAGTACGGAGTGCCAGAGGGATTGACCTTCGGGTTCCCGATCAAGACCGACAGCCACGGCGTCTGGAAAGTGAAGGAAGGCTTCGCTCTCGATGATTTCGCCACCGAGCGGATCAAGATCACGACCGATGAGCTGAACGGCGAGCGTGACGAAGTGCGCGCCCTGGGGCTCATCTAACCATTCACCAGCGACAGAGATTCAAGCCGTCGAAGGTTTTCCTTCGACGGCTCGGTCGTTTAGGCCCTACTGGTCGTCGGCGCCGGATGGATGGCCGGGCGATTTATGCAGTGCGAGCGCCGCGCGAGCGGCCACGTAGAAGAGCCGCTCGCGAACGGCCCGGGCGTGCTCCCAGCGGCGAGAGTCCCACTCATCGCCGGCTAACGAATCGCCGGCGTACAGTAACTGGGCGAAACGCAGTCGTCGAAATTGGGACACGGCGATGAACGCCGACGACTCCATGTCGACCATGGTGCAACCCTCATCGATCCGGCGATCGATCCGGCTGCGCGTCTCACGCAGAAAGGCGTCGGTCGTCCACGTGCGTCCCACGTAGAAGGGGACGTCGAGTTCGAGAAGCGTCGATTGGAGAACCTGGACGCCGACCTGGTCCGCCTCGATGATGCGACTCGGAGCAGCGTAGTGAAAACTGGTCCCCTCGTCACGCAGCGCCGAGGAGACGACCATCACGTGACCAAGTGCCAGGTCCTCGACGAGGGCTCCGGCGCCGCCGCACGCGACGAAGGTCGTCACGCCCAGGGCCGCCATCTCCTCGACGAACCCCGCCGCGAGGGGAGCCCCGACTCCCGGGTGCACCACCGCAACAGTGCCGAAGTCGCTGGTGAACTCGTAGACGTGGTTCTTGCCGATCTCGCTGCGCAGCGTGTAGATCGGCCGCAGCACGTTCTCGCTCGCCAGCTGCTCGAGGAGCTCGTTGAAGAAGCAGAGCACCGCCACGTGGGGCATCACGACGTCCGGTGAGTGCAACATGTGCGCTTGAATGACCCCAGGTTCGCCCAGATCGTCCTCAAAGAGAGGGAGTGAGTCCATGGGGGGCCTTCTACTCCGTCGCGGTCGGGTGGGCGTGCTGCAGCCAGCTGAGCAGGGGGACAATCGCGTTGACGTCGCCTCGAACCTTGAGGCGACCTTCGCGAAGGGCCGTGGCGCTGTCGAACGTGCCCGAGGCGAGAGCGAGAGCGTCGCGGTACGTGAGTCGCACCAGCGCGTCGGCCGCCAGGTGGTCGCCCGCGCTGACCGACGCCGCGTCAGCGCTCAGGGTGAAGGTGATGGCGTGAGGCACCGAGGTGGGGGCGTCAGGGAACTCCAGAACGATGCGAAACGTCGACGAGCCGTCCTTCATGGGGACCGGTCCGGCGTTACGCAGCGTGTCGTTGAGACTTTCAAACCAATCGTCTGAAAGGAAGTCAGCCACGAATCACGGAGCGGGCTGCACGGCAGCGTCCTGCGCCGAGGTCTTCGTCTTGCGGCGTATCTTTCGGCCCAACCACGCCACTGGGTCGTAGTGAGCGTCAACGACGCGTTCCTTCAAGGGGATGATGGCGTTGTCGGTGATCTTTATGTGCTCGGGACAGACCTCGGTGCAGCACTTGGTGATGTTGCAGTAGCCGAGGCCCATCTCTTCGCGCACCAGGTCACGGCGGTCGTTCATGTCAAGGGGGTGCATCTCGAGTTCGGCGTAGCGGATGAAGAAGCGCGGGCCCGAGTAGTGCAACTTGTTCGCCTCGTGGTCACGGATGACGTGGCAAACGTCTTGGCACATGAAGCACTCGATGCACTTGCGGAACTCCTGGCCTCGCTCCACGTCCTCTTGGAACATGATGTAGCCGCCCTCGGGCATGGGCGGAGGCATCAACGCGGGGACTTTCTTCGCCTGCTCGAAGTTGAACGAGACGTCGGTCACGAGGTCTCGAATGATGGGGAACGTCTTCATTGGNNGCCGAGCACGATCCGCACTTGCCGGCCTTGCAGTTCCAGCGACACGCCAGGTCGGGTGCCTCCGTGGCCTGGATGCGGTGGATGACGTCGAGAACGACTTCACCCTCGTTCTGGTCGACGGTGTAGTTCTCGAAATCGCCGCCGTTCGCGTCGCCGCGCCAGATTCGCATTGTGACATCAGCCATTACTTCGTCTCCTCAAGTAGTGCTTGCAGTTCTTCGGGCATGGGCAGCAGCGGGGACTCGGTCGTTACGATGCCGCTGTCCCAGTTACCTCCGTCGGTCGTGTGGGCGAAGTTGAACTTCGCGAACTCGGGGTCGGCCTTGGGGAAGTCTTCTCGCGTGTGGCCGCCGCGAGACTCTTTACGCAAAGAGGCTCCCCGGGCCACGGTCTTGCACACTGAAATCATGGACGGAAGATCGGTCGCGAGGTTCCAGCCCGGGTTGTAGGCCCGACCGCCCTTGACCGCGATGTTCTTCACCCGCTGGGTGAACGTCTCGAGTTGGTTGGTGGCGTCTTCGATCTCGCTGGCCGTTCGAATGATGCCGACGTTGAGCTGCATCATCTCTTGGAGATCACGCTGGATGTCGTAGGGGTTTTCGCCCTCGGTCTTTTCGAAGGGCGCGAGCGCGTCCTTTATTGCGGCCTCGACCTCCGACATGTCCATTGACGTCGCCGCCTGGCCCGACTCGATGTAGTCCGCCGCCCCCATGCCGGCACGTCGGCCAAAGACCACGAGGTCGCTGAGCGAGTTTCCGCCGAGTCGGTTGGCTCCGTGCATTCCGCCCGCAACTTCGCCGGCGGCGAAGAGGCCGGGCACCAGGGTGGCGGCGGTATCGGCGTCCACCTTCACGCCGCCCATGATGTAGTGGCACGTGGGCCCGATCTCCATTGATTCGCTCGTGATATCAACGCCGGCGAGTTCCATGAACTGGTGGTACATCGACGGCAGACGACGGCGAATGAACTCCGGGGTGCGCCGTGACGCGATATCGAGGTACACGCCGCCGTGGGGGCTTCCGCGACCGGCCTTCACCTCGGCGTTGATGGCCCTCGCCACCTCGTCACGCGGCAGTAGCTCCGGCGGGCGCCGACCAGCGGCGTGGTCGTCGTACCACTTGTCGCCTTCTTCCTCGGTCTCGGCGGTCTCGTCGCGAAACATCGGTGCGACGTAGTTGAACATGAAGCGCTGGCCCTCGGAGTTGCGCAAAACACCACCGTCACCACGCACACCTTCGGTGACGAGCAGGCCGCGCACGCTGAGCGGCCAGACCATGCCGGTCGGGTGGAACTGGATGCACTCCATGTCGATCAGCTGGGCGCCGGCCCAGAGGGCCATGGCGTGGCCGTCGCCGGTGCCCTCCCACGAGTTCGACGTGAACTTCCACGACTTTCCGGCGCCGCCGGTGGCGAGGATCACGGCCTTCGCGGAGAAGGTCACGAACTCTCCGGTGGGACGCCAGTACGCGACGCATCCGGCGATTCGACCGTCGCCGTCGTGCACGAGCTTCAGCACCTTGCACTCCATGAAGACGTCGGTGTCCATCGACACGACCTTCTGCTGGAGCGTGCGGATCAGCTCGAGGCCGGTGCGGTCGCCCACGTGGGCGAGTCGCGCGTAACGGTGACCACCGAAGTCGCGCTGGAGGATCTTGCCTTCCGTGGTGCGGTCGAAGAGCGCCCCCCACTGCTCAAGCTCGTGGACGCGATCGGGGGACTCCTTCGCGTGCAGCTCGGCCATGCGGTTGTTGTTGAGGAACTTACCCCCGCGCATGGTGTCTCGGAAGTGGACCTTCCAGTTGTCCTCGGAGGACACGTTGCCCATCGCCGCGGCCATTCCGCCCTCGGCCATCACGGTGTGGGCCTTTCCGAGCAGTGACTTGGTGATGATGCCGACTTTGAGGCCACGCTGCTTGGCCTCAATTGCCGCGCGCAGGCCGGCGCCCCCGGCGCCGATGATCAGTACGTCGTAGTCGTGGTGTTCGTATGAGCTCGTCACAGGGTTTCCTTAGATCTAGAAGAGTTTGTAGTCGGAGATGACGCCCGAAGCGACGAGGCGCACGTAGACGTCGGCGAGGGCGACGAAGACGAGCGAGGCCCACGCGAAGTTCATGTGCTTGGCGTTGAGTGGCGTGAGGAACTTCCAGAAGCGGTAGCGAATGGGGTGCTTCGAAAAGCTGTTCACCTGTCCGCCGCAGAGGTGGCGACACGCGTGGCAGCTCAGCGAGTAGAGCCACAGCAGGGTGGCGTTCACGCACAGGACAATGGTCCCCACGGTGACGCCCCAGCCGAGGCCGGGCTGGTGGAAGGCGCGGATCGCGTCGTAGGTCAACAAGGTGTTGAAGATCAGGCCCGCGAAGAAGAAGTAGCGGTGCAGGTTCTGCATGATGAGCGGGAACCTGGTCTCGCCGGAGTACGAACTGTGGGCGTCCGAGACGGCGCACGCGGGTGGCGACCACCAGAACGCGCGGTAGTAGCTGCGACGGTAGTAGTAACACGTGAGGCGAAAGCCCAACGGGAAGATCAGGATCAGCAGCGCCGGCGACAAGGCCCAGCCGTTGAACGCGAAGCCCGCTTTTGACCCGGGTACGCAGTCGCTCGCGAGGCACGGCGAGTAGAAGGGGCTGATGAGGTCGCGATGGACGTTCGCACCGACGTAGTAGTACTTGTTCTGAAACGCCGCCCACGTGGAGTAAATCACGAATGCGGTAAGCACCGAGACGGTGATGACCGGCTGCAGCCACCAGCGGTCTTGACGGAGAGTTGCAACATCGGGTCCTCCTCGGGCTCCCCCTAGGACAACGTTCGTCGAACTTTCCGTGACGGCCACAGCGTCTCCTTCTCAATCAATGTTGGCGCGAAGCACTTCTCGCGAAACTGCACCGTCTTCCATACTAGGCAATAGTCCCGGCCACCTCATTTGACAAAAGTCCTTGTTTTAAAGAGCTCTGCGCAGCGTTTTTCTCGACGCAGTGGTGAAGTTCGAGCCCACAGTAGACGGGTGTGAAATAAAAACGCCCTCGGGATTCCCCGAGGGCGTTTTGGGTGAAGACCTCTAGACCTTGCCGCCGCGGCGTCCTTCGGCGGTGCCGCCGAGCATGGCCCAGATGACGAGCCCGAGACCCGGGACCAAGAACCAGAGGCCGAAGACCATGGCGAGCACCACGAAGAATGCGCCCATACCGAGGGTGAACGGCCAGATGGAAGTGCCGGGGAACGCTCCGACGACGCCCGCCCCGCTGGCTTGGGTCGCCTGGGGGTCGTCCTCAGGACGAGCCTTCATTCGACGACTCCACCAGTAGTAGTAGCCGCCGGGCAAGAAGCAGAGCAGCATCGCGGCGAACATCATCACGCCGCCGGCATTCTCGAGGCTCCAGTTCCAGTACACCGCACACATGATGCCGAAGAACACGCCGAGGCCCAACAGAACCTTCGCTTCTACCTTCATGAGACCGGTACCTCTTCAACGGGCTGTGCGGGCTCGATCTGCTTGCCGTGGCCCACTGCCTGATGACCTGGGTGGTTGTAGTCCCACGTCGGGCGCTCAGATCGAATCTGGGGCAGGCGGTAGAAGTTGTGGTGAGGGGGTGGCGAGGTGGTGAACCACTCCAGCGTGTGACCGTCCCACGGGTTGTCGCCCGCGGGGTACTTCTTCCAACTGTAAATGATGTTGACGACGAAGAGAATGGTCGAGACGCCAATAAGAATGGCTCCGAGGGTACTGATGTCGTTCAGCATCTTCCACTGGGGGTCATGCGGGTAGACCCCCAAGCGACGCGGCATTCCTTCGAGCCCCAGAATGTAGAGCGGAAAGGTGAAGACTTGTGAGCCCAGGAACAGGAACCAGAACTGAAACTTTCCGATCCGCTCGTTCAACAAGTAGCCGGTGATCTTCGGGCCCCAGTAGTAGAGACCAGCCATTCCGGCGAGCACGAGGGCCATGACGACCGAGTGGAAGTGGGCGACCACGAAGTAGGTGTCGTGGGTGAAGAAGTCCAGCGGGGGACTGGCGAGGTAGATACCGGTAAGCCCGCCAACGAGGAACGTGACGAGGAACCCGATGGCCATCAACATGGCGGTGGAGAACCAGACCTCCCCTCGCCACATGGTCGCTATCCAGTTGAATATCTTGATGCCCGTCGGTACCGCAATCATGAGGCTCATGAACGCGAAGAATGGCAAGAGCACGACACCCGTGGTGTACATGTGGTGGGCCCAAACGCCGAGGGAAAGCGCGGCGATGGAGAGGGTGGCGAAGACCATTCCCTTGTAACCGAAAACGGGCTTGCGCGAGAAGACCGCGATGATCTCGGTCACCATGCCGAAGAACGGCAGGGCCAGGATGTACACCTCGGGATGGCCCCAGAACCAGAACAAGTGCTGCCAGAGCACGGGCACACCACCTCCCGCGACCGAGAAGATGTGCGTGCCGAAGTGGCGGTCACAGTAGAGCATGACGAGGCCCGCGGTGAGCACGGGGAACGCCAACAGAATGAGGATCGACGTGACCAACATGTTCCACGTGAAGATCGGCATGCGGAACATCGTCATTCCAGGAGCTCGTAGATAGAAGATGGTCGCACAGAGGTTCACGCCAGTGAAGATGGCGGAGAAACCCGTCAGCAGCAGGCCGCCAATCCAAAGGTCGGCGCCAGCACCGGGGGTGTTGACCGAGTTCGACAGGGGCGCGTAGGCCACCCAACCGAAGTTGGCTGCTCCGCCGGCGACGAAGAAGCCCGAGAGCATGGTGATCGCCCCAGTGAGGTACAGCCAGTACGACAGGGCGTTCAAACGGGGGAACGCCATGTCGGGCGCACCAATTTGGATGGGCACGATGATGTTCGCCAGTGCTCCGAAGGCGAAGGGGCCGGCGAAGAGATAGATCATCACGGAACCGTGCATGGTGAACAGCTCGTTGTACTGGGCGAGCGAGACCAGGGTGCCGTTGGGCGTCGCCAGCTGGGCGCGAATGATCTCGGCGAAAACACCGCCGATTACGAGCATGATGACCGCGGTGACGGTGTACGAGAGGCCGATGACCTTGTGGTCGGTCGTCGTGATCCACTTCAAGATCCCCGAGGGGCCGTGGTGCTCGTCGTGCCCATCGTCATGGAACTCCACGTGGACTGGTGGGTCAAGAACGTCAGTCATTCAGTTATCTCCCATACTTCGTGGTAGCGGGCTTGGATGGAACCACACTCGAGGTCTGCTGGGCCGTGGTCTTGTTGGCGGCCTTCACGGCAGCCGCGGCGGCGGGGTTGTTGAACGTCGTGAGCCACGCGCTGTAGGCGCTCGGCGAGACCACTTTTACGCGGAACCACATCAACGAGTGATAGAGACCGCAAAGCTGCGTGCACTGACCAAAGTACGTACCCGTACTTTGAGCGCGAATAGTGAACTGGTTCAGCACGCCGGGCAGCGCGTAACGCGAAAAGTTGAAGGCGTGCACGTAGAAACCGTGGATGACGTCCGATGACGTCAGGTTGATGTGAACGTTGGTGTTGACAGGCATAACCATCTCCGGGTTTTGCGTGGTCTGACCGTAGACGAGGGCATTAGAACCCGGATAGGTGAACTTCCAACCCCACTGGAAGGCGTTGACGTCAATGGTGACGTTCGTCTTGGGATTGGCCGTCTCCTTGTTCTCGACGACGAGCGTGGCGGCGAAAAGCCCAAAGATGATGAGAATCGGCACCACCGTGTAGAACAGCTCTAGGGGTATGTGATACTGCGACTGCTTGGGGATGTTGTCGCCCTTGCGACGAAAGCGAAGCACCGCGTACAGGACCAGCACGATGACGAGCGCGCCAATGATCACCGCGCCAATCGAGAAGCCTTGCCACAGGTGGAACACCGATTTCGAACTCGATGTAACGCCGGGACTTGCACCAAACGAGGGAATGGTGCAGCCCGAGAGGGCTAATGCGGCCAATGGGAGCGCAACGGCACGTCGTAGTCGGCGCCAACGGCGCGCACGAACCGTCGCACCCTGAGGGGGCAGGGCGGGTGTTTGCACGTCAAGACCTTAGTCACTGTTTATGATCTGAAGACCAGCCAAAAATGTGAAAACCCTTATCCACGCTAGGAAGTCTCGAATTCCTAGAACTCGGGCACCGCACTCGCGCGGCCCGTCGAAAAACTACCTTTCTTATCGTGGAGGCCGCGAGTTGGGTGCGGGGCAAGAAGTGCCTGCCGGACGGCCTGATTCGCCGATTCATCGGGCGCAGCACGCCGAATAATTTCGATGAGGCGGCCAGTGACCCCTGCGCCAGGAGAACCCTCGACCATGAACACGTGGTCCCGGGCGGCGAGTCGAAACCCAACCAATCGGAACAGCGATTTCACGAGCCACGAGTTGGTCGTGAGCGGGCTTCACTGGGAGCGGACCTCCCTCCAATCAACCGCGGTAGAGAGGTTAAATATCGTGGGTAGTGTCATTGGCCCGGCGGGCACGTAGCCGCGTCGAGCACTTGCTTGGCTGGAATCCCTACGGTGGCTCGTGGGATCGCTCTGCTCGTGACGAAGTTCAGCGTCGAGTGAACCGGCTTGAGTGAGAATTGCGTGAGTCTTGCTCAACATCCTGACTCGACTTGCGTCCAAGAATGTCAACACCGTCAACGCGGTTGACGGGCCTACGGAAGAAGGCCGCACCGTTCAATCGGCGGCCTCGACGATATTCGTCGTGAACTACTTGTCCGTGTCGGGAGACTTTGCTTCGGTTGTTTCGGTTGTTTCTTTCACCTCTGTGGCCTTGGTCGCCGAAGCATTGGTGGTCTTCGTCTCTTTGAGACCCTTTTCAAACTCGGTCTTGGCCGAGCCCAAATTACGAGCCAACTTTGGAATGGCCGAGCCACCAAAGACCAACACTGCAACTACGATGACCACGATCAAGAGATCTGGTCCAAAAATTTCGCCTAAGAACACTGTCTTCTCCTTTGACGTGCTTAGAGCCAGAGTAGTGCCCTCAGGGATGAAGGGGCGCAGGCAGTTGGAAACGGGAAGTTTCTGGGCCAGAATGGTCTGATGCCGACGTCGCTGAAAGACACTTTTCGTGACGCCCTGAGCGTTTCGCTCACCGTGGGTGTTTACGGGGTTGCCTTTGGGGCCGCGAGCGTGGCGGCGGGTTTTTCAGTCCTGCAAAGTTGCCTCTTTTCCCTCTTGACCTTCACCGGCGCCAGCCAGTTCGCCGCTGTGGGCGTGGTCGCGTCCGGGGGCGCGGGCGCGAGCGCCATCGCCGCCGCGACAATGCTCGGAACCCGTAACGCTCTCTACGGAATACAAATGGCGCCGCTATTGCAGGTAAGGGGCTTTCGACGGGTGATGGCGGCGCAGATCACCATTGACGAATCGACCGGCGTGGCGCTGTCCCAGGCCCCGCGAGGAAGCGAGGCCATGCGCGCCGGTTTTTGGCTGACGGGCGCTGGGGTCTTTCTCTTTTGGAATATCTTCACTCTGCTCGGTGCTGTCGGCGCGAAGGCTCTCGGCAACCCCGCGTCGTGGGGGCTCGATGCCGCGGTGCCAGCGGCGTTCCTCGGACTGCTCTGGCCGCGTCTCGAGACCATGTTCTTGCGACTGGTTGGCGCCGCATCGATGGTCTTCGCCCTGCTCGTGACGCCGTGGCTTCCCGCGGGGCTGCCCATCATCGCGACCGTCGCCGTCGCGGTCGTCGTGGGGTGGAGGCCGAGGTGAGCCCCTCGATGATGTGGATAGTGCTGATCGGTACGAGCGCACTCAGCTTCAGCGTGAAAATGCTGGGCCACTCGGTGCCCGAGCGCTGGCTCGCGAATTCACGTTTGCAACGCATCAATGCCTTGATCCCAATTTCACTACTGAGCGCCCTCGTCGTTGCCCAAGGCCTCGTGGTGAAGACCCACGTGGTTATCGATCATCGACTCGCGGGCCTCGCCGCCGCCCTCGCCGTCCTCTTCGCGAAGGCACCTTTTCCCGTCGTGGTGGTCGTGGCGGCCGTGACGTCAGCGCTGGTCTACCACCTGCATTAACCAGCTATGGCAATTCCCAGGACGAGCGCCGCGATCGACGCCAGCGCTCCGATGCCGGCGTAGATGCCGCGCGCCTTGGGAGTCTTGGCCCGGGTGTGCAGGAACGTTCCGAGCCCCGCCGCGATCACGCAGACCATCTTGATGCCAAAGGCCGCGTTCCAACTGCTCGAGGCGTTCGCGGGGTCGACCGCGATGAAGTTCCAGACGCCGGTGGCGATGAGTAGCCAGTACGCCGGCCAGCTAAGGCGACCGAAGGCCTGCGCCATCTTCTTGGGTGCCCCTTCGCCGAGACCGCGAATGGTGGGCAGCATCCCCGCCAGCACAAACTGACCGCCCACCCATACGGTGGCGGCGAGCACGTGCAGGCTGAGGCGAATAACCGTCATCGAGCCCGCCAACTGCAGTTGCGACGAGGCGAGAAGGTGCACTGCTACTTACCCTGCCAGTTCGGTGTGCGCTTTTCAGCGAACGCGACGGCACCCTCGAGGGCGTCGGCACTGCGGCCAATCATCCCAAAGGCCTCGTCGTTCACCGTCCACGCGTCGGTCTCGTTCAGCTCGGTCGCCTGCTTCATCACGCTCTTCGACGTGCGTACCGCGAGGGGGGCGTTCTTCGCGATGCGCTCGGCGAGGGCGATGGCGACGTCGAGCACCTGCTCGCCCGGTACCACGTGGTTCACCAGGCCCAGCTCGTAGGCGCGCGCGGCGTCGATGGGATCGGCCGTGAGCGCCATCTCGTACGCCACCGCCAACGGGACGAGCTTGGGCAGTCGTATGAGGCCACCGGCTCCCGCGACGAGCCCGCGCTGGGCCTCGGGGATACCGAACTTGGCGTGGTCGGCGGCGATCACCATGTCGCAACTGATCATCAACTCAAATCCGCCCGCGAGGGCTGAGCCGTTCACCGCCGCGATCAACGGCTTCGGGAAGTCGCGCTTGGTGAGCCCGCCGAACCCCTTTTCGGTGATGGGGAACTCGCCCGTGGCGAAGGCCTTCAAGTCCATTCCCGCCGAGAACGCCTTGTTGTCCGCGCCCGTCAGTACCACGACCCAGATGTCATCGTTGGTCTCGCAGTCGTCCAACGCGTCGCTCAACGCGAGCGCGGTCGCGCGGTTGATCGCGTTGCGCGCCTCGGGGCGATTGATGGTGAGTAGTTCAACGTGTCCGCGGCGTTCGCGAAGTAGTTCATTGGCCATGAGTTCTCCTTGTGACGGCCCCTGGGGGCACCAGACGAAACGCTAGTTGAGTTCTTCGAGCGACGGGCGTGCGAAACTCGACCAGTGACCAAACGACCACTTCTGCTCGCGACCCTCGACGGCTACGCGGTGGAGGGCGGGTTCGACCGTCCCTACGAACCAGCGACCTGCTATTCCCCGACCATTGCCCTGGGGCGCCTAGCGGGTCCCGGAGTGGCGGGCGCGCTGTGGGCGGACTACGAGCGGGTGCTGGAAGTGGCAGCATCACTCGGTCTCGACGGCGTTCGCCTCACCATGGAGTGGGCCCGCGTCGAGCCGCATCGGGGGCGGGTTGACAACGAAGCCCTGGAGCGTTACGGCGAGGTCGTACGATTCGCCACCTCGCTCGGGCTCCACGTGACCGTCGCCCTTATTGATGGGGTGTGGCCCGCGTGGTTGGGGCTCGAGGCCTGGCTCCTGCCCTGGGTGGCTCCCCACGTGCTCGCTCACGCCCGGCGAGTGGTGAGCGAGCTTGGTTCCGACGTTGGTGGCGTCGTCATCTTTACCAATCCGGACGACCTGGCGCGACGCGGCTACGTCGAAGGCTCCATCCCCCCTTGGCGTCACGGGGAGCACGCGGACGCGCGACGAGCGCGCCAGCAGATCCAAGAGATCGTTCGACTTCTCGAAGCCGACCCGGTGGTCGGTCCCCGGATCGTCAAAGCGACGCTCACTCTCGACCTCGACAGCGACGAGCTGCTCGACGCGAGAAGCGCGTCAGCGTACGAAGAGGTCTACGTCCGCTCGCTCGTGAAGGGGACCGGACCGACCGGGAGCCGTTCGGGGCTGCTCGTCAAACACAACGGTGAGTGGAGTGCGGTCGCGCCGTCCGAGGTTCTCGACGCCCTGCGATAGCGACGGTCCTGTTCTCAGGATTCGCTGCGGGCGGCCGCGCGGCGTTTTCGAACGAAGTGAAAGGCCACGAAGAAGCAAAGCAAGAGAACCAGCACCGTGATGCCGAACCAGCTGGCGTACTGCTCGATCTTGGAGAGAGCGCTGCCGGCGAAGTAGCCGAGCAGGGTGTACGCGACTCCCCACGCGGCCGCGCCGAGTGCGTTGGCGACGAGGAAGCGGCGGTAGTTCATCATGCTCATGCCCGCGAGCCCGGGCATCACGGCGCGAAAGAACGCGGTGAATCGCCCGACGAACACGTAGATCGGGCCACGCTGGCGCAGCCCCTCAAGAGCTCGTTCCAACTCAGGGCGTCGTCGCTGCACCAGGGAGAGTTCCATCAGCCGGTGTCCGTAGCGCCGACCCACGGCGTAGCCCACCGAGTCCCCAAGAATCGCCGCGACAACCACCAAGACACAGAGGACCACGACGTTGACGCGGCCCTGGCTGGCGACGACGCCGGCGACGATGACGGCGGTCTCGCCCGGCAGCACGAAGCCAATGAAGAGCGCGGCCTCGCCAAACACCAAGAGCGCCACGACCCCGTAGACGAGCCCGGCGGACAGGCTCTGGATCTTTTCCAAAACGAAGGAGACAATTGAGGCGCTCAGCACCTCTCCATTGTTGTTGATGGGCCGTCGGCGAGGGGCCCGCTCGCGAAACTCCGGTCCGAAGACGCCATATCTGGCCATCTGCACTGCTTCTTAAGGATTCGATAAGGCCACGGCCTCGGGCGATTTCACACATTTTGCGCTGTGGCAAAATACATGGATGGCAACGAGTTCCCCAGCGCACCCGCGTCGACCCGGCGAACGACGCCTTCCCTTCAACGCGCCCGTGCGCGCCTGGGCGCTTTCGGAGTGGGCCCTACTGCCCCTGCGCCTTTTTCTCGGTGGCACGTTTCTCTACGCGGGCCTCCAGAAACTTTCGAACCCGACGTTCTTCGAAAACAAAGCTCCCAACTCGATACGAGCGCAGCTACTCGGCGCCGCTCGAACGAGCCCCATCCACGCGCTGCTGAGCCATCTGGTGAACTTCGCGAATCCCATTGGGATGGTCATCGCCTACGCGGAGATCGCCATTGGTGTGGGCGTGCTGCTCGGACTCTGGACCAGGGTCGCCGCCATTGGCGGCGCGATCCTCTCGTTCAATCTCTTTTTGACGGTGAGCTTCCACTCGTCGCCCTACTTCACCGGAGCGGACATTGTGTTCTTCTTTGCGTGGATGCCCTTCATCGTTGCCGGCGGGGGTACGCGACTGTCGGCTGACGCTTGGATCGCCAACCGTGCCGCGAAGAAGGAGGGCGTCGCGTCGCCCGAACTCGTGGTCATTCCCTTCGCCAAAGTTCAGCAAATCTGTGGCAACTTCGCGAACGGCACCTGCAGCGCGCGAGAAGGCTTGGCCTGCGAGGCGGCGGTCTGTCCGGTACTGCTGGGCGAGCACGCGCCGATCGTCACGAGGGTGGCGATCGACGCGATCGATCGTCGCTCGCTCGTTATTGGCGGGACCGCGGCCGCAATAGTCGGCACCACCGCGGTCATCTTCGGAGCGACCACCGCGGACATCGGCAAGTTGATCGGCAACGCCCAGCTTCCCGGTTCCACGTCGGGTCAGCTCTCGACCACGGGGATCAGCACGACGACGGTACCCGCATCCTCCGGTTCGTCGGCGAGCGGCGCCACGGGAACCTCGGGGACGTTGATCGGGTCGGCGAGCGAGGTCCCCGTCGGCAAACCGGCGATAATCACCGTTCCAACGACCGGAGATCCCGGCATCATCTTCCAGCTGACCAAGGACAGTTTCGTGGGCTACGACACGGTGTGCCCCCACATGGGCTGCACCGTGGGGTACTCGCCGTCGAACAACCTGCTGGTGTGTCCGTGTCACGGCTCGGAGTTCCTCGTGAAGAACGGCGACGTGATCTCGGGACCTGCGCCTCGCGGCCTGACCAGGCTCGACGTCGTCGAAGGATCTGACGGTAACCTCTACCTCAAATGAGTGATGATCAGCGCCGAGTGCTTCTTATCGAAGACGATCACGATTTGGCCCGCGCCGTCGCTGACCTGCTGGGCGACGAGGGCTTCGTCGTCGAGCAGCGTCACGACGGCGAAAGTGGTTTCGCCGCCGGCCGCGACGGCAACTACGACGTGATCGTTCTCGACATCATGCTGCCCCGGCGCAATGGATTCAGCGTCTGCCTGGACCTTCGAAACGCGGGGGTCCACACGCCACTCTTGATGCTGACCGCCAAGGACGGCGAGATGGACGAGGTCGAGGGGCTCGAGGTGGGGGCCGATGACTTCTTGCGCAAGCCCTTCGAGCGTTCGATTCTTCTGGCGAGGATCAACGCGTTGCTTCGTCGACACGACCGAGAACGTCCCCAGCGTCTCGTCGTCGGAGGCGTCTCGCTCGATCCACTGCGTCGCAAGGTGAGCTCGCACAACCGTGAGGCGATGCTGACGCCGCGCGAGTTCGCGTTGCTGGAGTTCCTCATGACGAACTGCGAGAGCTCACTGGCGAAGAGTGAGATTCTGAGCGCGGTGTGGGGCAGTGATTTTGACGGGGATCCCAACATTGTCGAGGTCTACATTGGCTATCTCCGGCGCAAGATCGACATCGAGGGCCAGCCTTCGATCATTCGCACCGTACGCGGTGTGGGCTACACCGTGTCCGCGAGCTGATGGCCCCTTCACGTCAGCTGTCCATCCGGGCGCGATTGACGTTGTTCTTCGTACTCGCCATCGCGGTGGTGCTCGCCTTTACGGGCGTGGCGCTCGTGAACCTGGTGCATCGTTCGCTGGTGACGAGCGCATCGAACCAAGTCCAAGCCGCGATGACCCAGACCCAGGAGCGCTTTGCCACGGGGCCCATGCCGGGTTCGAGCGCGGTGGTGCTGCCCATGCAGGGCGACGTCGTGGTCCAGGTCACCAACCTCGCGGGCACCCGGGTGTGGGCGGCGAGCTCGGCCGTGGCGAACGCGCCGGTACTGGCGCACCCGAAGGCCGACTTCTCCTCGACCAACGGTCTCACCGTTGACCTGGTGAACGACCAGGCGACGTCGTCCATTCTCGGAGAGTTGAGCTTCGGCCAGGTGCAAACCATCACCACCCCACGGGGGGCGGGTCTCGTCTTCGGCTTCGTCTACGGAGGCCCCATTGATCACAGCGTGACGGTGCTGCTCGCGAGCGTGGCGGTCTCGTTTCCCCTCCTGCTCTTGATGTCGGGTGGTCTCATCTGGCTCGGTCTTGGCCTCGCGCTCGCCCCGGTTGAGTCGATTCGACGCCGGGTGGACGCCATCGCCGGGGAAGATCTCTCCGAGCGCGTTCCCGTCACCGGCGGTGACGACGAGATCGCGCGACTCGCCCGTACGGTGAACGAGATGTTGGACCGGCTGGAGTCCTCGTCGAGGTTTCAGCAGGAGTTCGTGTCGAACGTGAGCCACGAACTCAGAAGCCCGCTCACGACGCTGCTCGCGACCGTCGACCGTGCGGCGAGCGATCAGGAGAACGCCAACTGGTCCGAGGTCACCGAGACGATCCTTCGAGAGGGTCGGCGTTTGGACGTGCTCATCGACGATCTGTTCTGGCTCGCGCGTAACGACGAGCATCAGGTCGACTCGGCGCGGATGGACGTCGACGTTGACGATCTGCTCTTCGAAGAGTCGCACCGCATCCGTTCGATAAGCGATCTCACCGTCGACACCACCGCGGTGCAGCCCACTCGCGTCGAGGGCGACTCGGCGATGCTGAAACGAATGATTCGAAACGTCGTTGACAACGCCGCGCGCTACGCGAAGCACGAACTTCGTTTCGAGTCGCGCTACGAGGGCGAGAACGCGGTCGTGACGGTAATCGACGACGGGCTCGGACTCGACGTGTCCCAAAGCGGACGGCTCTTCGAGCGGTTCGTGCGCGCCGACCCCGCGAGAAGCCGCACCTCGGGCGGCACCGGGCTCGGCCTCGCCATCGTCTCGGAAATTGTGGCGCGACACGGCGGAAATGCCCAGTTTGTCGGCGTGGGCGAGGGCACGAAAATCGAACTTCGAATTCGCCGCGACGGTCACGGCGGCGAGGAAAGCCGCGGCACTGGCGCAGGTTGAGGACCTAGAGTCGGGTGCATGAACTCCGCCGACCTTTCTCGTGCCACCGCCGATCCGATTCAACTGGTCGGGATGAGCTACTACTTCGCCCCCTCCACCGTGGCGCGCGCCAAAGAGCGCGGACTCAACGTCTTTCAGTTCTACGGGTTGGGACGCGGGGGGGTGCTCGGCGACGTCGACTACGACGTGGTCTTTGACGCCTTCAACTTCTTTTCTCCCTCGGCGATCGGCATGCTCTGGACCAATTCGCGCGAACTAGCCGGTCCGGTGGAGACCGCCGAGGCGCACGTGGAGGCCGCCTACGCCTACGCCGACGAGACGTTCGGGGCGATTCCCACCGAGGTGTTGGCGAAGTTCGCTCTGGCGGTGCACAAGGTCGCCGACTCGGTGGCGACGGGTCACCACGCGCTGCTCGACGGCTATAAGCAGTTCGCCGTGCCCGCGAATCCGGTGCATTCGGCCTATCTGGGCGCAATCTTGATGCGCGAGCTGCGCGGATGCGTGCATATCGACGCCGTGCGTGACGTGGGTCTCACGCCCGCGGAGGCGGCGTACTTGCAGGACCCGACCGTCTTCAAGATGCACGGTTACACCGATGACGACGTCCCCACGGTCACGCCCGAACTCGAAGCGAAGAAGAGGCAGGCGGAGGACATTACGTCGGCCGCCATGGCATCGTACTTTGAGGTGCTCAGCGACGACGAGCGCCAGGCTCTCCGTGACGGCGCGCTCGCCATGAACGACGCCGTCAAAAACCCCGTGCCCGTCACGCAGTAGGACCATGCCCGAACCGCGACACCCGAACCTGCCGCGATCGACACTGTTAACCGTTCTCACCTTGGCCGCTCTGCTCGAGACGGTCTGGACGATTTACGTTGGCTGGAAGTTACCGCGCCACTACGTGGCCAACCACTGGGATCTGGCGTGGGTGGGACTCGACGTCGCCCAGGTGCTGATGCTGCTCGGCGCGGCGTGGGCGGCGTGGCGGCGACGCGCGATACTCATCCTGTTCGCCGCCTCGGCGGGGACGCTGCTGGTGCTCGACGCGTGGTTCGACGTGACGACGGCGCGCCGGGGCGACGTGTTCAAGAGCTTGCTGATGGCGCTCATCCTGGAGATTCCCTCGGCCCTCGTGCTGTTTTGGATCGCCTGGCGCACGATCGGCCTGCTGACGAGAGAGGCCTTCGCTAACGTGCGAATTTGGAGGATCACCCTGCCGCCCCGGTCCAGGGCGCCGTCGCCGGACCCCTAGGAGACTCGCCACCACCTGAAAGGGAGCAGCGCAAGTCCAGGTCGTCAATAAAGGGACCACTTCACGGGCATTGCCCAACAGGGTGGCCGACTTTGACCCTCTTCACGTCGGCCCTTCGGTGCAGACATATCCCGGACTTGCAACTCTGAGAATACGCACTAATCGGTCGATATTCAACCGTCTCTTAGTCGTACGTGATGCCTTCGAGGTCGAGCAGATAGCGCTTCACCTGCTCGCCCCCGCCGTAGCCCCCGAGTCCGGTGCTGGCGACGACGCGGTGGCACGGAACGATGATGGGCCAGGGATTGGCGTGGTTGGCGTTTCCGACGGCGCGAGCGGCCTTGGGGCGCTGCACCGCGAGCGCCACCTCGGCGTACGTGCGCACCTCGCCGAAGGGGATTGCCCGGAGAGCTCCCCACACGTCGTGTTGAAAAGGTGTGGCGTCAACATCGTGGAGACTGACCTGGAACTCTCGTCGCGTGCCGCGAAAAAACTCTTCGAGCTGTGCGGCGCCGTCGGCGACGCACTCGGGAGGAGCGCCACGCGAAGCTCGGCCCTTTTGATTGGGCAGGTAGACGCGAGTCAGCCCCCGCTCGTCGCCTTCGACACCCCATGTCCCGACGGGTGACGCAACGTTCATCCGAAATAGATTCACTACGCAGTTCTAGCCGGTCCATGGTGGAAGTGGCGGCGCGGCTTATGGCGCGAAACGGCGATGACGCTCAGCGCGAGGGATCGGGACTCCTGACAGTACGGCTCCGCAGGTGGAGACACCTCGGTACCGTGGGCCTACATTGTCATTCCTGATGAAAAGATGTGTTGCGTGATCGACGCGGCCGGGTACACGGTCACCCCGATTGGTCACGACCGGGGGCCGGATTCCGACTCGGTCCTTCGCCGCCGACCCTCGGAATCTGGTCGAGGAGCACCCGTGCCCTTCGGTGAAGCCCTGACGGAAAACTCGGACGAGTACTGCACGAGTACTGCACGAGCGGACTGCGTTTCGTGCGTGGTGAGGGGTGCGGGCGTGGCATGCTCATTGATGTCCCTCGTGAACCATCGATCGAAGTTGTGACTTTCGTAACTACTGGTTGCGCTTTTCTGGGGCTAAATCATTAATGAGGGCTGCTAGAAACAAGGGTATGAAAATTGCGCTCTATAAAGAGTCGCGAACGGGAGAGACACGTGTCGCGCTTACGCCCGATGCCGTGAAGACCCTCGTGAGCGACGGCTGGGACGTGGTGGTGCAGCGTGGTGCGGGTCAACGTGCTCACTTCACCGACGAGGCCTACACGGCCGTCGGGGCCACCATCGCTGATGCTCCATCGGGTGAAGTGAACCTGCGGGTTAATCCGCCCAACGCTGAAGAGGCGGCCGCGCTGCCCGAGGGCTCGTTGCATCTTTCGTTCTTGTCGCCGCTCTTAGCGCTGGACATCGTGAAGATCCTCGACGACCGACGGATAACCGTCGTTTCCTTTGACCTGGTGCCGCGAATCTCGCGCGCGCAGTACATGGACGCCCTCTCATCCCAGGCGACGGTGTCGGGCTACCGGGCGGCGCTCGCCGGCGCCTCGTACTTCGACCGATTCTTCCCCCTGCTCACGACGGCGGCGGGGACCATCCGCCCCGCGAAGGTGCTGGTCATGGGCGTTGGAGTGGCGGGCCTTCAGGCCATCGCCACGGCCAAGCGCCTCGGCGCCAAGGTTCGCGCGTACGACGTGCGCTCGGCGGCGAAGGAAGAGGCCGAGTCGGCCGGTGCCGTGTTCGTGAAGCTCGGTGTCACCGCGGACGCCGCGGGTGGCTACGCGCGTGAACTCACCGACGACGAGCGCGCCCAGCAGCAGGCGGCGCTCTTGAGTGAAGTCGCCAACGCCGACATCGTGATCACGACGGCAGCCGTTCCGGGGCGTAAGGCCCCGATCCTCATGACGGCCGCCATGGTTGAAGCAATGGGCGAAGGCTCGCTCGTCATCGACATGGCCGCCGACGGTGGCGGTAACTGCGAACTCACGAAGCCCGGCGAGGTCGTCGAACACCACGGCGTGCGGGTGGTCGGCCTTTCGAACCCGCCCGCCGAAATGGGCGCCCACGCGAGTTTCATGTACGCCAACAACGTCTTGAAGTTGTTCGCGCTCTTCGGGGCCAAGGGCCAACTGAACCCCGACTGGAATGACGAAGTAGTTATTGGCTCGACCGTCGCCAGGAACGGCGACGTCAATCACGGTCCCACCGCCGAGGCACTGGGCGTGGCCCACGTTGCGATTACCCCTGAAGTGAAGGAGAACGCCTAATGGGCAACGTTCTATTGCAGTACGCCACCGTCCTGATGCTCACCATCTTCGTGGGCATCGAGATCATCGCGAAGGTGCCGAGCATCTTGCACACCCCACTGATGAGTGGATCGAACGCGATTCACGGGGTCATCCTGGTCGGCTCGATGCTGATCCTCGGAGCGGCCAACACGAACCTCGAAGAGGTCCTGGGTTTCCTCGCTGTCTTGCTCGCCACGTTGAACGTGGTGGGCGGCTTCGTGGTCACCGACCGCATGCTGGAAATGTTCAAGGCCAAGCCGAAGACGGCTGTGAAGAAGACTGAAGAGGTTGCTCAATGAGTCGCGAAACACTGATTGACCTGCTCTACCTGTTCTCCGCGACGACCTTCATCCTGGCCCTTAAGGGCCTCGGAAGTCCGAAGCGCGCCCGTATGGGCAACGGTATCGCCGCGGTGGGCATGCTGGTTGCGGTCGTGGCGACGTTCTTCAAGTTCGTCGATGGTCACGCGCTTCATCACGTATGGCTCATCCTGCTCGCCATGTTTATTGGTGTGATCATCGCGGTGCCCACGGCCCGCTTCGTGAAGATGACCGCCATGCCCCAGCTCGTGGCGATCTTCAACGGTGTGGGTGGTGGCGCGGCGTCGCTCGTATCCATCACCGAGTTCGTGCACATCAAGGCCACGCACCCCGCGACCTACGTGACGCTCGAAGTCCTGCTCGGCGTGCTCATCGGTACCGTGTCGTTCGCCGGTTCGGCCATTGCCTTTGCGAAACTGCAGGAGTTGATGACCGGCCGTCCCGTGACCTACCCGGGCCAGCAGATCCTGAACGGCGTCTTTGGCGTCGTGGCGCTCGCGCTGATCATCACGATCCTGGTGACGAACTCGACCGCGCTCTTGTGGATCCTGCTGGCGCTGGCCTTCATCCTGGGCATCGCCTTCGTGCTGCCCATCGGTGGTGCCGACGTGCCGGTGTTGATCTCACTGCTCAACGCGTTCACCGGTCTCGCGGTCGCGGCCTCGGGCTTCACGCTCGGCTCGAACCTGCTGATCGTCGCGGGTACCCTGGTCGGCGCGTCCGGTATCCTGCTCACCCGCATGATGAGTAAGGCCATGGGCCGCAGCCTTTCGAACGTCCTGTTCTCGGCCTTCGGTTCGAACATCACCGCCACGGGCGATGGCGTTCGCGAGGATGGCCGCACGGTGCGTTCGGGCTCTCCCGAGGACGCTGGCGTGCTCATGAACTTCGCGACCCGCGTCGTCATCATCCCGGGCTACGGTCTCGCGGTGGCCCAGGCGCAGCACGTGCTGCGCGAGCTCGCCGAAGAGCTCGAAGCCAAGGGCATCGAAGTCTTCTTCGCCATCCACCCCGTTGCGGGGCGCATGCCCGGCCACATGAACGTGCTGCTCGCCGAGGCCAATGTCCCCTACGAACAACTGCTGGAACTGGACGAGGCCAACTCCGAGCTCCAGACCGCTGACGTCGCACTCGTCGTGGGGGCCAACGACACCGTCAACCCGGCGGCGAAGGACGACAAGAACTCGCCCATCTACGGCATGCCGATCATCAGCGCGGACCTCGCGGAGAATGTCCTGTTCCTGAAGCGCTCGATGCGACCCGGCTTCGCCGGCATCGAGAACGAGTTGCTCTACAACCCCAAGACGATGCTGATCTTCGGTGACGCGAAAGACACGCTGACCAAGATCCTGGCGACGGTCAAGAATTCGTAAGAAGCCGGGCGTCGACTGGACCGGTTGTGACCGGTTCAGTCGACGCCCAGTTTCGTCGCGAAGAACGAAAGCACGTCGTCGAGCGCTTGACGGGTCGGAGAACCCGGTGCGTCGGAGTAGTCCTCGGTGAGTACCGAGTGGGCCCCCTTGCGGTAGCCCCACGGATTGCTCTGCGACGAGTCGATCTCGACGCCCACAAAGTTGTCGCCGAGTTCTTCGCGCAGTCTCGCGAATCGTTCGCCGGGCACCGCCTTGTCCCCGGTGAAACGAAGCCCCATCACGCAGAGCCCCTCGGACGCCCGGTCCTTCACGACACGCAGATCGTCGTCGGAGATTCCGAGCGCGCGCTTGCGTGATGCGTTGAGGGCGAAGGGCATGGAGGGCTGGCTGAGCACGGGAGCGATCATGACCGGGTCGACGGCCATGGCGAGGGCGAACCCTCCGGTGAGGCACATCCCGACGGCCCCCACACCCGGGCCACCGCACGTGGTGAACTCGTGGCTGGCCAGTTCTCGTAGGAAGCGCGTGATGGGACTCGTCTTTCCGAGAGCCAGCGTCGCGAACTCCCGGCTCACGCAGGCGCGGGCCATCTCGGCCATGACGTACGATCCGGCGGGCTGGCGACCGGGCGTGCCGAAGAGATGCGGCATCACGGCGGTCATCCCCCGCTCGGCGACCTTTCGCGCGAACGCCGCGACCAGGGGCGTGATCCCGGGAATCTCGTGGATAACGATGACAGCGGGACCCGCGCCGACGCGGTAGACGTCGTGCGTCTGCCCGTCAGCACTGAATGAGTCCTTCTCGAATCCGTCGAGCGCGTGTGGATCTATCTCGACCGCCATTGCTTCTCCCCGGTCTCCAGAGAAGATGTCGTGTCGTTGCGCTGAGGCGTCACGCGCTCAGCTCGTTGAGTCGCTCGATCTGCGCGGCGCTCAGCTCGCGAACGGCGTTGACGTTCGCTCGCACCTGATCGGCGCTCGAGGCTCCGGCGATGACCGAACCCACCTGATGGTGACTCAAGAGCCACGAGAAGGCCAGGCTCAGGATGGGGATGTCGATCTCCTCGGCGAAGTGCAGCAGGGCGCTCACCCGATCCTGGAACTCGTCGCTCAGCCAGTGCACACTGCGATCGGCGGGCATCGTGGCGAGCCGGGTTCCCTCGGGCAGCGGCTCGCCGGGACGGATCTTGCCCGTGAGCAGTCCGTTCGCGAGGGGGTAGAAGGGCAGGAAGCCCAGGCCCAACTCGTCGCAGGCATCCAGCACGCCGTCGCGCTCCGGATCGCGCGCGAGCAGCGAGTACTGGTTCTGTACCGAGACGAACGGTCTGGCCCCGGCGGCGGCCTTCGCTTCCTTGAGCTGGGCGACGTTGAGGTTGGAGCAGCCGATCTCTCGGACCTTTCCCTCGTCGATGAGCTCGTGCAGCGCCCCGAGCGTGTCGGCGATGGGCACGGTGGCGTCGGGGTAGTGCAGTTGGTACAGGTCGATGTAGTCGGTGCCGAGACGCGCCAGCGAGTCCTCGCACGCTCGCTTCACGTAGTCGGGTTTCGCGCCGCTGTGCTGATCGTCGATGGGCATGCCGAACTTGGTGGCGATCACGACCTCACCGCGACGCTTCGCGAGGGCCTGTCCGAGCAGGACCTCCGACTGGGTCGCCCCGTAGATGTCGGCGGTGTCAAAGAAGTTGACGCCCGCGTCGAGCGCCGCGTGCACGACGTCGCTGGTGCCCGCGAGGTCCAGGCGCGAGCCGAAGTTGTTGCAGCCAATCCCGACGACCGAAACCTGAAGTGAACCGAGCGAGCGCTTTTCCATAGTCGTCCTTTGTGTCGCCACGAAGCATACGCACGCGCTGACGCCAATTCTCCCGTCAATCCTCCGGGCAACTACGATGGACGAAAACCCGGAAGGAGTTGTCATGAAGGTCAACGTCGATTTTGATTTGTGCACCAGCAACGCCGTCTGCATGGGAATCGCCCCGGAGATCTTCGAAGTGCGCGACGACGGCTTCCTCTATATCCTGAACGACAACCCCGGACCCGAGCTCGAGGGCAAAGTTCGCGAAGCGGTGGCCAGTTGTCCCAACGGCGCCATCTCAATCGAGGAGTAATTGATGGCCGGACCACGGGTCCGCTTTGCTCCGTCGCCCACGGGATACTTTCACGTCGGCTCGGCAAGGTCCGCCCTCTTCAATTGGTTCGTCGCGCGCCAGCACGACGACGGCGTGTTCATACTGCGCATCGAGGACACCGATACCGAACGCAATCGCGAGGAGTGGGTCGACGGGATTCTTTCGGCGATGGACTGGCTCGGTCTCGACCTCGACGAGGGGCCGTTTCGCCAAAGCGACAACCAGGCGCAGTACGCAACGAGCGTCGCCGCACTGAATGGCGGCGGCTACCTCTACTACTGCGACTGCACCGGTGACGACGTGGCGAAGCGAAAGGGTGACAACAAGACCCCGGGCTACGACGGTTTCTGCCGCGATCGGGGCCTCGACCAGGGGCCGTTGACCGCCCTGCGATTCAAGACGCCCCGCGAGGGCGTCACCACGGTGCCCGACCTCATACGAGGTGACGTGGAGTTCGCGAACGCGACCATCGATGATTTCGTGGTCGCCAAGTCGTCTGGGGCGGTGCTCTACGCGCTCGCCAACGTCACCGATGATCGAAACGACCGGATCAGTCACGTGATCCGCGGCGAAGAGCACCTTTCCAACGCCCCGAAGCAGATGATGCTGTGGGAGGCGCTCAACGACGCGCTGCACGAGGACGTGGCGCTGCCGGCCTACGCCCATCTGCCGCTGCTCGTGAACGAGCAGCGCAAGAAGCTCTCGAAGCGCAAGGACCCGGTGGCGACCGAGTCGTACCGCGACCAGGGCTACCTGCCCGAGGCGTTCGTCAACTACCTGGCGCTGCTCGGGTGGAGTCCGCGCGGCGACGAGGAGATTGTCCCGCTCGCGACGCTGATCGAGCAGTTCCGACTCGAGGACGTGTCGCACTCGCCGGCGTTCTTCGACGTGAAGAAGATGGCGCACATGAACGGTGAGTACATTCGAAGTCTCACGCCCGAGGAGTTCCTCGCCCAGAGCGCGCCGTGGGTGAACCCGTGGTCGAGCGCGTGGAGGCCCACCGACCGCGAGCCCGGCTGGAGCGAGGACCAGTTCGACGAGGCGCTCTACGCGAAAGTGGCCCCGCTCGTGCAAGAGCGCGTCGCGACATTGGGCGAGATCCCCGCCATGGTCGGGTTCTTCTTCTCGGACGGGGTGAGTTACGACGAGACCGCCTTCGCCAAGTCCGTTGGCAACGATCCGCTGGGACAGACCTTGCTCGCCGTGGCGGTGGAGCGGTTCAGCGACGTCGACTGGAGAGCTGACGCGCTGCACGAAGCGACCATCGAGATCGGCGAGGCCCTCGGGCTCGCGCTGCGAAAGGCCCAGGCCCCGATCCGCTGCGCGGTGACGGGCACGCTCGTGGGCCCGCCGCTCTTCGAGTCCCTCGAGCTGCTCGGGCGCGAGCGCACCCTTCAACGTCTGCGCGACGCGCTGGCACGAAGTTCGCAGTGATTCTCGGTCCGTTGAAGCTGCTGCTGCGCGTCCTCTCCGCGGTCGTGAGCCTCGCCGTGCTGTACTTCGGCGTGACCTTCATCCAAATCTGGCTGACCGGCCACGAGCACTCGACGGCCAAGGCCCAGGCGATCCTCGTCTTTGGCACCACCGAGGACAACGGCACGCCCTCCGCGGAACTGCAGGCTCGCCTCGACCAGGCGCTCTTGCTCTACCGTGACGGCCGCGCCCCGTGGATCGCGGTGACGGGCGGGAACCGACCGGGTGACGTGTACACCGAAGCCGGGGTCTCCGCCGCGTACCTCGTGCAGCACGGCGTGCCGGGATCTCGGATCCTGCAGGGATCGGGCAGCGACACCTGGCAGAACGTGTCGACGGTGATGCCCAAGCTGAGGGCCCACCACCTCGTCAGCGTCATCACGGTCACCGATCCGTTCCACGAGTACCGGGCCATGGCGATTTCCTCGGCCCAGGGCCTGAGGCCGGTGCCGTCACCGGTGCCGAACTCGCCGACGATCAAGCACTCGCTCTGGCGTTTCTACCTGAAAGAGACACTGGACGTCGGGGTCGGACGCATCGTTGGTTACGGCCGGCTGAGCTCGTGGACGACGCCCTCGACGAGCACCACGGTGCCGTCTGGCGGTTGATCGGCCAACTCATATAAGATTGCCAAGCCCTTCGGGGGTGGTGTAATTGGCAACACAACTGGTTCTGGTCCAGTTATTCAGGGTTCGAGTCCTTGCCCCCGAGCGAATCGAGTGGATGTCGCCATTCACTTGCTTCATGGTCCCATCGTCTAGTGGCCTAGGACATCACCCTCTCAAGGTGGAGGCACGGGTTCGAATCCCGTTGGGACTGCTCTTGAAATCTGTCACGTCATCGTG